>JAZNPP010000026.1:0-150204 GCA_045589695.1 Bacteroidaceae bacterium
CACATTACTGATGTGCAGAGACCTACGAGAAGGAACGCGAAAATGCCCACAGGAACCTTAGCCCAGATGAGCGACAATGTACCCCAGTCGATACCGGGAACCTGTACTGTAGTCTCAGGGCTTGAGAACATACCGAACGCCACGAGAACCAGTGTAGCGATAGAAACTGTAGTAATCATTGCACGGCTTGATACCTTGCTGCCGATGCTTGCGCCTACGAAACGGCCGATAAGCATCATGAACCAATATACAGCAACGATAAGACCTGCAGTAGCGGCTGAGATGCCGAGTTCGGGAGTATTTACAAGGTACATATTAACGTATGTAGGAACGCCTACCTCAATACCCATGTAAAGGAAAATGGCAAGGATACCGAGTGTGAAGTGACGATACTTCAAGGCGCCCTTGATAAGGCTTATCTGAACAGGTGCCTGCTCGGGCTCGTCAATCTTAGTGAAAAGGATAACCACAAAAGCGATAACGAAGATCGCGAGAGCGATCATCAACGCGGGAGTAGCGTCAGAGATAGCTGTATCCTTAGAGATCTCGCCAATGAGGGCACCCATGATGATGTATACTGCTACAGCTGCCGAAGAGTTGAACACGCCGCCGAGCTGGATGAGCTGATTGCCGCTGTTGCCGCCGCCGCCGAGAAGGTTAAGCATCGGGTTTACAACACAGTTGAGGATACACATACAGAAACCGGCAATGAACGCACCGATAAGGTAAACGGCGAATACGAGGCCGAGGTTATCCTTAGCGTCGAGCATGCCGCTGAACCACTGTACAAGGATACCGATGATACCTACAGTAAGACCGATAAGGGCGGTCTTCTTGTAACCGAACTTTGCGATAAGCATACCGGCAGGTATACCCATTACAAGATAAGCGACAAAGTTACCGTAGTTGCCGATCTGTGCAAGAACTTCCGGAATGTCACCCTGTGCTTTAATGATGTTTGCCATTGGTGAACACAGATTTGTCACGAAGGCAATCATTGCGAAGAGCGCAATCATGACGATGATAGCTCCCCATTGTTTTTTCTGATTACTCATAGTTTTAATTTTTTAGTTTATAAATGAAAATTTATTTGTCAATTCCGAATTTATATACAGTTACCTGCTTGTAAGTCTCGCCGGGGCAAAGCGTTACGCTCGGGAAGTGTGAGCGGTTGGGAGAATCGGGGAAATGCTGTGCCTCGAAACAGATAGCGCTGCGTTTGGGGAATGTCGCTCCGTGAGCGCCGGCAAAGCCGCTGTGCCAGTTCGATGTGTAAACCTGGACTCCGGGTTCTGTGGTATATACCTCCATTGTGCGTCCGCTGACAGGTTCAGTCACCTTTGCCGCGAAGCTGAGTTCGCCGGCCTCTTTTTTGTTAAGAACATAGCAGTGGTCATAACCTGCCCCATGTTTTATCTGCTCTTCGTCAGCGTCAATGCGTGCGCCGACCTCTGCAGGAACGGTAAAATCGAACGCTGTGCCTTTTACGGGAGCGATGCTGCCGTAGGGAACTGATGTGTCGTCGATCGGAACGAAGAAGTCTGCATTGATTTCGCAAACGAGGTTGTCGATAGTAGCAGTGGGGTTCGCAATTCCTGACAAAGAGAAGAAACCGTGGCTTGTGAGGTTTACGATAGTTTTTTTGTCGGTAGTGCCCGTGTATTCGATCTTAAGTTCGTTATCGTCGGTGAACGTGTATACTACCGTAACGTCAAGATTGCCGGGGAAACCCTCTTCCATGTCGGCCGACAAGTAGTGCAGTTTCAATGTCCGGGCATCGAGCTGCTCCGCGTCCCATACTCTTGCGTGGAAGCCTGTAGGGCCGCCGTGAAGGTGGTTGGGGCCGTTGTTTATCGCAAGGCTGTACTCTTTGCCGTCAATTGTGAACTTGCCCTTGCAAATGCGGTTGCCGTAGCGTCCTACAAGTGTACTCAAGAATGGCTCCGGGCTGTTCAAAAGATTGTCTATACTGTCGTGTCCTTGAATGACATTGGCGAAATTGCCGTTTCTGTCCGGGACCATGATGCTGCAGATTGCACCGCCGTAATTCGTTATCGCTACTTCGCAACCCTTATTGTTTTTAAGAATGAAGAGTGCTGTTTCTTTGCCGCCGATGTTCTTTTTGAAGTCGGCGGCCTTCAATTGTGAGAGATTTTCAGTACAACTCATATTATGTCAGTTATAAATAGCTATTCTTCCGCAAATAAAATAAAAAAAGATTTTACCTCAAAGCAATTTGAGATAAAAATTAACAATATTTACAGTGCGTTCCGCACAGGGAAATATTGCGAAAGATGAAAACCGTTATCTTTTACCGATTTACCTTGTCACGGCACAGTTGAAGCTATTTATTTTTCAAATGATGAAAGAAGGTCGGCTACAATGAAACAGCTGCCTCCCACGAATATGAAATCCTCTTTGTCGCTGTCGGCTACAGCGGTCTGCAGAGCATCCTTTACGGTAGGGTAGCAGTCGCCTCTAAGCCCGAACTCGGCGGCAATCGCTTTAAGTTTCTCCGTAGGCATAGCACGCTTTATGCTTGCCTGAGTAAAATAGTACGTCGCCTCTTTCGGCATCATCCTCAACACGCCCGCAATGTCCTTGTCGCTCACCATGCCGAAGACTATGCGGAGCGTCTTGCATTGCTGCTTCTTGAGTTGTGCGGTTATATATCCTATTCCGCCTATGTTATGCCCGGCATCGCATACCGTTTTAGGGTTGTCGCTTATCTTTTGCCAGCGTCCCATCAGACCTGTCAGCGAGCATACGTTTGTAAAACCTTTTCGCACCGATTCAGGGGTGATACGGTATCCCTTTTCTGCAAGAATTCTCAAGGCCGACAACAGGGTATTCGTATTCTTCAATTGATAGTCGCCTCCGAGTTCGCCCGTTATTGTCCCGTAGCTTTTTGTCACGTACACATAACCGTCTTCGGCCGGCGTCGCCGATGTGAGCAACGCCTCCTCCTCGGCGAAAATGACAGATGCCTCCTCTTCTTCGGCTTTGCGGTTGAAAACAGCTTTTGTTTCGGGCTCAGTCTCGCCGATTACGACAGGAACGCCATGCTTTATTATTCCTGCTTTTTCTCTTGCTATTTCTGCAAGCGTACTGCCTAAGAACTGTGTGTGGTCAAGGCTTATGTTGGTTATTATGCAAAGTTCGGGTGTTATGATGTTGGTGCAGTCCAAGCGTCCGCCAAGGCCTGTTTCTATCACAGCGATATCAACATTCTCCATTGCGAAGCAGTTGAACGCCATTGCAGTGGTAAGCTCGAAAAACGAAGGCTGCAGAGGCTCGAAAAAGTCTTTGTGTTTCTCGACGAAATCAACGACATACTCTTTGCTTACCGGTTTTCCGTTCACTCGTATGCGTTCCCTGAAGTCAATAAGGTGAGGCGATGTGTAAAGTCCGACCTTGTATCCGCTCTCCTGGAGTATCGCTGCGAGAGTGTGAGATGTAGAGCCCTTACCGTTCGTTCCCGCAATGTGAATTGTACGGAATTTTCTATGCGGGTTACCTAAATGGTTGTCAAGTTCTATCGTCGTTGATAGCCCCTCTTTGTAACCCGCACCGCCTACTTGCTGGAAGGGCGGTGCGCAGTTGAAAAGGTATGTAACTGTTTCGTCGTAGTTCATATCTTTATTTCCTCAATCAGTCGAAAAGGCTTTTGAAGCGGCGGAATATTTTTTCCTTGATGCTTTCGCTCGGCCTGAAATTGTCGGAATTCCTGAAGTTCTCTACCGATTTCTTCTCATCCTTTGAAAGTGTTTCGGGAATGTATACGCTGATGTTCACGACAATGTCGCCTTTGCCGTATCCGTTCAGCGTAGGCAGTCCCTTGCCACGCAGGCGAAGCACCTTGCCGGGCTGTGTTCCCGGATCAATGGTCACCTTTGCCTTTCCGTCGATAGTTGGAATCTCGGCAAATCCGCCCAATGCCGCTGTAGGGATGTCAAGCAGCAGGCTGTATATAAGGTCGTTCTCGTCACGCACCAGTTCCGGGTGTCTCTCCTCTTCGACAAGAATCAGCAAATCTCCGTTTATGCCGTTGCGTTTGCCGGCATTGCCCTTGCCTCTCATAGACAGCTGCATGCCGTCGATAACGCCTGCCGGTATCTGTACCTCAACGACCTCTTCACCCATTACAATGCCGTCGCCGTTGCAATGCGGACATTTATTCTTGATTATTTTGCCTTCGCCGCCGCAACGTGGACATACGGTCTCGGTACGCATCATGCCGAAGAAGCTCTGCTGCGTGCGTATCACGCGTCCAGAGCCTTTGCAGTCGGGGCATGTCTCCATAGCGTTGTCTTGGGCTCCGCTGCCTCCGCAGTGTGAACAAGGCACATATTTCTTGAGCTTGAATTTCTTTGTCACTCCGTTGGCTATTTCCTGCAAAGTAAGTTTCACTTTTACTCGCTGGTCGCTGCCTCTGTGTCTTTGCGGCGCCGCATTGCCGCCTCCGCCAAAACCTCCGAAGCCGCCAAAGCCCCCTCGTCCGCCGAATATGTCGCCGAACATTGAGAAGATGTCGTTCATGTCCATGCCTGCGCCGTTGAAACCGCCGCCCGCAGCGCCGCTGACGCCCTCAAAACCGAACTGGTCGTAGCGGGCTTTCTTGTCGGCGTCGCTCAGCACGCTGTACGCCTCGGCCGCCTCCTTGAACTTCTCTTCGGCCTCCTTATCTCCCGGGTTTTTGTCGGGGTGGTACTGTATCGCCAATTTACGGTAAGCCTTCTTTATGTCGTTTGCCGACGCATTCTTATCTACGCCAAGCACTTCATAGTAATCACGTTTTGCCATATTCCTGCTATTATTCGCCTACAGCAACCTTTGCGTGGCGTATTACTTTGTCGTTTAATGTGTAACCGGCCTGAACGCAGTCCAGCACCTTGCCTTTGAGGTTTTCGTCGGGCGTGGGTACCATAGCGATCGCCTCGTGGTAGTCCGTATTGAATTCAGCGCCATCGGTCTCTATCTTTTGCAGACCGTTCTGCTTTAGCGTCGCCACGAACTTGTTGTATATAAGTTCTACGCCTGTCATTATTTCGGCAGCGTTTTCGTCTTTAGCAAGGTTGCTGAGCGCGCGTTCGAAATCATCGAGTACGGGGAGTATCGATTCAAGCACACGCTCACCGCCGTTCTTTATAAGTTCGGTCTTCTCTTTAATTGTACGCTTGCGGTAGTTGTCGAACTCTGCCGCTTGGCGAAGATACTTGTCTTCGAGTGACGCGACTTTTTCGTTGGCCTCGTCAAGTTCTTTCTGCAGACGTTCCTCCCGGGTCAGTTCCACATTCTCCTCTTCCGCGATATTCTCTGTCGCAATCTCCTCATTCGTTACGTCAATATTCTCATTAACGTTCTCTTCCTTGATTTCTTTATCTTTTTCGCTCATCTCATTTCGAATTATTTTCTATTTTTATCCTAACAAATAGCATGCCAATGAAGTTTTGGCACAAATTTCGCCAAAGATACCGCTTTTTCGCATGACATCAAATGTCAAAATGGCAGAATTTGTTTTTTGCTCTGATAGTTTTCATTATTTATTCCAAATTAGTTATTTTTGTAAAAACCTTATTGCGATATCTGCCAAATGAAAATTGTAAAACAAGGAGTCGCCGCTTTGGCGTTCTCCTCGCCGTTTTTTGTGTCGGCACAAGCCGTATCTGACAAGGAAAGTTCTTTCCTTCCCAATGTCATTATGATTTATGCCGATGATTTAGGATACGGCGACCTTGAATGTTATGGCGCCAAAGGCGTGAGAACGCCCAATGTCAATGAACTTGCCGCTAACGGGCTTCGCTTTACCGACGCTCATTCCGTCGCTTCGACAAGCACGCCTTCACGTTATTCGTTGCTGACCGGGGAGTATCCCTGGCGGAAGAGGGGGACGGATGTCGCGGCCGGCGATGCCGCGATGATAATTTCGCCGGAGCAGTATACTGTCGCCGACGTTTTTAAGGAAGCCGGCTATACTACCGCCGCTTTCGGCAAATGGCATCTCGGACTCGGCGCAGTAAGCGGCGGGCAGGATTGGAACAAGCCCCTTTCGCCTTCATTGGCCGACATAGGCTTTGACTATTCATATATTATGGCGGCCACAGCCGACAGGGTACCGTGCGTGTTTATAGAAAACGGCAAAGTCGCGAATTACGATGCGTCGGCTCCCATATACGTAAGTTATAAAAGCAATTTCGAAGGCGAGCCTACAGGCAGGGACAACCCCGAAGAGCTGTTCAATCTAAGACACTCGCACGGTCATGACATGTCGGTGGTGAACGGGATCGGACGTATCGGATACATGAAGGGCGGCGGCGATGCTCTGTGGAAAGACGAGAATATTGCCGACAGCATAACTTCGCATGCTGTTGATTTCATAAAAGCCAACAAGGAGACTCCGTTCTTTATATATTTTGCCGCTAACGACATTCATGTTCCCCGTTTCCCGCACGAACGTTTCAGAGGCAAAAGCCGTATGGGATTGCGCGGTGACGCAATAGTTCAATTCGATTGGTCTGTAGGTGAAATCGTAAACGCCCTGAAGGAATATGGCCTGCTCGATAACACTCTTATTATCCTTACCAGCGACAACGGCCCTGTACTCGATGACGGATATGCCGACAATGCCGAGGAACTTGCAGGCGGGCATGAGCCTGCGGGCGGTTCGCGCGGCGGCAAGTACAGCGCTTTTGAGGGAGGTACACGTGTGCCGTTCATTGTCCACTGGCCTGCAAGAATCAAGTGGCCTGCCGTTAAGAACGCTCTTGTGTCTCAGATAGACTTTCTTGAAGCGATGGCGGAAATCGCGGGCTTGCCTGACGCGTCTTCGCTTTCGCCCGACGGCAACGCTTCCGAATATCGTGTGTGGCTCGGAGAAATTCCTCAAAACCGCTCGTTCGCTGTAGGCATGGCGGCCAATCATACTTTGTCGTTGATAGACGGCGAATGGAAATACATAGAGCCTAAGGGCGGCCCCGCTATTGTGCCCTGGGGACCAAAGATTGAGACCGGATATTCTGCCGAACCCCAGCTTTACAGAAGGGTGAACGGCGAGTTTGACGAAACTGTAAATGTAGCAGACGAAACGCCTGAAATGGTGGAATACATGAAACGGAATCTTGAGGCAATAAAGAAAAACAAAGGCCTTTGGATAGAAACAGGTTATATATACTGAAATGGAATTGACAAGAGTACAAGATTCTGCATTAAGCAATTTGGGCATCAAAAGGCTTAACGCAATGCAGCGGTCGGCATTGGCGCATTGCCGCGATAACGGAAGTATGGTGCTTCTTTCACCCACAGGAACTGGCAAGACCATAGCTTTTCTGCTGCCATTGCTCGAACGTCTCAACAAGGACTGCGACGGAGTCCAGGCATTGGTGGTGCTTCCGTCACGCGAGCTTGCAAGGCAGGTGTTCGAGGTGTGGCGTTCCATGAAGACATCTTTTCATGCGGCGGCATTTTACGGAGGACGCCCACTCGAACAGGAAATATCCTCATTGGGAGGAGCGTCTCCGTCGGTAGTAATCGGAACGCCTGGCCGTCTGCTCGACCACCTTTCGCATGCTTCGTTTGCGGCGGACAACTGTTCGTTGCTTGTGATTGACGAGTTCGACAAGTGCCTTGAACTTGGCTTTCAGGAAGAGATGCAGCGGCTCGCCGATGCGTTGCCGAACGTGAAGTCGCGTTTCCTTCTTTCGGCAACCGATGCCGCTGAAATTCCGCTGTTCGCAGGCGCGGGAAACGCCGAAAGGCTCGATTTCCGCAGCGGCAGCGAGCAGCCTGCTGTACGCACATCGTTCTATACGGTCACGACAACGCCCGAAAAGCGGCTCGCAACCCTTTATTCGCTCTTATGCTCGTTCGGCGGCGAGCCTTCTATCGTCTTCTGCAACTTCAGGGAGAGCGTCGAGGAGGTTCGAAAATATCTTGCGGGCAAGTCCATGAACTGCGTTGCCTATCACGGCGCCATGGAACAGAAAGAGCGTGAACTGTCTCTCTTCCGTTTCAAGTGCGGCAATTCGAATATCCTTGTCAGCACCGACCTGGCCGCCCGCGGCCTTGATATAAAGGATGTCAAGCATGTGGTGCATTACCAGCGTGCATTGACTGCCGACATATTCACTCACCGCAACGGACGTACCGCACGTTGGGAAGCCGACGGGGCTGTATACCTTATCTCGTTCGAGAACAAGTCCTTGCCGGAATTCGTTCCGGAATCCCTAAGCGAATACACGCTTCCCAAACGCGCAGTTTTGCCGCCCGCTCCGCAATGGGCTATACTTTACATCGGCAAAGGCAAGCGCGACAAGCTTAGCCGTGGCGACATTGCCGGCTTCTTCATCAAGATCGGAGGACTGAAAGCTGAAGATGTAGGCACGATACTTGTCTTTGAAAACTACTCCTACGCGGCTGTCAGAATGAAATATATGCGTGCTGCGCTTAAAGCCGTCGAAGGAAAAAAAATCAAAGGAATAAAGACGCTTATAATGCCCGCAAGGTGCAAGTGAAATCACCGTTCATTTCAGTTTTATTTTTGTTGCATAAATTGAAATCACCCATTTTGGTTTCCTTTCTTGTCTGTTTTCTCTGTTTTTCGTTTCATTTTTTATAACTTCGCGCACTGTAACGAGTTGTTTCCATGAAGAAATATAATTTCAACGCCGGCCCTTCTATGCTTCCGCACAACGTAGTGGAGGCTACAGCCGCAGCTGTTCTCGACTATAACGGCTTGGGGCTGTCGTTAATGGAACTGAGTCACCGTTCGCCGGAATTCAAGATTATTCTCGACGAGGCCCGCTCTCTCATCAAGGAACTTCTTGATGTGCCCGGCGGGTACGAGGTGCTGTTGCTCGGCGGCGGAGCGAGCATGCATTTCTGTATGGTGCCTTACAACTTTCTTGCTCGCAAGGCTGCTTATCTCAATACCGGCGTCTGGGCATCGAAAGCCATGAAAGAGGCGACTCTCTTCGGCGAGGTGGTAGAAGCCGCTTCTTCGGCCGACAAGAACTTTTGTTACATTCCGAAGCGCTTTGATATTCCTGCAGACGCCGACTATCTGCACGTGACATCGAACAATACCGTGTACGGCACTCAGCTTCATGCTGACATCGATTCTCCGGTGCCGCTTGTCGCCGACATGTCGTCCGACATCTTTTCCCGTCCTGTGGACGTGTCGAAATATGTATGCATCTACGGCGGGGCGCAAAAAAATCTCGCTCAGTCGGGCCTTTCGTTCGTTATTGTCAAGGAGGATGCTCTGGGAATGACGGGACGCGCTATTCCATCTATTCTTGACTACAAAATACATGTGGCGGCCGGTTCTCTGTTCAACACTCCGCCTACGCTCCCCGTATATACAGCGCTGTGCAATCTGCGCTGGATAAAAGAGCAGGGCGGCGTATCCGAAATGGAACGCAGGGCGCGCTTGAGAGCTGATGTCTTGTACGGCGAGATTGACCGTAATCCGTTGTTCCGCGCGACGGTCGAAGGCGATGACCGCTCTTTCATGAACATTGATTTCGTCATGTCTCCGGGATACGAAGAGCTTGAACAGCCGTTTTCAGAATATGCCGCCGAAAGGGGACTGGTAGCGATAAAAGGGCATCGTGTCGCAGGCGGTTTCAGGGCGTCGTGCTACAATGCTATGCCTCTCGAAGGAGTTAAAGCTCTTGCGGAATGTATGAAGGATTTTTCTAAACGCTGATTATGCTCGAACAGGATATATACAAGACGATAGAACGGCAAGGCGAGGCGATATACACCGAAAAGCGGAGTAAATTCCTTGCTTTTGCCATACCTGTGACCACTGTCGAGCAAGTAAAGGAGCATATCGAGATATACCAGAAGAGATATTACGACGCACGCCATGTGTGCTATGCCTACCGTCTGGGCGAGCGCGGCGAGCAGGAACGTTCCAACGATAACGGCGAACCTTCGGGAACGGCAGGAAAGCCTATATTGGGACAGATACACAGCAAGGAACTCACGAACGTACTTGTGATTGTAGTACGTTATTTCGGCGGCGTGAAGTTAGGTACGAGCGGTCTTATCGTGGCCTACCGCGCTGCGGCAGCCGAAGCGCTCGATGCGGCAGAACATGTCGAAAAGACAATAAACAGCGAAATTATCCTCAAATTTTCCTACCCTCTGCTGAATGACGTTCTTCGGATAGTAAAAGAGGAAGAGCCGAGGGTAGTGGAGCAGGTGTTCGACAACGACTGCATGGTGCGGTTGTCTATGCGTCTTTCACGCATGCCTCGTTTGAAGGAGCGTTACGAAAAGCTCGTAATAGCAAGCAAAAACGACCTGAAAATAGAATTCCCGGAATAAAATCAAATTCATCAATTTGATTTTATAAAACAGTTTACTTCTTATCTTGCTCATATTCATCTATTTACGAGCATTACACATTTCTGTCAGGTCTAATAGTTCTGACAAAATTTCAATTTTGTAACAATTGCAAATTGTTGTTAAAAAATGTATTAATCACATTTCTTTTGTAATTTTAGTTATTTTTGCGAAGGATGCAGTAGCGGGCGCGTTTCAAGCCGGGCATTAAAACCTTGTCATGCCAGGCTATACGACATCCGGTTTTGCTATCTACAGGATACGCTTCATATTAGCCACTCCTATTTTAATAAAGAATGAATAACTAACCTTAATTGACAATGAGAAAACTATTCAAATTTTTCGTTTTTTGCGGGTTGGTAGCTCCAATGGCCACAATGGCTCAATTGCAGCTCAAGGACGAAGTTATTGCCAACCCTGACAATGCGCCGGCTCCTGTACATCCGGTACCTCATGAACGGCAGATTAAGTGGAACGAAACAGAGTTTTACGCTTTCTTTCACTATGGTATGAATACCTTTACCGGTTCTGAGTGGGGCTTCGGTAACGAAAAGGAATCGACCTACGCTCCAAAAGCTGTTCCTAATCCCGAACAATGGGTAACATCGGTAAAGGCGGCCGGCATGAATGGCGGTATCGCCGTAGTGAAACACCACGACGGATTCTGCTTGTGGCCCACAGCTACAACCGAACACAGCATCAAAAACGCAGGTAATGATAACGGTCGCAATGCGAATATACCTAAATTATTTGCCGATGCAAGCAAGAAGCATAACATGAAGTATGGTTTCTACATATCTCCGTGGGATCGCAACTCCGCTCATTATGGCAAGGATACTTATGTAACCGAGGTTTTCCTCAAACAATGCGAAGAATTGGCGGAATTCGGCTCTGACCAGTTTGAGATGTGGTTCGACGGCGCACGCGGCGGCGACGGCTACTACGGCGGCGAAGGCGGCAATCGTGACATCGACCCGGAAATATATTACGACGTGCCGAATCTGCGTGCCCGCGTGCATCGTATCGCTCCAGATTGTATAATGTGGGGCGTCGGCGGCGAGGCCCGTTGGATCGGTAACGAGTCGGGATATGCCGGTGAAACTAACTGGGCCATGACCGATTATTTGTCCGAAAGCGTTGTACGCGAAGAAGGTGATATCGACGGCTGGTTCTGGAATCCCGGCGAGAGTGACGCAAAGGCTACGAGCGCAGGTTGGTTCTGGCACAATGGCGAGAGCATGAAGAGCGCAGAGCGTCTGTTCCAAATGTATCTGGAAACAGTAGGCCGCAATGCTACTCTTATTCTCAACTGTCCTCCCGATCAGTATGGCGTGCTTCCGGCAAACACCGTAAACGAGCTGAAGAAACTGGGACAGATGTTGCATGAGCGCCTTGCGGTGCCTGTATACGGTCTTGACGCGACTACCGAGGCCAGAGATTTCGCCAAGTCTGCGACCATTGAGGTAAGCGAAACACGTTCAGGCGGCAAATACGAGAAGGCTAATCTTACTGACGGCAACAAGGAGACCTATTGGGGTACCAATGACGGCAAGCTCGACGCGACCATAACTCTTACCTGGGACACCCCGCAGACGGTGCGCTATCTTGTAATGCAGGAGCCAATAAAGTTGGGTCAGCGTATTAAGGACTTCAAAATAGAGTACAGCGAAGACGGCTCTTCGTGGACTGAACTCTGCCCCAACATGCAGACCACTACCGTGGGATACAAGCGCATAATTCCTTTGAACGGAAAGACTAGCGAAAGCTATGGCAACGGTTATAACGCAAAGAAGCTGCGCATTACCATCCTTGACAGCCGTGCTTGTCCGTTGCTCTCAAACCTGAATGTATACTAACAGACATCAACACTAATTAAAAAACAGGAAATTATGAAAAAGAATATCATCCTTTCTGCTGCGTTGGTGTTTTTCGGACTCACAGCGCAGGCACAGACCTCGATAACATTCGATAAAGAAGATTATAAATCTATAAGAGTTTACGACTCTTGGACAGAAAGTCCTTTCCGCAAAGGAACCCTTACCGGCAATGTCGCGGTAACGGATAATCCCGATACTTCGGTAGACGATGTACTTGGCACGGCGCCGAACCCAACAGGCAAGGTCGTAGCTCTGCAGCGCAGCCGCTACGGCAGCAACACATTCGGCTTACGCATTGATCTTAAAGAGCCAATCCGTATGACTAAGCAGTTGCAGTACATTCACGTGATGACGTACCTCAAAGACAAGCCTGCCGATAGCCGTATGATGGTCATCGGACTCGGTAAACGCGTTGAGGAAAGCTGGAGCTGGCAGGACGGTGAAGACGAGCAGTTCTGGGCTGTTACCAATGTCGATGTAGCTCCTAAAGCGGGTTGGCAGGATGTTGTAATGAGTTTCAAGGGCTTCTCTTACTCAAAGGAAGATAATCCCGGCTGCGGTATCGATATCTACTCTTTGATTATCGTTCCCGACGTGCGTTCTCCTCATGCCGACACTGAGGATTGGTTCGCTTACTTCGATGAAATAGTGATTGACAATGTTCCTGACAAGCGTTTCTCGACAGAAAAGTACGCTCTTACTTATGGTGAGGACGCGAAAAGTTCTCGTAATGATCGTTGTCTGAACAGCGTTGGCCTCACATCGTCCGACGGAAGTTATTCTTCGGCAGCGGCCTCGGGTATGGTATATACTGACAATACGACTTTGAACGTCTTCTCAGCGAAGGCCGGCACTAAAGTACGGCCGACATTCAATTACACAGGATCTTGGATGAGCGCCTATGTGTATGTCGATTGGAACAATGACGGCAAGTTCGAATATGCGGTAAACAACAATGGAACTCCTGCAAACGGCAGCGAAATAGTAAGCTACAGCGCTGCCAGGGTAGGTGAAACATGGTACAAGAGTGACGGAACCACGACAAACGACGGTAATACTATAGCCGGCGGCGTACCTGAATTTACTATTCCCGCCGGAACTCCGGCAGGCCTCTATCGCATGCGATACAAGGTTGATTGGGATAATCTTGACCCTGCAGGCAGCAGCGAAATCGTTAAACATGGCGGCGGTTACGTGGATGTCATGCTTGACGTTCACGGAGACAAGGTTACGGTGAGCGCTTCCCAGCTTAACGGCGACATTGTATTGGCATCTGACGGAAGCGCGTTGCAAGGCTATGTGACCGGCTATGCGCAGCCTTTGAAGGTAAAAGATGTTCCGGCCCCGGGATTCATACAGTACGGCTTCGCTCTTAAGTATGGTTACAATGTGAATGCCGCAGAACAGCTCGACAGCAACGGCAACCCCAATTGGATCGAAATTAATGTTCCGCATACTGCTATTGCGGCAGACGGCACCTACACTATCCCTGCAGAATATATGCGAGGCAATCAGGTGAGCATTAAGGGCGATATGCAGCAGGCTTATAAGTACACGGTAAGCGTGGAGGGCGATGACGGTAAGGGCGGCGGCGTTGTCTTTGCCGGCAAAGAATACAAATCCGGTGACGTTCTGTTGGCAAGCCAATTCTTTGCCCTTGCCGACGTAGCGGCCATAAATATTGCGGACTATTCTATTATCAAAGTATCTTTGGATGCGCAAAACAATATAATAAAGGTTGTGTATAAAAAGGTACAAGAGTATATTCAAATAACCTCGCTTGACGAATTGGACAATGATGCGGCATATCATATCAAGGCTAAAAGCGGCGAAGGGTATCTTGCATGGAATACAACCATTTCGGACACCTATCTTAGTCTTAGAGGAATGACAAACTCTTCGTACAACAATCTACCTACTAATCAAGCGGTGGTGAATATATACAAGGAGGAAGTGACCCCTTTTGACAAGACCGTCGTATGGCAAATAATTTATGAATACGGGAAATACTACTTGTTTCAGCCCGCGAAACAGGAATATGTTACTCGTGTAGACAGGGATTACGTCTTTACGGCGGAAAAAACAGCGCTCGACGCAATACGCGACAATGGCGATGGTACTTTCAGTATACATGCAGGCGGCGATCATAGCGAAAGCTCTAAGAACTTCGCATGCGTTGTTACAAATGAGGCTGTTACGGCAGTCCGAAACTGGACATGGAACGATCACGGAGCCGTGATGTGCATTTTCGAGAATCCTAATATTGTTTTGAACGAATCGACGGCTGTCGAAGATATTGTCGCTACAGATGAAAATTCATGCAAAGGTATATACAATCTTCTCGGGCAGAAACTTGACAAACTCCCTTCTTCGGGAATTGTTATTGTCGATGGCCGTAAATACCTTATAAAATAAAGAATATTTTCAGATGTAAGCATCTTGACAAAGAACAAACAATGCGATTAGAACATGTGTCTAATCGCATTGTTTGTTTTACTTTGCGTTAGATTGATATTTTCTAAATAATTGTAAAATAGAACGTTACATAATTTATTTTCATTATTAACACTTATTAACTGTTTTGTATGTTGTATTTTGGGAGTTCTTTACTCTATAGAAGTGAAAACATACTTAATGTTGCCGGCCTTTGATTGCTTTTCCGGCTGTTGTTATCAGACAAGGTATAAAGTGTTTTTTCTGCTTTTTTTATTATGCATTTTGTACTTGTAAGGACAGGGAAGAACCTGTGGGATGTTGCACAGCGGTGTACTCCAACCTTTACACGTTTGACGCCAAAAAAAGAAAATTTCAAAGGCCGGCATTTTTTCATAACTTTTAACCCGGTTTTGTTGTATATAGTAATATATAGTATTAAATTTGCAAATTGAAATTGTAGCAAAACACAATGAGACAATTAAAGATTACAAAAAGTATCACAAACCGCGAAAGCGCATCGCTCGACAAGTACCTGCAGGAGATTGGCCGCGAAGAACTCATTACCGTTGAAGAAGAGGTAGAGCTTGCCCAAAAAATCAGAAAAGGTGACCGCAGAGCGTTGGAAAAACTGACAAGGGCCAATTTGCGTTTTGTCGTTTCTGTAGCAAAACAGTATCAGAATCAAGGATTGAGTTTGCCCGACTTGATAAACGAGGGCAACTTGGGACTTATAAAAGCTGCAGAGAAATTTGACGAAACACGTGGTTTCAAGTTTATCAGTTATGCTGTTTGGTGGATCAGACAATCAATTCTTCAGGCTCTTGCAGAGCAAGCGAGAATCGTACGCCTTCCATTGAACCAAGTAGGTTCGCTAAACAAAATCAGCAAGGCATTCTCAAAATTTGAACAAGAAAATGAGCGTCGCCCCTCAGCGGAAGAACTTGCAGACCAGCTTGACCTGCCCGTTGATAAAGTCGTGGATTCATTAAAAGTGTCAGGAAGACACATATCCGTTGACGCTCCGTTCGTGGACGGTGAAGACAACAGCCTTCTTGACGTGCTTGTGAATGATGATTCTCCGATGGCCGACAATGTGCTGGAAAACGAATCTTTGTCATGCGAAATCAATCGCGCACTCTCTACATTGACCGACAGAGAGAAGGAGATCATTCAGATGTTCTTCGGTATCGGCATGCAGGAGATGACTCTCGAGGAAATAGGTGACCGTTTCGGCTTGACACGTGAACGTGTTCGTCAGATTAAAGAGAAAGCTATTCGCCGTTTGAAACAGAATCAAAGAAGTAAACTCCTTAAATCTTATTTAGGATAAATTCAGCTTCGGAATTGAGCGGGCCATGCGTAAGCGTGGCCCGTTGCTTTATATACGACCGCCCAATATTCGGCAGGGTGGAGATAAAAAAGAAAAAAGATGTTGGGATCCAACATCTTTTCCTTCGTACGCCGTCAGGGACTCGAACCCTGGACCCATTGATTAAGAGTCAATTGCTCTACCAACTGAGCTAACAGCGCAACTCATTGCCTTAAAGCGTTGCAAAGGTACGAATATTTTTTAAATGCACAAATCTTTTTGAATGTTTTTTTTGCATCTTTTTCTTTAAAATTCAGCAATGCCTTGATTATTAAGAAGAAAAAAATCGTTGTTTATCGTTTATTTTTTGCAAAACCATTTGCGTCTCTTTAGCTCTGTTTCACCGGTGTGGGAATAGATATCTTTCCAGCTTTTTTCTTCGGTAATCATCTTATATATCTGTCCCCAATCGGGGAGACCGCCGAGGTTGCGGTCGTCAATGAAAATGTCGGCATTGATTTTCCCGAAACAGTTATCTTCACCAAGTTCCTCTTCGGGGAAGTTCTTGTTTATTGCGTAGAATTCTATTCCACGTTCTTTACACCAGTCTACGGCCTCTTGCAGCAACTCGCCACGGCGGGCAGACCACAGAATAAGGCGATGTTGCCTTTCAATCAGTTTGAGCAAGGTAGCGGTGGCAAACGGCAACTCTTTGCCGATTAGCGGATACTTATGTTCTACAATAGTACCGTCGAAGTCTACAGCTATAATCATGATTATTTAGTTTTATCTCCGCTAATATAGTGATTAATTGTTAATTAACAAGTTCTTATTCCGATTATTTATATCAGACCTTCAAAAAGCACAGCCGCCACAACAGTCATGAAGCCGGCGACGGCTACCGAAAGACTGCTCATCGCTCCTTCCACTTCGCCAATCTCCATAGCCTTTGACGTGCCCATTACGTGCGAGGCGGTACCAATTGAGATTCCCTTCGCGACAGGGTGTCTTATGCCCAACACCCGGCATATTGTATCGCCGGCGATATTGCCGAATAGCCCGGTTATCATAATTGCGGAAACGGTAATCGCTACATATCCGCCAAGTTCATCGGACAACCCTATACCGATGGCGGTAGTGATTGATTTTGGCAGAAGGGTGACATATTCGGTATGCCCTAAACCGAAAAGCAGAGCCATTGCGAATATCGACAAAAAGCTTGTCAGCACCCCCGACGCTATTCCTATCATTATGGCCGTAAAATTCTTCTTGAGCAATTTTACCTGCTCATACAAAGGAATTGCAAGGGCAACCGTTGCGGGAGTGAGCAAGTAGCTCAGGTATTTTGCCCCGTTGTTGTAGTCCTGGTAGTCGATACCAAGAACAAGCAATACGGCAATAGTCATTGTTATCGACAACAGCAACGGGTTGAAAAGAAAGAAACCGCACCTTTTCTTTATATATGTTCCTATAAGGTATGTGCCTACGCTTATCCCTACGCCGAAAAACAGCGAGTCTGCAAGAATATCTCTCATCGTTTTGCCTCTTTGTCTTTTATTTTGATGATGAACTGCGCAATATGTCCCGTTACGGCCATTACAATGACTGTAGAAACAAGCGATATGACAATTATCGCCGTAAGAAAGTCCTTCATTATGCTCCATGAGTCGAGCAGACCCACTGTGGCAGGAATGAACATCATAGGCATAATGTATATGAGAAACTTGCCTGTCTCCTTTACTGCCGACAGCTTGATTACGCCCGTACAGAGCGCAGTGAAGAGTATCGCCATTCCGTATATGCTTGCGGGAATCGGAAGCGGGATGAGCCTGTTCAGCAGCTCTCCTGCAAGCGATATGGCGATTATAATCTCGAACTGAATAATGTATTTCATGGCTCTTGTTTCTTTTCGGCTGTAAAGTTACTACAATTTGCCGAAAAAAGGCATTGTTGAGCTAAGAAAGGGAATGACAGGGAAGAGGTCTTATTGCCTATGTGTCATATATCGAAAAGCATCTCTTCGAATGATGCCGGACGGCTTCTTATAGATTCAATCTCGACAATCAGGTCATAAAGAGAATTGTTCCTCCTATCGATGGAACTTTCCGGAATTCTTTTTATCAGTTCCTTCAGTTCGTCGGCATCAAAGAATTCGTTATACACGACAAGCATGTAAAGGCCGAACAGGTTCTCGATGTTCTCGTTTACCGTATTGTATATAAATTCAGTAATTCTGCATTGCAAATCGTACCCTGCAAGGCTTAAAGAATCCTTCACCGCATTGTCGTTTGAATGAGCCATTTTCTCCTCAATGCGGTCAAGGCATTCCATAAAGTGTTCCATAGAGTCCGTAGCGGCCTTGTAAAGGTTGTTAGACCTTGTTCCTGTAACCACGCCGTCAGTTCCGGAAAATTCAACGGCCATGTTTCCCTCTTCGAGGAAGAACATTATATACTGCGGAGCCTGCCGGCTTTCATTGCCGATATAACAAAGCTTGCAGTCTTTGACATGTCCGTCAAAGAAGAACTTCCCGTCTCTTATCTCGCATTTATCTATTTCATGCAGATGACGCCCGTCATTGGAGTAGGAGAGCGTGACAATATCGCCGTCAGAGGCACCCTTGCATTCTCCGGCAATGTGGTATTTTCCTCTCGAATCGCACGATAAGAGAGTGACTAAAATAAAAAAAACGGCTGCAGTCCTTTTCATATGAACGGTATTGATACGTCAAAAATAAAAAAACAGATGGCAGAACACAAATGTTCTGCCATCTGTTTCAGAAAAAAATCAGCAAACAGGCGTTATCAGCAGATGTACTGCTTGCTTATTGACTCATTGTTAAGCACGCACTTGATAGCCTCGGCAAAACCGTGAGCGACCGAAAGCTGCTTAACCTTAGGACAGCCACGGTCGTAAGGAATACTGTTAGTGAATACTATTTCAGCCATTGAAGACTCGCGTACACGCTCCGACGCGTTGCCGGACATGATGCAGTGCGAAGCGATAGCGCGTACAGACTTTGCGCCGTTCTGCATCATAAGGTCTGCAGCCTTAGAGATTGTGCCTGCTGTATCCACGATATCGTCTACAAGAACAACATTCTTATCCTTAACATCGCCGATAATCTGCATTGACTCTACGACATTAGCCTTTGCACGAGTCTTGTGACATAGTACGAGGGGAACGCCCAAGCATTTTGCATAAGCGCTTGCACGTTTTGAACCGCCGATATCGGGAGTAGCTATTACCAGCTCTTCGAGTTTCAAAGACTTGATGTATGGTATGAACACCATTGAAGCGTAGAGGTGGTCTACAGGGATATCGAAGAAGCCCTGAATCTGGTCAGCGTGAAGGTCCATAGTGATTATACGGCTCACGCCTGCTACGCTCAGAAGGTTAGCTACAAGCTTGGCGCCGATAGAAACGCGCGGCTTGTCCTTGCGGTCCTGACGAGCCCAACCGAAATATGGAATGACAGCTATGATGCTCTTCGCTGACGCGCGCTTTGCGGCATCCACCATAAGCAGAAGTTCCATGAGGTTGTCGGAATTCGGGAAAGTAGACTGAACAAGAAATACATTCTTTCCACGAATAGACTCTTCATATGAAACAGCAAATTCGCCGTCGGCAAAATAAGTTGTGTTCATCTGACCGAGTTCACAACCGAGCTCTTTGCAGATTTCTTCGGCAAGGTAACGTGACTTTGTACCTGAAAATACCATGTAAGGAGTATTGTTCATAATTGTGTAATTTATTTGGTTTGTTATTTGTTTGTTCTTTACGTCATCTATTCACTACAGCTTGTCTACGACCTTCTTTATTCTCTTGAAACGGTCAACAAGCTCTGTATAATCGGTTGAACGGCACGAATCGAAGTTCTCCCAAATGAGTTCTTCGAGAATAACGCCGCCGAATCCGTAATTCGTAAGACGTTTCAGGTTCGCTTCGTCAATGTTCCCGAAAGCCCATGTATTACGGTTTATCATTTTCTTTCCGATTTCGTTCAGTTCTGCGCTCTGGTGGAATGTGCGGCCCAACGGACCGAAACAGACAATGTCATAGGTTTTGCGAAGCTCTTTCAGATGGTAAAGGTTACTCGCATAACCTACCACCTTGCCTTTCTCGTTGCCCATAGGCGGATTTGAACCCAACGGAAAAAGTGTTCCTGCAAGCCTGTATTCCTGCATCAGGCGGCTATTGCACGAATATATGCGTTTATGATATTTTTTGGGAATAAGATTCAGAAGACGCTCAATGAATTGAGGGTGAGGGTATTCTTTATACAAGAAAAGATAGTCGAGCCCTTCATCAAAGAGGCGGGTGATAATCTTGTCCTCTTCGATAAAAAAAGTAGGTATTGTGGCTACGGCAAGTTTCATATTTCACATTACTTAATGAATATCATGAATTAGTTCTGCAAAATTAATAATTTTTATAATATAGGCTTGCATAAACCCGATAATAATTTTCAAGAACCGGACTTTATCTCCTTTTTCGATCTTTTTGCGGCTATAGTTGCCGGAAATATCAAACAAAGTGTCCCGTTTTTCTGTTTTCATAGCAAATGTAACAGATAAAGAATAGAGTATGGCAAGAGAGAGTATTTTGATATTGCGCCAGAGAATTGACATCCCGGCTCTTTTGAGCGACCTGAACGCAGCGTTGAGTGAAGAATGGCTCGCATTCTACCAATATTGGATAGGAGCGCAGATAGTTGAAGGAACCATGCGTTCCGACGTGCAGAGAGAGTTTGACAAACATGCCCTTGAAGAATTCGCTCATGCGAAACTGCTGGCAGACAGAATAATACAGCTCGAAGGGCTTCCTGTGCTGGATCCGGCGCAATGGGTGGCTCTCGCACGATGCAAGTACGAAGTGCCGCTGAACGCAGATGTCATGAGCGTAATAAAACAGAACATAGCTTCGGAGAGATGCGCCGTGATACGTTACGAAGAGATTGCCTCGAAAACAAACAATGTCGATTACACAACATGCGACATTGCCAAACGTATAATGGCCGAAGAGGAGGAGCATGAACAGGAACTTCAGGATTTTCTTCGCGACATAGAATGGACGCTTAAGGAATGTGAAGCGAAATACAATAAATAACAGGTTTATAATCAATTAAGTAAACGCTGTTAATGCTTTTTATCTGAACAGAGCCGATAATTTCGGTTCTGTTCATCAACTTTAATACCAATTTGTTTGGAAGTTTTATGAGAATGCCTACTTTTGCAACTAACAAAATTGTTAAATATATTTGTTAAGCGAAAGACATTCTGTAAATGAAAGAGAACAACAAACAAGGAAAGGAGCAGAAGATACTTGCGGCCGCCGAACAGGAGTTCCTCTCAAAAGGATATGAAGGCGCCAGGACGACATCAATAGCAAAGGCTGCAGGCGTCACTCATGCAATGCTTCATTACTATTTCCGTACCAAAGAGAGCCTTTTTGAACGTATTGTTGATGAAAAATTCCGTTTGATGCAGCAATCCATGCTCGCGGTAATAGGTGACCCTGCATTACCTATTGCAGAACGTTTGGAAAGCGGCATTTCGGCACATTTTGATTTTATCGCCAAAAACTCCAAACTGCCGCTCTTTGTAATAAACGAGGCGCTGTCACGCCCCGAAAGATACGCCACGCTGCAGAACAGGATAAAAGATTTGGCGGACGGCCTTTTCAACGGGCTTCAGCAGGAGATTGACAAAGCGGCGGAAAGAGGCGAAATAGCACATGTCGATGTAAGGATGCTTCTTATGAGCATTGTATCGCTGAATATATTCACTATAGCCACATTTCCGTTCATGAAGCCTGTAATAGGGGAACTGGGAGAAGAACGTGAAAGGTTCCTCGCGCTACGTAAAGCCGAGAACATCGAAACGATATTGCACAGAATAAAGAGATAACAGCTATGAAATCATTTCTCATCACATTGTTTGCCCTGTTCGCAGTTACGGCCGCAAAAGCACAATCGCTCGAAGAGTGCCGAAGGCTGGCGCGCGAACACTATCCTGAGATAAAACAGTATGACCTTATCGCTGAGACCGAACAGTACAATCTGTCCAATGCCGCACGCGCATGGATACCGCAGGTCGCTCTGTCGGGCCAGGCGACTTACCAGACGGCGACACCGGCCTATCCCGACGCATTCAAGTCAATACTTGCCGCGAGCGGCATGGACATGAACGGAATACGCAAAGACCAGTACAAAGTAGCCATTGATATTTCGCAGAACATTTGGGACGGCGGCCTCTATTCCGCTAACCGCGCCATAAGTGAAGCCGAGGCGACTGAACAACGCAAACGTCTGGAGGTATCGCTATATGAACTGCAGTCAAGAGTGGATAATCTATACTTCGGGATTCTGCTGCTCGATGAACGTAAGGAGCAGACCGAAGCCATGATAAACTTGCTCGAAAGCAATCTCAGCCGTCTGCGTTCCCTTTATAACAACGGAGTCGCGACACAAGCCGACGCGGACGCCGTCGAAGCAGAATTGCTTACGGCGCAGCAGACGCTCATGCAAGTCGAGACCTCACGGGCAAGCTATGTTAATATGTTGGAGATTCTCATAGGGAAAAAACTCGAAAGCGGCCGACTCGAATGGCCGGCGACGCCCGAAGTGACGAGCCGCGATCCGGCACGTCCGGAACTTGCGATGTTCGATGCGCAGGAGAGGAAGATCGAAGCTCAGCGAAAAGCTGTCAAGTCGGCTGCAATGCCGCGCTTCAGCGCCTTTGCGCAAGGATACTACGGCTATCCGGGATTGGACATGTTCAAGAGCATGATATCGAGCGAGTGGACTCTGAATGCGATAGCAGGTGTCCGCATGCAGTGGAACATCGGAGCGCTCTATACCCAAAAGAACAATCTTGAGAAACTGAATGCCGCAAAGCGTCAGATAGCCCTGCAACGTGATGTCTTCATGTTCAATACAGGCCTGCAGACGGCACAGGAGGACGGAGAGATAGCACGTCTGCGTAAGGCTATAGAGAACGACGACCGCATTGTGGAGCTTCGCAGTTCAGTACGCAAGGCCGCCGAGTCAAAGCTCGATAACGGAGTCATTGACGCGACCGAACTCCTGCAGAAGATCACGGACGAGACGACAGCGATGCTTAACCGCAGCAGACATAGAGTAGAGTTGCTGCAGGCAATATATAAACTGAAAACAACATTAAACCAATAAACTATGAAAAAAGTAACATATTTCGCCATAGCGGCGCTTGCATTATCATGCAGCGACAAAGAGACATTCGATGCTCAGGGAACTTTCGAGGCGACCGAGGTTGTCATATCTTCCGAAGCGGCAGGACGTATTCTCGCTTTTACGGCAGATGAAGGCAAGAGAGTAACAGCGAACGAGACGATCGGGGAAATCGACAGCGTTCAGTTGTATCTGCAACGCAAGCAGCTTATCGCTCAGCAGGCAGCGTTGCTCGGCTCACGTCCCGATGTCCGGAAACAGGTCGCATCGGTAAAGGAACAGATAGGCAAGCAGAGAAGCGAACTGCAACGCGTAAAGAACATGCTCAGTGAAGGTGCTGCTACGCAAAAGCAGTACGATGACATAGAAGCGCATGTCAGAGTACTTGAGAGCCAACTTGAGGCAGCCTTGTCCACTCTCGACAAGAATACCGTTACAATAAACAACAATGCAGCCGCCTTAGAGGCGCAGATTGACGCGCTCGGCGACCGTATATCCAAATGCCGCATAATATCGCCGATTAACGGGACCGTACTCGTGAAATATGCCCAAGCCGGCGAACTCGCCGCTGCAGGCAAGCCGTTGCTTAAGGTAGCCGACCTTGAGAACATGTACCTGAGAGCATATTTCACATCGGAACAGCTCTCCAAAATTAATTTAGGCGACAAAGTAACTGTAATTGCCGATTTCGGCGGGGACGAAAGGTATGAGTACGAAGGCGAGATAAAATGGATATCCGAAGAATGCGAATTCACTCCAAAAACAATTCAGACACGCAATTCACGCGCGAATCTCGTATATGCCGTGAAGATAGCGGTAAAGAATGACGGAAAGCTTAAAATAGGCCTTGCGGGCGAAGTGATATTATAATATGAATGCCATAGAGGTAAGAAAAATATCCAAGAGTTACGGCAAACTGAAAGCTGTAAACGATGTGTCGTTAGAAGTACAAGAGGGTGAACTGTTCGGTCTTATCGGACCCGACGGTGCAGGAAAGACGACGCTCTTCCGCCTGCTTGCCACGCTTATAGCTCCCGATTCGGGAAGCGCGTCTGTTGCAGGGTACGATATTGTAAAGGAATACCATGCAATACGCTCGTGCGTGGGTTATATGCCGGGAAGGTTCTCGTTGTACCCCGACCTTACCGTAGAAGAGAACCTGAATTTCTTTGCGGCGCTGTTCAACGTAACGGTTGAAGAGTCGTACGACCTTGTAGCGCCCATATACAAACAGATAGAGCCTTTCAAAGAACGCAGGGCCGGCAAGTTGTCCGGAGGAATGAAGCAGAAACTCGCTCTCTCGTGCGCTCTTATACACCGTCCGAAAGTGCTTCTTCTGGACGAGCCCACAACAGGCGTGGACGCCGTTTCACGAAAAGAGTTCTGGGACATGCTGCAGAGGCTGAAAGAGAAGGAGATAACAATACTTGTATCAACGCCTTATATGGACGAAGCGTCACGTTGCGACAGAATAGCTCTATGCAACGAAGGGCGTATATTAGGCATTGACACGCCTACAGGCATTGTCGAGGATTTCAGTTCGCCTCTCTACGGCATAAAGGCTAAGAACATGTTCGCTCTGCTCGAAGAGGCAAGAAAGGCCCGAGGGGTAGAGGACTGCTATCCGTTCGGAGAATCACACCACCTTGTTGCCGGCGGCGAATTCAGTCCCGATAACTTCAAAAAAAGTCTTGCGGAGTTCGACGGGCTTTTCATAGAGCCTGTAAAACCGACAATCGAGGATATGTTCATAAAACTTATGAAACAATGAAAGATATAGTAATATCTGTACGTAACCTGACGAAAAAGTTCGGCAGTTTTACAGCCGTAGACAATATATCGTTCGATGTCCGAAGAGGGGAAATATTCGGTTTTCTCGGCGCTAACGGAGCGGGTAAGACAACGGCCATGCGCATGCTGTGCGGTTTGAGTTATCCCACATCGGGCAGCGGAAGCGTTGCCGGCTACGATATAATAAGCCAGGGCGAAGATATAAAGAAACGCATCGGTTACATGAGCCAGAAGTTCTCTCTATACAATGATTTGACCGTATGGGAGAATATCGACCTTTTTGCCGGGATATACGGTCTCGGAAGGGCGGATACGAAAGAGCGTGCCCGAAAGTTGCTTAAAAGGCTCAACTTCGAGCAGGAGAGGGATACCCTTGTAGGCTCGCTTCCTCTTGGTTGGAAACAGAAGCTCGCTTTTGCCATAGCCACGATTCATAACCCCGAAGTTGTGTTTCTCGACGAACCGACAGGCGGCGTGGATCCTATAACCCGCCGACAGTTCTGGGAACTCATATATGAAACCACGGAACAGGGAACTACAATTTTTGTAACTACACACTACATGGACGAAGCCGAATACTGCTCACGTGTATCGATAATGGTAGACGGAGAGGTACGTGCGCTTGACACGCCGGCACGTCTGAAACAGCAATTCGCCGCAAGCTCAATGGATGAAGTTTTCCGCACATTGGCACGCAACGCGACACGAGGAGAATAGCCTATGAAAAACAATTTCATCTCATTTGTAAAAAAGGAGTCATTGCACATACTGCGTGACAAACGCACCATGCTCGTCGTGATGCTCATACCAGTCATACTGATGATTCTCTTCGGCTTCGCCATCTCAACAGAAGTGAACAACATCAATGTTGCAGTTGTCGCTCCGAACCGTAGCGAAGGCGTCAAAGAGGCTGTAGAACGTCTCTCCGGCAACGATTATTTCACGTTCATGGGATATATCGATGAAGAGCAGGCCGACGAGTATCTGCGTTCGGGCAAGGCAACCGCTGTTATAGTTTTCGACACGGAATATGACAGGAATATCGCTCTGGCCAAAAGCGGAGTGCCTGTAAAGCCTGTAATCGGGCTGATACTCGACGCATCGAACGTGAACACGGCAGGCTCAGCTGCAGCCTACTTGCAGAACGTGTTGCTCGGGTCGGCATCCGAACAGGCGATGTTCGAGACACGAATGCTGTTCAATCCTCAGATGAAGTCGGCATACAATTTCGTGCCGGGCATAATGGGAGCCATATTCATTCTCGTATGCGCCATGATGACATCCGTGTCAATCGTACGTGAAAAGGAGACCGGCACAATGGAGGTGCTTCTCGTATCTCCAGTACGCCCGTTCAAAATAATATTCGCGAAGATGATACCGTACTTTACGATTTCATGCATTGTACTCGTTACTATATTGATGCTGGCACGTTATCTGCTCGGAGTGCCTATGAGCGGAGGAGTAGGGGGAATCTTCGCTCTTTCGCTGCTTTACCTTGTACTATCATTGTCGTTAGGTCTTTTTGTATCCACAATCTCGAAAACACAGATTGCGGCTCTGCTTATATCGGCAATGGTAATGCTCATGCCCATACTTATGTTGTCAGGACTGCTCTTTCCTATCGAGAACCTGCCGAAGTTCTTCCAGGCCGTTTCGACAGCAGTTCCCGCAAGGTGGTATATTGACGCCATAAGGAAGATGATGATACAAGGCTTGCCGATAATCGCCGTATGGAAAGACTGTATAATACTGCTCGCGATGACGGTCTTGCTGCTTGCGGTATCACTAAAGAAGTTCAACGACAAACTCGAATAAAAGCGATGCGTACATTTTCAGTTCTTATACGGAAGGAATTCCTTCAGTTAAAGCGTAATCCATTTATGCCCAAGCTCATTATAATCTTTCCTATCGTAATTATGCTCATTATGCCTCTGATCATGACAATGGATGTACGTAACGTGAACGTCGCCGTTGTAGACCTTGACAACTCTACGGCATCGCGCCGTATAGCATCTCATATAAACGCGTCTGAATACTTGTCACTCGCAGCCGTCACCGCCGAGTATTCCGAAGCTATGAATGCGTTGGAAAAGGGAAAGGCCGATATAATAGTGCAGATACCGTCCAATTTTGAACGTGAAACGGCAACAGGCGGCAACAAGCGTATAAGCATAACCGCAAATGCGGTTAATGCTACGAAAGGCGGATTGGGAATGCAGTATATGGTACAGACCGTCGCGCGTACCCTTACCGAAATTAAAAGCGAAAAGAGCCCAACGGAGATTATGGAACTCGTGACGGTGAAGAACAGCTATAACCCCACGCTCAACTACAGGCATTATATGATTCCGGCGTTGATGATTATGCTGTTCATACTTGTATGCGGTTTCCTGCCGGCATTGAGCATCGTCAGCGAAAAGGAGAACGGTTCCATAGAACAGATAAACGTGACTCCGCTCTCGCGCTTTACGTTTACCCTTTCCAAGCTCGTGCCGTACTGGCTTATAGGCATGTTCGTCCTTACCGTAGCAATGGCAGTGGCATGGCTTGTTTACGGTCTTGCTCCTGCCGGCTCTATCGGGCTTATCTACTTCGGCGCCGCGCTCTTCATCCTCGTCATTTCGGGCTTCAGCCTTACGATAGCCAACTTCTCGGACACTTTGCAGCAGACAATGTTCGTGATGTTCTTTTTTATAATGATGTTCATGCTCATGAGCGGTCTTCTGACGCCGGTGGACTCAATGCCCGAATGGGCGCAGAAGATAACCTATTTTCTGCCTCCACGCTATTTCATCGACATACTGCGTTCAGTCTATCTTAAAGGGACGACGCTTGCCGACATGTGGCAGAATTTTACGGCATTGGGCGTATTCGCCGTAATATTCAATGTGTTGGCTACTGTAACATACAAGAAGCAGAAATGAGATATGCCTCTCAGACATATACCAGAGTCTGAGAGGCATATCTCATCATCGTATCTCATCTTGCCGAAAAAGACTGTTCCGGCAATTTTACCTATTCTTTCTGCAGAACAATTATTAATAATAACATTTATAATAATTCGCTTTTTGTAGAATAATTGCAGGCCTTCGCATGTTTCTTTGTATCAAAATACCCATACGCAGCAACCGCTGTCGCCCCTATGAAATCCAATATAAGATCGTGCATCGTATCATACAACGCATTGCGTCCGACATGCGGAACAGCCGTATCAAAAGTCCCGCTGCTTATCAGAAACTCCTGAGAGTTAAGCCCGAACATCCCGTCTGTAACAAACTCCATTATCTCCCATAATGTGCCTGCTGCAAGAGAAAATGAGAATATCCAGACAAAGACAAAAAAAGGAGTATGTCCTGACTTGTTTTTATATATACCGTTCGATGTGTTTATTATCTCGTATCCGATAAATCCCATCAACATCCCTGACACTCCGTGCAAAACAGTATCCCACCATTCAATATGGCCGTAGAAATTCGCTACGTCACCTAAAATAAGCCCCGTGAAACAGAATGCGACCAACGAGTTCTCTATGGCCGGAGTAATGTTGATATGCAACAATTGACGGAATATTGCCGGTATTGAAATAATAAACATCATCAAGGCTGTCTCAAACATTTTAAAACCGCAGATACCAAGCATTTTGTCGTCCTGTACCGTAGGGATATATATAATTCCTGTTATCAGTACTATCGAACAAAGAATAAAAATCAGTTTCGAGAATTTAGTTTGCCGGTACATATCGTTTGGTCATCCTTATTATATAGTCAGTAATAATGCCGCAGCTATTACTGTTAGCATTCATTCTTTGAGCATCCAGCATACGGGAACGATATGCGCTGTCATTGCACAATCTTACAGCGACAGTCGCTTGTTTCTCAATGTCAGCAGTGTAATACGACATGCTGCGGTTGTGAAAGAATATAGCGTTCCTGTATTCGAAACCGGGAATCGGGGCTGTATGAACTAACGGAATATTATTTAATATAGCCTCAGTGCTGGTAATGCCGCCAGGTTTAGAAAAGAGGATGTCGGAAGCCTTCATCAAAAGAGGAATATTGTCGGTATATCCGATAACCTTAACTTTTTTAAGGTCCGTATAATATTCCGTAATTTTCTTTCGAGAGTCTTTATTCCTTCCGCAAACACATATTATGCAATCTTCCGATGCCGACCTTTTGCACAATTCCTCAATGAGCCGCTCCATATTTCCGTACCCCATAGAGCCTCCCATTATCAGGAACCACAAGCCGTTCTTGTTTTCCGTCTCCCAATTGAAAATTGAATTTATCCGCTCTCTTGCTTCACCTTTGCTTATAGAGATATCCGCACCGTTTACCGGTATGCCTGCAACGATTATTTTATTTTCGGGAATACCCGCACTTACAAATTCATCGCGAAGCTCCTCGTGCGCTATAGCGTATCCGTCAAGTTCGGTCTCTTTAAGAAACGGGATGCAGGTGTAGTCGGTCATGACAAAAAGTGTCGGTACACCAAACCCCTCCTTCCTTCTTATAGCGGTCAGAGCTTCGGCCGCAAAGAGGTGTACCGCAACGACCGCATCGAATTCATTGCATACAATATAATTATACAGTTTATGAGAATACAGCTTGTTCGCATAATATACGGGAGATTTAAAACATTTTACGTTATTGCTTACGAAATCTCCTATCTTATATAGATTGCCGAACAACGTTCCTTTTATAGAGCTGTTGTATGCTTGCGACACTCTTGTCGATATTGTCCCGCCAGCAAAAGAAAGGACATCGGCAACCACAGAGCCGACACCTCTTTTCTCCATGAATGAATTAAGCGCTTTTGCGCTTGAGTTATGCCCTTCTCCGGTATTGCAAGACAGAATCAAGACTTTCATAAGTATCTTTTGTAATATTTGCTTATTTGAGAACATTCACTATTATTAAACAATAAATAGTTTTTCATTTGTTCGTTATTACAAAAAAAACAGCAAAAAGATTTCTCTTTCGTTTGCAAAATATCAGGAAAAAAAGAGCTTGGCGATGGCCTTTTTCGTAACGGAATTGTGGACAAGAGGCTGCTGAAAAACACTTTTCAGCAGCCTCTTGTCATTTTCTTATTCCTCGTCGAGAAACCTCTTTGTTATTCCTCCGTACTCTTCGATGCGTCTGTCACGCAGGAAGGGCCACCATTGGCGAACGGTCTCGCTGCGTTTGATGCTCACATCAATGACTTCGCATTGCTCCGTCTCGCCGAAATGCGCAATGAACTCGCCTTGCGGGCCTGCTACAAAGCTGTGTCCCCAGAACTGAATGCCGTTTGTCATTCCCGACGGGTCGGGCTCATGACCGCAGCGGTTCACGGCAATCACGGGAATTCCGTTAGCTACAGCATGGCCTCTCTGCACGGTCTGCCATGCTCCGAGTTGCCTTTCTTTCTCTTCCTGAGTGTCGGTGCTTTCCCAACCGATAGCGGTAGGGTAGATAAGCATGTCTGCTCCTCTGAGTGCCATAAGACGCGCTCCTTCCGGGTACCACTGGTCCCAGCACACTTGTACTCCAAGCATGCCTATTGATGTTTTTATAGGACGGAAACCGATGTCGCCAGGGGTGAAATAGAACTTCTCGTAATATGCAGGGTCATCGGGTATGTGCATCTTGCGGTATTTGCCGGCAATGCTGCCGTCGCTGTCAAAAACAACCGCCGTGTTATGATACAACCCTTTTGCGCGAGCCTCAAAGAGAGACGTCACGAGAACGACCTTGCATTCAGCCGCCACCTTGCTGTAGAAATCGGTAGAGGGGCCGGGAATTGGCTCGGCGTACGAGAAATTATCTGTCGATTCCACCTGACAGAAGTAGGGCGAATTATGCAGTTCCTGAAGCACGACAAGCTGCGCTCCTTTCGAAGCGGCGTCACGTATACAGGCAGCAAGCTTCTGCTTGTTCCGCTCTACGTCAGTACCGATGCTCTGCTGTATTATTCCAACTTTTACTGTATCCATATGTTATATTTCAATATCTTTCGTTCTTAGGGTATTGCATTGTCACGCAATGCAATGAGCCGTGTTGTTTAATCAGGCTTCTGCAGTCTATTCCTTCTATTTCATAACCGGGGAAAGCCTTAGCGAGGACTTCTGCGGCAAGACGGTCATTTTCCGGTTGCGCATAAGTAGGATATAGAACAGCATTGTTGATAATCAGGAAATTGGCGTACGTTGCCGGCAGACGCTCGCCATCCTCATCGAATATCGGAGCGGGGGAGGGCAGCGGCAGCAGGCGGTATGGCTTGCCCTCTGCTGTCCTTAGTTCTTTTATCTGCTCTTCCATAGCATGGAGGTCGGCATACTGTTCGTCATTCTTGTCGCTGCACTGCATATATACGACAGTGTCGTTCGGAGCAAAGCGGGCGACAGTATCTACATGCCCGTCGGTATCGTCACCTATGAGATTACCGTAATCGAGCCACAGCACACGTTCGACGTGAAGCATGTTCTTCAGGCACTTCTCGATATCTTCACGTTCCATAGGCTGGTTGCGGCGAGGAGCCAAAAGGCATTGGCTCGTAGTAAGCAGCGTTCCTTTTCCGTCACTCTCGATAGAGCCGCCTTCGAGTACAAAGCTCGTGCAGTCTTCATACTCGCCGTTTACAATGCCGGCATCGTAGAGTTTGCCGTTTATCGCATTGTCGAGCGAAGCTTCGAACTTGCGTCCCCAACCGTTGAAGCAGAAATCGGCATAATGAGGCACATTGTCGCCGAGCAGGGTTATGAAAGCATGGTCACGAGCCCATGTGTCATTCGTGTCGCACTTGAAAAAGGTGATATTTGAGATGTTTGCGGCAGTTCTTTCAAGCAGCCGCTTTACCTTGTCGGTGTCGGGAGCCACGACAAGCAGGCGTTCACGCCGGCTTATAGCCTTCGCTAATTCGACAAAGCACTTTTCGACCTCGTCAAGCATGTAGTTCCAATCAGTACCCTCATGAGGCCATGTAAGCTGCACCATCTGCTGCTTATGCCATTCCGCAGGCATGAACAGGCTACGTTTCTGTATCTCCATTACTGCACTTTGCGTTTACGGTCAAAGAAAGGATTCTTTGAGCTCGCGCTCACAGGAATTCCTATTATATATTTGCAGCCAGGCATCCAGCCGAGCTTGCCGGCCGCATAGCCTACGGAATACATTACACGGGTGTCGAGACGAAGGTCCGCTGCCGTTGCGCATGCCGAGCCTACCGCAATGCCCACGTCAATAGTGTTCATAGCGCAAGGCACGCCTTCGGGGCGTTCTCCGCAAGTAGCCGAGCCGCAATAAGCGCAGTTGAGCATCATGGGCTCTTCACGAGTGCCGATAAGAATTACGGCTTCGGCCGAAAGAATATTGTCGGCATCACGCATAAGACCGCCACGCTGCATATTCTCGCCTATCTGATGAAGAGCATTGCTCAATGCTACAATGTCGTCATCGGTTATCATCATAATCTCAACAAGGTCCACACCTTTGGCCTTAGGCGCTGTACGTGCAGCCGTCATCATCTGTTTAGCACACTCAATTACATGTTCATGGCGTGCATCTCTTTCGTTATATACCATATCTGAAAAAAATAACCTTTATACTTCTGCGAAGATAGCGAATATTTTTATAAACTGCCGTTTTTGCGGCGAATATCAACAAAACAATTGTTCATTTATGAAAAAACATTGTTCATTTCATTACATCAAAAACGGTTTCAAGCTTGTTTAAACTCAAATGTGATTTTTTTGTTATATTTTTGCGTATGATGAACAGGTGTCCGATGATTAGAAATACGCTTTTCTGCATACTTGTCGCAATAACTCTCCTGACATCGTGCAAGAGTTTCACAGCAATAGAACGGAGCGACTTCGAACGTTCCGATTCTGCATTCGTCAAGTATGTGAAGGAAGAGAAAATTCCGCTCAGCGACAACAATAGCGTGACTATGCTCGACGGGGCTCAAGAAAAGTTCGACAGCCTATTCAATGACATAAGGAACGCCAAGCATCATGTGCATCTCGAATATTTCAATTTCCGTTACGATTCGATAAACAACATTCTGTTGCGTCTCTTGGCCGACAAGGCGAAAGAGGGCGTCGAAGTACGTGCATTGTTCGACGCTTTCGGTAACCTATCGAACGACCGCCCTTTAAGGCGTAAGGACCTCAAGGCAATACGTGCGACAGGAGTGCAGATAGAGAAGTTCGATCCTTTCCAATTCCCCTGGATAAACCATGCATGGGCCCGTGACCACCGTAAGATTGTTGTCATTGACGGCGAAAAAGCATACATAGGAGGAATAAACGTAGCCGACTACTATCTTGACGGGTTGGCAGGAGTAGGAGAGTGGCGTGACATACATTCAAAGGTAGAGGGTGCTGCTGTGAACGATCTTCAGGATATATTCATAGAGATGTGGAACAAAGAAACGAAAGAAAATATAGGCGGCAGTGAATATTTTCCTGAACACGTTAATAAAGGAGATGCCGAAATAGCAGTCGTAGACCGTTGGCCGCATCGCACGCCCCGACGTATAAGAGAGGCGTATGCGAATGCGATACATTCGGCAAAAGACAGCATAATTCTGGTAAATCCCTATTTCCTGCCTTTGCCCATAATACGCAAGGCTATTGAAAAGGCTATAGACGACAGCGTGAAGGTCACAATCATCCTGTCGGAAAAGAGCGACGTGAAACTGATGCCCGACGGCGTGTGGCGTGCTGGTTACCGGCTTATGAAGAAAGGAGCTAAGGTTTACATGTATACAGGAGGGTTCAACCATGCTAAAGCAATGTGCATCGACGGGCAGTTCTGCACTGTAGGCTCTGCGAATTTCAACAGCCGAAGCCTTAAATACGACTATGAAACCAACATATTCGTCTTCGGCAAAAAAGAGACAGCTGAGCTCGAAGAACTTTTGCGGAACGACATGCGGCAAAGTTACCTGCTGACCGAAGAGATATACAAGAAACGCAGTTGTTGGAGAAGATTCTGCGGCTGGTTGGCAGCATTCCTTTCGCCTATATTATAAACATATTTCAAAAACAGGAAACCCGGCTTGCATAAAAGAGAGTAAGCAGACACAGCCGGTCAAGGATATTCGTTAAATTTGCAGACATGAACAATAAGACAATCGACATAACAGAAAATTCAGGTCTAATACTCGAAGGAGGCGGCATGCGAGGCATCTTCACAATCGGCGTCCTCGACAACTTTATGGACAGAGGCATCCGATTCCCGTACGTCATCGGCGTCAGCGCAGGAGCGTGCAACGCATTGTCATACATGTCGGGACAACGCGGACGCGCGAAGTTCTCTAACATCGACATGCTCGAACAATACCATTTCATAGGTCTGAAGCACCTTATAACAAAAGGCAACATAATGGATTTTGACCTTCTTTTCCATAAGTTGCCTGAAGAGATATACCCTTATGATTACGAAGCGTTGGCACGCACGGCCGGAATGCTTGAGATAGTGACGACAAGCTGCCTCACAGGCAAAGCCTGCTATTTTACTGAAAAAGAGAACCCTAAGCGAGTCATAGACCTTGTAAGGGCGTCGAGCAGCCTTCCCTTTGTATGTCCGATATCATACGTGGACGGAGAACCTATGCTCGACGGCGGCATTGCCGACTCTATACCCTTAGAGAGAGCCATATCGAAGGGCTGCAGCAACAATGTCGTGGTGCTGACACGCAATAAAGGATACCGCAAACCGGCGAAGGGCACGAATGTACCGTTCATGTTCTATCGCAAGTACCCGAATGTAAAAGAGGCTATAAGGCGACGCAACATGATATATAACCAAGAGATTGAATTGGTGGAAAACCTTGAAGCGCAAGAGCTGATAACCGTCATCCGTCCCGAAAAACCGCTTGAGGTAGGGCGTATGGAGCGTGACACTAAGAAGCTGCTTGCGCTTTACGAAGAGGGGTACAACTGCGCCGCCAAGTTGAAATTCAACAAACACCCTTAATATTCCGCAAGAGCGTTGTTTACCGCATACATGTACTTTTCGATAGTCGAAGCCTTCAGTATTGCCTTTTTATCACGTTTGAGCATACCAGGAAGCAAGTATTCCCAATACGGTTTTAACTTGCTGAGAAACTGCGTGTTGCCCTGCAAGCGTTGAGCCATTACATCATAAATTTCATCGTGCATCTTACGCACGGACGCCGCAAGTTCTTTGTTTCCGAGTTCCTTGCCGTTCTTGTATTCAATGCCAAGCGCAGGGTTGGCAAGCAAGCCCCTTCCAAGCATTATGCCGTCGAGACGTGGAAAATTGTTCTCGACTCGTTCGATATCGCTTAAGGAAAGCAGGTCACCGTTATATACTACAGGATGCCGACACTCGTTATAGAACTCGCTAAATGCTTCAATATCAACAGTTCCCTTGTATTGTTGAACACCGAGCCGAGGATGCATCGCAACGTGCCGCAAAGGGGTTTCATTAATTATCGGCAACAGATTTTTCCACTCATTTTTTTCGCTCCAGCCTAACCGCATCTTCAAAGAAAATTGAAGGTCACTGTTCAGCTTTATTTCATTCATGATTTCGGCAACTTGTTCAGGGTAGGGGAGAATGCCGGCGCCGCGCCTGCGGCGTGCCTGAAGAGGAAAAGGACAGCCCATGTTTATATCGACACGAAGATAGCCTTCATTGCGAATAAGATCGAGCAGGGGAGCCATCTCGTTCTTGTCGGCCACAATTATCTGTGGCACAAGATTTTTGACTGAATTATTCTTCCGTTCAACATCACGGATATCCTTGCTGCGGATTTCGCCATGCTCATAACGCAGAAAAGGCGTGAAATAACAGTCAATTCCGCCAAATATCCGGTTGTGGATATTACGCCACACAGCCTCAGTGAATCCTTGTAACGGCGCCGAATAAATATTCATGTTAAATGCTTGTTTTATGCGAAAATAGAAATTTAAAACCTAAAAAACAAAATCGTGTAACATTAAAATCATTAAACATAAGACGAGCATTATGTTTTTATCCGCTCATGAATCAAACAAATTTCTCCGCACGCACAAAAGAGTGTAAATTCAGAAACCATATTAAACATAAGACGAGTATTATGTTTTTATCCGCTCACGAATCAAATAAAATTCTTCGCACGGACAAAAGAGTGTAAGTTCGAAAACCATATTAAACATAAGACGAGCATTATGTTTTTATCCGCTCACGAATCAAATAGATTTCTTCGCACGCAAACAAGAGTGTAAATTCGAAAAACCATATTAAAACATAAGACGAGCATTATGTTTTTATCCGCTCACGAATCAAATAGATTTCTTCGCACGCAAACAAGAGTGTAAATTCAAAAACCATATTAAACATAATATTTATTATCATTCAAAAGTGCCGTAATAATACGATAGTGGGGATTTGGGTGTTTTTTGGCGTTTTATCCTACAGTTAATTACCTTATATAATACGTAATTGGGAAAAAAAACGTAAATTTGCAGTCAAATTTCAAAAACTGAACAATTATTATGCCCAATCTTTCAGAAAGAGCCATTCTTATGCCTTCATCGCCAATTCGCAAATTGGCGCCATTCGCTAATGCGGCTAAGGCACGCGGCTTGAAAGTTTACCATTTGAATATCGGTCAGCCCGATTTGAATTCTCCAGAGATCGCTCTTGATGCAATAAAGAAATTCGACAAAAAAATTCTTGAATACAGTCCGAGCGACGGTTTTCTCTCATTGCGTGAAAAATTGGTCGGATATTACGACCAGTACCAGATAAAACTCACTCCCGATGACATTATCGTTACGTCAGGCGGTTCTGAAGCTGTGCTTTTCGCATTCCTCACATGCCTTAATCCCGGCGACGAAATCATTGTTCCGGAACCGGCATACGCCAACTATATGGCTTTTGCTATATCTGCAGGCGCTGTAATACGCCCGATTCGTTCTACAATCGACGAATCGTTCGCATTGCCTCCTATGGAGCGTTTCGAAGAGCTTATTAACGAGCGTACACGAGGTATTCTCATCTGTAATCCGAACAATCCTACGGGCTATCTTTACACCCGCAACGAGATGAACAGAATTCGTGACCTTGTAAAGAAATACAACCTGTTCTTGTTCTCGGACGAGGTTTACCGTGAATTCATCTATACAGGCTCGCCTTACATTTCGGCATGCCACCTCGACGGCATTGAGGATAATGTTGTGTTAATCGACTCTGTTTCAAAACGTTACTCTGAATGCGGCATTCGCATCGGTGCCCTAATCACCAAGAATGTCGCTGTGCGTCAGGCTGTTATGAAATTCTGCCAGGCACGTTTGAGCCCGCCTCTTTTGGGACAGGTCGTAGCCGAGGCGTCAATTGATGCGCCGCGTTCATATGCGATAAATACATACGAGCAGTATATCGAAAGACGCAACTGTCTCATAGACGAGCTCAACAAGTTACCGGGGGTCTACTCCCCTATCCCTATGGGCGCATTCTACACGGTGGCAAGGCTCCCCATCGACGACAGCGACAGGTTCTGCGAATGGTGTCTTACAGACTTTGAATATGAAGGCGAGACAATAATGATGGCTCCCGCATCGGGTTTCTACAGCGAAGAGGGATACGGCAAGAACGAGGTACGTATCGCCTACGCTATTGACAAACAGGACCTAAAACGTGCGATATTCCTTCTCGGGAAGGCTTTGGAGCAGTATCCGGGCCGCATTGAGCCTTAAAAGCGAACCCAATAAATAAATTAGAGGAGATATAAATTTTTTATAAAAGTCCTCCTTGAAAGGTAAATAACATAAATGGCAGCCGTTTGGCTGCCATTTATGCTTATATTATATTTTCAGTCAATTAATAACCGAGAGATTTCTGCAACTCTTCAATCTCTTTGAGTTTGTCAGTCATGTTCAGGTTATAGTAGCAGTTTGTTAGGTTCGCAAGCCACAGGTCATACTTTTCGGGCTGCTGCTGACGCAGTTTCTCAAGAAGAGGAAGCGCCTTGTTGTAGTAGCCGCTAAGAATCTCCTTATCCTTTGCGATCTTCTTTTTGTCAGTAACCTTTGTAGAAGCCTGAGCGGCACTGTATTCCTGAGCCTTTATCAAGTAACAACGGCTGAGGTTTGAAAGAGCCGACTCGTAGTTAGGATCAACCTCAAGAGTCTTTTCGTACCACTCTGTCGCAGTGTCGATATCCTGCTTCTGGTGAGCGATATAACCCTTGAGATACACGAACAATGGATCGTTCGGGTTAGACTGTATAAGCTCATCGGCAAGAGCGTTCAGTTTATCGCTCTCGTTTCTGTTGTCATAGTACTGGATAAGCGACTGGTAGAAGTACGCATCTTCGGGGAACTTCTTTACGCCCTCAAGACAATCATTGAGCCATGTAGCTGTATCGCCGAGCTCCAAGTGAGCGACAGCCTTGTAACGGAATGCCGAAGGTGCCATCTGAGGATTAGAGAGAGCCATATCTACATGTGTCAAAACCTTCTCATAGTCTTTCAGCTGCATGCCGCTGAGCGCCATGTTGTAAGCGGCTACAGGAACGTTTACTGTATCCTTAGGCATCATGCCGGCCTTGTAAAGCTTGTCTGACGCATCGATGAACATCTTGAAAAGGTCGTATGACTTGGCATAGTCCTCTTCGCCATAGAAATATGCGCCTGCATTGTAGAACTGTCCGAACTCCTGAGCGTATGTAGTGATAAGGAATTCGTTGTACTTAGGCTTTATTCTGCCCTTAGCGTCCGGCATATTGTCATACATTTCAAGTTTCTCAAGCTCCGAACCGAGGTCAAGAGTATAAGTATAAAGGCGTGTTTCGTCAAAAGCGGCGCCTTCGGCACGTTTGCGGTTTTCAGCGTCAATAGCGGCTTTTCTTGCGCTTGCTGTCACAAACCACACATAAGGATTCTTGTTTACTAAGGGGCTATTCACAACCTCTTTCATTGAGTTTACTGCAGAAACAGGGTCGGCAAGAAGATTAACTTCTGCATCGTTAGCGATGTTCATCAACGCCTTTATCTGTCTCTTCTGTTGTTTCAACTCCTCTTTTGTAAGTTCCTGACCGAACGCGAATGTTGCGGCAAGAACAAAAGCGATAGACATTACGATTTTTTTCATATCAGTATGGTTTAAGTTATTGATTATTCATTATTCTGCGTTTCGCCGTTTTCGTTAGCGACAGTGTTATTTTCTGCGCCCTCAACAGGCAACGCCTCTTCTTCATTCTCACGGCTTACCTTGCATACAGAACCTATGCAGTCGTTCTTCTTGCCAAGATTGATTATCTTGACGCCTTGCGTAGCACGGCCCTGAATTGGAATCTGGTCTACAGATGTACGGATAGTTATACCCGACTTGTTGATAATCATCAGGTCGTTCTCGTCGTTTACATCCATTATCGCGACAAGCTTGCCGGTCTTTTCTGTTACCTTAAGCGTCATGACACCCTTGCAACCACGGCTTACAGTAGGATATTCATCTACCGCAGAGCGTTTGCCTACTCCCTGCTCAGACAACACAAGCAAGCTATGCTCCGTTTCGTCGTTCTTGGGCAATACAACCATGCCTACAACCTCGTCGTTGGCCTCAATGTCCATACCTTTGACACCGGTAGCGGTACGTCCCATAGCACGAACCTTGCTTTCGTGGAAGCGTACGGCCTTACCGCCTCTGTTAGCCATGATGATATCACTGTCACCGTCGGTAAGAGCTACAGATATCACGCGGTCATCCTCACGGATGCTGATAGCGATGATACCGTTAGCGCGAGGACGTGAATACTGCTCAAGCGATGTCTTCTTAATGATACCGTTCTTTGTACAGAATACGATATTGTGGCTCTCGATGAAGTTCTTGTCGGCAAGCGTCGTAACACGTACGAATGCATTGACCGCATCGTCGGCGTCAATGTTGAGCATGTTCTGAATCGCACGGCCCTTAGAATTCTTGTTTCCTTCGGGAATCTCATATACCTTGAGCCAGTAGCACTTGCCTCTCTGAGTAAAGAACAGCATTGTATTGTGCATGGTCGCAGTATAAATATACTCGATAAAGTCGCTGTCACGCGTGTCGCTGCCTTTAGAGCCGACGCCGCCTCTGTTCTGGCTGCGGTATTCCGTCAAAGGAGTACGCTTGATGTATCCCAAGTGAGAGATTGTGATCACCATCTCATCGTCGGCATAGAAATCTTCAGGGTTAAAGTCGCTCGATGCGCTATAGTCAATTCTGCAACGGCGTTCATCGCCATACTTGTCCTTTATTTCGTACAACTCGTCCTTTATGACCTTCTTGCAAAGCTCGTCGTCGGTAAGAATCGCATTGAAATATTCGATTTTACGCATAAGCTCCTCATACTCGGCATGCAGTTTGTCCTGCTGTATGCCAGTGAGCTGGCCAAGACGCATATCCACGATAGCAGTAGCCTGTACCTCGCTCAAGCTGAAACGCTCCATAAGAGCCGCCTTAGCGTCTGCCGGAGACTTGGCAGCCTTTATAAGGCGTACGACCTCGTCGATATTGTCCGATGCGATGATAAGTCCTTCTACGATGTGCGCTCTCTCTTCGGCCTTGCGAAGGTCGAACTTCGTGCGTCTGATGACAACCTCATGACGATGCTCCACAAAGTTCGAGATACAATCCTTGAGTGAAAGCAACTGAGGACGGCCATGAACAAGAGCGATGCAGTTCACGCTGAACGATGTCTGCAACGAACTCATCTTATAGAGCTTGTTGAGAATTACATTAGCGTTCGCATCACGTTTTACGTCAATCACGATACGCATACCTGACTGGTCAGACTCATCGTTGATGTTTGAAATGCCCTCAATCTTCTTCTCATTGACCATTGAGGCAATATCCTTGATAAGTTCCTCTTTGTTTACGTTGTAAGGTATCGCCGTCACGACAATCTTCTCGTGAGTACCCGATTCAATTTCAGCCACCGCACGCATTATCACACGGCCACGGCCGGTCTCGTACGCCTCACGAACGCCGTTAAGGCCGAATATGTCACAGCCTGTAGGAAAGTCCGGAGCCTTTACATGCTCCATAAGGCCGTCTGTGTCGATGTCGGGGTTGTCGATGTAAGCCACGCAAGCGTCAAGCACCTCGCTGAGATTGTGTGTGGGGATATTTGTCGCCATACCTACCGCAATACCCGACGAACCGTTCACAAGAAGATTTGGAATGCGTGTAGGCATTACCGTAGGCTCTACCGTCTCATTGTCATAGTTAGGCATAAAATCCACGGTGTCCTTGTAAAGGTCTTGCGCCATATCCTCGCCAATCTTGTGAAGACGCGCCTCGGTATAACGCATCGCGGCGGGCGAGTCACCGTCAATAGAACCGAAGTTTCCATGACCGTCGATAAGCGGGTAACGCATTACCCATGACTGCGCCATACGCACAAGCGCTCCGTATACCGATGAATCACCATGAGGGTGATACTTACCGAGTACGTCACCGACCGTACGGGCCGATTTCTTGTATGCCTTGTCCGAAGTATTGCCAAGTTCCATCATGCCATAAAGGATACGGCGGTGAACAGGCTTCAGACCATCTCTGACATCGGGTAAGGCACGAGCCACAATTACCGACATAGAGTAGTCAATGTAAGACGATCTCATCTCCTCTTCGACATTGACTTTAATAATTCTGTCGTTCTCAATCATTTATTCAGTATTATAAAATTAATGTTATTTATCTTGTGTCTTTATATTATACCTTATTTAATATATGACTATGCTAAATTACTGAATTTTATCGAAACAGGCAAGATTTTTAAACATTATTAAGCCCGTAAAGGGCATTTATCGCCATTTTAAGAGCAAAACGGCTGAAAACGGGTTTAAACGCCCTTTAACGGAGGCTCATGCGAACGACGCGTTCCAACCCTTATACACATCGTCCATAACAGCCGGCACTCCGTTTTCCATAAGCGACATCGCCGCAACAATACCGCACATGACATCTTTGTCGTGAATATCCGGCATGTCGTCAGCTTTCAGGCCGGTTTTCCTCTCTACAAGCGCAAGGTATGCGTCACTGTCATTCTCGACCGGCGGAGCCCAACGGAATATCCAGCTCCTGAGCGTTTTAAGCTTGTGCTTGGCAAAATAATTACGCAATGTAATGAACGCTGCCCTGTATCCCCAACTTGGTTCCGTGAACTGAAAGAAACTTTTATCTGTTTGCTTACCGGCCAAACCCCTCCATTTTGTACTATTCCGTCTGATATTCAACGGATTGCAGTTTCTTAAACCTCTTGAGATTTCCATTTTTTGCTGCAAATGTAAAACAGTACGGAAAAATCGAGCTGTCGTCCTCACATGAAGACTTTATTGCGAAATGCTGAGCTGCAATAAAATAAATTCGTTATCTTCGCAGAAAATTCATCAATAATATACACAAAACAGAAACATGCGTGTCGATATAATAACAACCTTCCCCGAGATGATGGAGAGTTTCTTCAATTCATCAATAATGGGCAGAGCGCAGCGTAACGGATATGCTGAAATTTGTTTACATAATTTACGAGATTATACAACTGACAAACACCGCAAGACCGACGACTACCCCTTCGGAGGCTGTGCAGGTCTTGTAATGAAAATTGAGCCAATTGACAACTGTATAAAGCATCTGAAGTCACAAAGGGAGTATGATGAAGTCATATATACAACCCCTGACGGGCAAGTTTTTGACCAGCCGATGGCAAATTCGCTCTCAATGAAACAAAATTTGATATTTCTTTGCGGTCATTACAAGGGAATTGACCATAGAATTCGTGAACATTTGATTACTAAGGAAATAAGTATAGGTGATTATGTTTTAACGGGTGGCGAATTGGCTGTTGAAGTAATTTGCGATGCGGTCATTCGCTTAATTCCGGGGGTAATTTCAGACGAAACGTCGGCTCTGAGCGACTCCTTTCAGGACAATTTGCTTGCAGCCCCCGTTTACACGCGCCCGGCAGAGTACAACGGCTGGAAAGTGCCCGATGTATTATTGTCCGGACACGAGGCGAAGATTCGCCAATGGGAGTTCGAACAATCACTTGAACGCACCAAACTCCTCCGCCCCGACCTCTTAAAGTAAATAAAAAATATTTACTTTATACAATTGTATATACAATTGTAAATATAAAAAACCGACGGCAAACACCGTCGGTTTTTTACACTTCGTATATGGTCATTCACACCTGCAATGCGCCGATAAGCTCATCAACAGAACTCATATTATGGCGTACAAGATAATCTTCAATATAATCGACAATCTCTCCAGTGACTGCAGGATTCATGAAATTCGCCGTCCCGACCTCTATCGCGCTCGCTCCTGCAAGAAGGAACTCAACAGCATCGGCGCCGGTAGTAATGCCGCCAATACCTACAACAGGTATCTTTACCGCCTTAGCGACCTGCCAAACCATACGCAATGCGATAGGCTTCACTGCCGGGCCGCTCATTCCTCCGGTTATCGTCGAAAGTACCGGGCGACGTTTCTCCGAGTCGATAGCCATGCCCAGAAGGGTGTTTATCAACGAAACGCTGTCAGCTCCCGCTCCCTCTACGGCACGCGCAATCTCTGTAATGTCGGTAACATTAGGCGAGAGCTTCACTATAAGCGTCTTCGGATAGGCTTTTCGCACAGCCGCCACCACCTCTGCGGCCGATGCGGGCTGAACGCCGAACGCCATGCCGCCCTGCTTTACGTTGGGGCATGAAATATTAAGCTCAATCGCCGGTATCTTGTCAAGAGCGGCAACCTTTTCGGCACATGCGACATAGTCTTCTATGCAAGCGCCCGAAACGTTTACAATAACGTTAGTGTCAAAATCCTTAAGCTGAGGATATATATTCTCGGCAAAATAATCTACACCTTTATTCTGCAAGCCTACAGCATTAAGCATACCCATAGGGGTCTCAGCGCTGCGAGGATACGCATTTCCTTCACGATGGTTAAGCGTAGTACCTTTCACAATGAAACCGCCCAATTTGTTTAAATCGACAAAGTCTGCAAATTCAAGGCCGTAGCCGAATGTTCCCGAAGCCGTCAGGACCGGATTCTTAAGTTCCAGCCCGCCTATTTTAACGTTAGTCTTTACCATTTTAGTTCATCTATTGAGAAAACCGGACCATCTGTACAAACACACCTGTGTCCCTCTTTAGTATCTTCGACACAGCACAGGCAAGCGCCAAGACCGCATGCCATCTTATTTTCCAAGGAGACTTCACACGCTATAGCCTTCTCACGCGCGTAACGCGCTACGGCAAGCATCATCGGCTTCGGGCCGCATGTATATATTCCGTCGAACTGTTCATTCAGAACCGAATGGCCGGTGACATATCCTTTTTCGCCGAGAGAGCCGTCCTCGGTAGTATATTCGACCCTGCCCAGCGCCTCATACGACTCACGCAAGTAGAGATCTTTTTCCGAGCGGGCACCAATGAGCAGCACGAAATCGCAACCCCTTTTTTTAAGTTCCTGCGCCAAGTAATATAACGGCGCGGAGCCTACGCCTCCACCAACGAGCAAGTATTTGCCTCCCGACCGCTGAGGAAGAGTAAAGCCGTTGCCCAAAGGCATCAGAGTATTCAGTTTGTCCCCGGCCTTCAATGACGCCAGCCAGCGTGTGCCGTCACCGACAGCCTGGACAAGAAAACCTATTTCATTTTTTTCGGCATCGAAGCTGTGTACCGAAATCGGACGTCGCAGAACGACTGCCGGAGTATTGTCGATACGCAATTCCGCAAACTGTCCGGGAAGCGTAGCCGGCAGACTGGTTTCGCTGTGCATAACCAACAGCGCGCAGTTGGCATTCACTCGGCGAGCCTCTTTTACAGTCAAGTCTACAAGAACTTTTTTCATAGAATATTGTTATAAGCAGTTTGTTCAATTATTGCGAAGATACGCAATTTTAATGCAGATACAAAAAGTTAGGAACAATAAATTCAAGCATGGTTAAATTAACAGGCATCAATAGAGACAAGCCTGATAGAAACTTTAAGGAAAAATTAGTCAAACATATTCGCAGAGGATTGTCTATAACGGATTACAGGCAATGGTTCTTTATTTTCAGGAGGGGCGTATTAAATCAAATAATTTTATCAATGACGAAGTTTAAGGTATATCATCTTTCCGGAAACAGCGTCTCATACGTGCCGTCCGTGAAATATATTCTGACCTCCTTGACTTTTTTATGCAGCTCTGCAGGCTTCTGAATAGCGTTATTGCGCACCTGGCTCGCCTTGCGTTGCGCTCTTTCCATTTGCACGGAAGAGGGCTGAGACTTCAGATGAGGCTGACGGACGGCCCTGTACTCTTCATCATGCACGGACAACATCGGCCGCCCGCTTTCAGCGACATTGGGCCCACCCATTTCCATTGCGTCGAAAAGGTTATCAGAGAGCGTATTTTCAGGCTTTTGCACGCCTTCGTGGAGCGCAACAGGCGCCTCGCCTTCACCCATGACAAGCCACTTCAAGTCTACATCAGGGAAAGCGTTGAAGATTTTTGTCATAACTTCGAGGCTCGGTTTGTTTCTGCCGCTGATAATATGCGAAACCGACGCACGCTGTATTCCTGTACGGTCAGCAAATTGCGACGATGTCAAATTGTAGCATTTCATCAATAATTCTATTCTGTCACGCTCATTCATGGATATGCAGTTTTTGTAAATTACAATTGTTTTGCTTAAAAAGATTTACAAAGATAATCATAAAAAATAAAACATACAATATTACCATCATATCAAAAAAAACAAACGACAGAGGCTTTTAATTTACATTTATATAAAATAACGTTTTGACAAAAGCAGTATCAAAAACGAGCCGGAATGCACAGCGGTGTTGATAGTGTTGAAACTTTAGACAAAAGGGTTTTGACGTACAAACTACATCATATTTTTTTATTAAAACATTGGAATTCATCTTGTTATCATACAGAATAAATCCTAAATATACACGAATTTACTGAAAAGAGTATGCTCGACGTTGAAAACATTAAAGAACAACACAAATATAAACACACCTAATCGTTGATTTTCAGCGACTTAAAGAAGAGTATTAAAAGCGTATATTTTATGTATATCGTCGTATTCAGTTATAAACAACGACCTGTTGAAAACGAATAAGCAAGCAAAACAAGATGCCACCCTGCTGAAACAATTGTAAAAAAGCACCTATACACAAAGATATATTGCGTATAAAAACACATCACGCGCAGTATACAATATTATAATAAAAACAAGAAGTATTTACATTAATAACGTAAGAAAGAATAAGATTTTATGAATATTTATTAATTGTATGGGATGACAGAATTAAAAATACAACCTCAATACCCATTTTTTTAAAAATTCCGTACAAAATACAAGATCTTGAATTCCATTGAATTCTCAGCGGGCAAAAAACGCTACAATCAATTGAAACACAGATGTTTATACGACTTATTTTTGTATAAGGAGGCAGATATTCCTGAATTCCTGATATAAATCAACCGGTTTTTCGGTGAATTTCTACGGCATTGTCAGCAAAAAAGCATAATATACTACTCATGCCGTCGAAACATTGTATTAATCGTTAAATATTGAAGGGCAGACACGCCGGTCTGCCCCTACTGCACCAATTTTTCTTTTTAGATATTTCTCACCTAAGGTTCGAAATGACAAATATGCGGAAATTCATAGTCTTGTCATTTTAAATACAGTGAAAATCCTTTTCGCATAAACAATGTATCCCGTTAATCACAGCGAATGACACCAACATTCTCTAAAAACCTTTCAGGCATTTACTTTACAAACACCTTTCTCACTCCTGAGCTGCTCTTGACAATATAAATCCCGCGCTGCAGCTTAGGCATGACGCCATTCACGGCATCACCGGCCTTTATGCCGGAAACGGTATATATCTCAGCATTGCCGTCATCTCCAGTAACAGACTCAACAAAGGTGTCATTGCCTAAGGCAATTGTCTGATACGTCGTATATGAAGATGTCTCATTATTAGCGGAACGGGCTCTTACACGATACTTGTATATACCTGTACTCAAATCTTTGAATTCATAGCTTGTGTCGCTTGTCGTAACGGATGCGACAAGCTCGTTTTTGCTTGATGTATACAACGACACCTTAAGGTCATCTATGTTCGCGCGTCTCGACCCTGTACTCTCGTCGGTGCTGAGGGCAACATAAAACTCTCCGTTCACGTCAGCTTTCAGTTCCACCTGCAATCCGCCTGCCGAGGGAACGACTGTTTTCGTCGCTAAAAGTTCATCTTCAAAATTGAGAATCTCTACGGTAAGCTTGACATCAGTATCTTTGCTGTTGAAAAGCATGGTCTTCAAAGTCACGCAGACATTTCCGTTCGCATTAAGATATGGAGTAAGGATGTATCCGGAATCGTTTTTTGAGCCCAACCGTACTACTCCATTCTCGCTGTATATATTATAAGCTTCCCAGCCGTCCGATGACATATATTCATCTACCGTATCTTCAATTCTCAAGTTGGCTTCAGTGCAGTTCATGAAATCCTCAGTAAAAACATTAACCGCATCCCCTTCGCCTTCGCCTGCCTCTACAGAACGGTACAGTTCCACGTCATATTCTACGGCGTCATCGACAGCGCTCCAGTTAGCGACGAACGAGTTGTCGGTAACGCCTGTCGCAGGGCTCAGGACGGGGGCTCCGAATGAACTCATGAACCTGAACGATACAATATCATTCTCGTATTTGATGTCCGTGACAGGCTTGTTCAAATAGCTGCCCTTAAAGACCTTTGCTGCAGGCAACGATGTATTTGTAAACTCGGTGTTGCCGGCTTTTCCGGGCCACAAGTCTCCTGCCATATTCTCATAGAACTCTTCTTCTTTATTCGATTCGTAGAACATCAGTTCATTGTCTGCCGGCACTATCTGAAATCTCGGATGTCCTCGTTCTACGTTAATTTCATTATTATTCCAAGCAAAATCGTCATAATCGACATGAATAATCATCATTCCGTCGCTTGCAAGTTCCTGGTCCCACCCCTCTCTTTTGCGGTTTTCAAGAATAAAATACTCATTAGGGTTGGCATCGTTCACTATCTTGTAGCCTACACCGCCTTGAGTCTGCGGTTTCATGGAATATGTTCCTTTTTCTGTCAGTGTTTCGAGCTTTTTCCAACCGCACGCATCTTTCTGATAAGAGTTATAACCGACAGGCAGATATCCGTATGCGACATGATTGCCGTTGTCCATCAAATCCCATTCGTCCATGCCCCAATTTCCCGACTCGCCGCTGACATCATATATATCGTACAAACCGAGACAATGAGAGAACTCATGGCACATAGTGCCTATTCCGGCCATTACTTTTCCAATGTGCAGCTCCGCTTCTTCGTTGGCGTTCAATTCAGAACTGCATGCATACACGTTGCATTTCACGCCATCCGCGTTCACACCCCTGCCAAGCTCCCGCGACACAAGCCACTGATGCGGCCAAATAGTATTCTCATCGGCACCGTTAGCCTCCGAGTATCCCGCATATATACAATATACGAATTCCACCTCGCCGTCGCCGTCATTGTCATATTTAGAGAAATCGACATTCGCATCGGCTCCCATTATAGCGTCTCGTATCATTTCGCCGGGCTTGCCGTCCACTCCATTAACATTTGCGCCGTAATATGCCATATTTTGGGGGAGAGTTATAATATCCGTTGGAATGAAATTCGGTTTGAACTGTCCTTCAGACTGTGCTATAAAATAGTCTCTCGCGCTGCCGTACGTGGTTATGCCGCCTATGGTATTTAATGTATACCCTTCTTCGTTCAGCATACGGTCAATATCGTTTTTAGTGAAAGTGAACTTGACATCTTTGTACTCGACAAGCAGAACAGGTACATTCACTTCTCCAATCGGCTTAATGCTTGCTCCCGCACGTTTTGCCGCCGTACGGTATGTTGCAGAACGTTTCGCGTGTGATTTTAAAATATTGCTCTTTACGCTTTCAATATCGATTGATGACAGCAATTCAATCTCTTCGCTACCACGTTCGTCCTTATTATGAGCGAGGCGGTTTGTAGAAACAAGTTCGCCGTCAGCCGACAGAGTTGCATACGAGAAATCACCGTCAGGTTCTTTTATCAAGTACTTACCGTCTATTGTGGTATAATAGCGGAACGCTTCATCACCTTTCAACACTACGCTCAACACGGTTCCGTCCGACTGCTTTACCGTTCTGGGCTTACGGTTCGAAGGTACAGCCATTGCTACAAAGCACACCAGCAACAAAACCAGAAACAAAGAAAACCTCTTCATATTATATTTTTTTATTCTGCATTTTAAAATCATGCAAAATTAATGAATATTCTCGACTTTTCATACATCATAAATATAAATGCCATTTTTTTAACTTTTTTGCTACCCTATTTTTTCATCCGTTCCCGATACGAAACAGGGTGGCCCGTTATTCTTTCGGGCCACCCTGTCAATCTTTACATCACACGTTTTACTTCACTCTCACTCCCGTCAAGGTATACTTTGAGCCGTCGGGCATGAGAATAAACATCACCCCTTTCTCTATTACCTTCTTCACGCACGGCGTACCCTCGCCGAACATGAAGCCGACATTCGTGATGTCATACTCGCCCACGGCAGTGATTAGGCAGGAGTTGCCGCCGTCGGCTACGCCAATGCGTCCCCCGGGCCCCCAGTCGTCTATCACTAAAGCACGGTATTTCTCCACATTCACGAAATGCGCATTGTCAAAGTATACTACAAAGGTATTCTGGTACGCACCCGGCTTGAAGCATACCGCATCCAACGGAATGGCGCCCAACGAACCGTCCTTGTTCACATACTTTCCTTCTGCAGGATGATACAGGTAATGCGTAGTGCCGCCGTCGTGGCTGATGAATGAGAATCGCTGACGTGCATCGTCGCTGTCGGATACGACGCCGAGCTCAATGTTGGACTGCAGTCTGTTTCCTCCTCTCGCCACTATCCACGAGGTAGCTCCGTACTCATGGTGCGGCTGCGTTACGTGGTATAGCGTCTCGTTATCCAGCTCGGGCTTAGGTTCTGTAACCGTATTCTCTTCGGCCTTGACAGCAATTGCGGTATTCATCACCATGACAGCCGGGAAGGTGTGGCTCTGGTCATATACCAATCCGTTGTTCTCTATGGTGCGGGCACGTGAGAACATCTTGAAGCTGAAGGCGTTGTAGCCGTCACCCGGGAATGTCACCTCAAGATAGTGGTCCTCAGCCGGCATGTTCTTCCATGCCGAGTGGAAATAGGTTCCTGTCTGTCCGTCGAAGAGAGCGGCGAAGCCTCCGCCGTCTGTCGCAGTAGGATTCAAGGCGTTATGGTCGGCGTTAGAGACAACGTTGCTCGCAGCAAGCGCAATCTTGCTTCCGTTCTCATCGTAGAACTCTAATTCAGAGAGACAGAAGTACTTGGTATCTCCCTTAGTGCTATTCACGGTGATGCGCAGCTTCGTAACCTTGCCAGCTTCTCCACGATACAGCGGTGAGGCATATACGGCAATCTTTTCCGTTAGGTTATGCCATTCAGTGCCGTCAATCCAGCCGTTGGTGCCGGGCGTGAAGCGAGTCGCAAAGGCGAGCTCGTCCGTTCCGGGGGCGGGCACTACGCTATTCTGGGTATAAACAGCATTCACTGTCAGGTCACTTTGCACGTTGGTGAACGACTTGTCCCAGCCCGTGAAGGTATATCCCTCACGTGTTGGCTCTGCAGGAGCTGTAGCCGCTTGGCCTTTCTGTACGCTCTCGCTCTTCAGCACCGTGCCGTCCCAGTCACAGAAGGTTACCGTATATTCAGGTTCGGGGGCGGGGCTTACTACGCCTATTGCCTCCACGGTAATCTGGCGTGTGGCGGAAATGTCGGTACCGTCGATGGTAGTAGCCTGCACGGTCACCACACCACCCGCATTTGGTTTTTTGGCTGTAAGAATACCGCTCGAGGCTATGGTAGCCAAGTCATTGCCGCCGACAATCTCCCAACGCACATTTCGCAAGGTAGCCGATGCGGGCAAAATCTCGGCATAGAGAGCCAACACGGGATTATCCTCGTTCATCTTGTACTTCTTGGTAGCCGAGAGTATCGACACGCTGTTGGCATAGACGACGGTGTTGGCCATATTGCCGTTCACCACATTGCTCTGCCCCTTGAATCCGGCAGCTCTCGCCGTAGCTCTGTTCATGCCGGGAGCATAGGAAGCTCCCTGTTCCAGCACATACTCAATGGCATAGTATGGAGCATTGGCGTCGGGTGCATAGTCGGTGTATGTAGTGTGACGGCTGCTAACCGAAGCTATTTCCTTTAAGTTATCAGGCGAAGCGCCTCGCAGGATATTGTAGCCCAGCACGCTTTCTCCCTCATAGGCACTCCAGATAAGGTTCCAGGTATTGTTGGTCAATCCACGGTTGATAGTAAGGTGCGAGGTCGTATGCGGTTTGCTGTAAGGCACGGTTATTTCAAGTTCAGGAAGCACAGCCTGCAGCACATAACATTCCGATTGTACGGCAGCATTGGAAGAATAGTCGGTATATGCCATATCAGAGACATTCGCCACGCCAATCTCCACATATTGATTGCGACGGTTGGTTTCCTTCAAGATACGCACTTCAGCACATGCGTTAGTATAGTTCCAACGAATAATATTATGTCCTTCGGCGTCAGTTGTAACTACGTATATTTGAATCAATTCGGACAATCCTTCAACCTTACTTTCGCAGTTGTACACCGTTTCACAACCACTTGCGTTAGTCAAGGTAATCCTGAAATACAATTTTTCATTATTAGTATTCAAAGTGATTTTATTGCCTTCTATTTTTATTTCGTCTTCATTATATGCACTTAACGGGTAATAAGAGCCGGGGTTCCCTGTCGTACTCACTCGCCATTCCACCTTTACGCCTTCGGGAATCTTGACTTCATTCGTAGTATAGTTAAATAATCTCGGTATATAAATATTATACGGTTCCTCCTCTACATAAATCATACGTGTCGTCACCTTGTCCCCTAATGTCAAAGTCACCGTCTTGGTGCCCGTTGTATTCCAGTAAAGGTCATAGGGACCATAGCCGGAGCCCGATTCGACTTTAGCGCCATCAAAATCCCACACCGGAGTTTCTGTTGACTGCGAGCCGGCATAGGTAAGTCGCGCTATGTCTCCCGAACAAACCGATGCAGGAGAGGCAATTGCACAAACCTCCTCCACTGCTACAGTGATGGGGGCTGTGAAGACGCTCCAGTCGCCCTGCAGGTCAATAGCCTGCAATTGAATTTCATATTCGCCAATGGGCAATACGCTATTTGGAACAAGGTATTGCTTGGCAGTGATGTAATTGAAGTTGCTTAAAGGCGCCGCATTCGAGTTGCAGGCATTCTGCGGCGAGATAATGTAGGCTCCCTCTCCGCTTGCGCCCTTCTTCTTCACCGACAGATTATAGCGCATATGAGTACCGGGGGTAGCATCGTCCGCAGCGTGGTTCCACTCAATGAGCAGTCCCTCGTCGGTCTGCACGGCACGCACATTTGTCGGTGCGGAAGGTCGCTCATTGGCCGGGCCATGAATCGTTACTATACCAAAATTGGCTGATGCATTATTTGAGAGATTGTACCAATTGAGGCAGAACGCCCATGGATGATTCGGGAGTTTAACAGCTTCCTGTTTAAGACAATATAAATTGCAATGTAGCACGAAACCTTGCTGAATGACCCCGCCCGCACCGAAATAGTGCACATAATAGCCATACCCGGCATTGCCTTTCGATTCGTCCTGCTGATTGGTCATCACATCCAAGTATCCGTTATTGTCGAGGTCGATGACTTGCATGTAATGGGCTCTACTGTCTATATAATAACGGCCAAGCTCACCCACCGGCAATACATAGGGAGCCGCAAAACGCTCATTCTGTTCATTCCAGAGAATGTAGGGGGCTCCGTCTTGACGCATGGACAGGAAGTCAAGGTATCCATCGTTATTCATATCCACGAAGTAGCGAACCAATTCATCAAGATTGTCTTTGTATATATCTTCGGCGAAAGGTATGGTCATAGTTTCAAACACACAGTTACCTTTATTGACAAGTACGCTCAGGCCTTGATAACAACTATTATCCATCGCATATGCGCATATATCGGTAAAGCCATCGTGGTTGATATCAGCGAAGAAGCATCCCTGGCTGTTAAATGACGGGAATTTCATATTCAGGGGTGTAATGAGTCGTTCCTGATAAGATCCATCAGGTTGCTTAATGCCTAAATAATTCTTATAATAGTTTCCCCCATCATACTGGGAAAGCGTATAGCCCGTCAAATCGAAGTTACCGTCATGTGTAAAGTCTACATAACTATTCTCAAATTTATACTTATCATTAAAATCAAAGATAGCCTCAAGATTTTCATCCTCCTTCTTGGCCTTCATATTCAAGGTGCCGTTGTGAGGAAGATAGTAACAATTTCTATCGTTATAATCAATAAACAGAAAGTCCATTGCTCCATTGTGGTCCCAGTCATACCAGAAACCTTTACCCAATGATAGTCCCGTATTCCACACACCGGCAGCTTGGGCAAACGAGAAGTTCGCATCACCCTTGAAAATGGCTTCACCGCCTACGTCTGCTACATCCCAATAACCGTCCATATTATAGTCAGCCATACGTTTGAAAAGGGGATCGTTATAACTATTCTCCAATAAATCTTCCCACTCGGTCGCGAATATTTCAATCAGGTCGGTATAGTTTGGCATTACGTTCACCGGCACCACATACGATGCGCTGATGCCATCGGCAGCGGTCACGGTGTGCGTGATAATCTTTTCGCCCGCGGCATTGAAGACAACTTCCACCTCATGGCCATCGCCTGTGCATACGCCATCTTCGGCTATCCATGTATGGGTGAAGCCGTCGGGCATAGCAGGTGCGGTAGCGGTCAGCGATACGCCACAGCCCACCTCGGCTGTGCTTATGCGGAAGTCGGCCACAAAGCCGTTATGTTCCACAACAGCCTCTTCGCTCCATGCCGAGCCCGCATGCTGAGCATCGATGGTCTGCACCGATACATATATGGCGCAGGGGCGGCGTTGCGTAAGATCGAGCGTATAGTTGTGGAACTTGCTCATGTTGCCATCCAAGAAGTTGCGGCGAGCGCCATCGGCATTGGCATGGGCACGGAGGATGTCGTCGCCGCCCGGTATGGTACCCACACGCAGAGCATAGGTGAGGTCGCTTGCGGCTGTGCGGTCGTCGCTGCCGTCGCCCCAGCTGATGGTGAGCATACCGTTGTTATAGTTCAGTTCGGGCTTTGCAGGAGCTGCGGGAGCAGTGTTCGGCGTACCTATAACGCTACGGGCAGGAACACCTTGGACATTCGCCCACACATCCATATACCCATCGCTATTGATGTCCTCAGCGCTTATTTTCCCCTTATTGACATTATTGCCATCGGAAATCGTCACCAAGGACTCGGGCTGTGAGAAGGTTTTGTTTGGCTGGCCTTTGAGCCATACGACATCCTGATTTGTCTTTCCTGAGAAGTCACCTCGGAACGCCAGCAGGTCGTAGTATCCGTCGCCATCCAAATCCTGGCAATTAGAGAAGAGCAGGTTGTTGTCGCCATAGTCCTGCTCGTCGAGCTGAGTGAACTGTCCCGTGCCGTCGTTGTCGAAGAACATAGTGTAGGCATAGCCCGTGCTATTGAGGGGAGCCGAGAAGGTGACGAGGATGTCCACATCGCCATCACGGTCAAAGTCGTAGCAATACATTTCACGGTCTACCTGTATATTCTCGTACAGTGTCTGTTGTTCAAAGTCGCCTCCGCCACGGTATATGGCCACCCACAGTTCCTTACCTGGGAAGATGAAGTCCTGGATGTGGTCGCCATTGAGATCGGCCACCATTACAGAACCACCGAGTACAGTGTGAATCCAACGGCCATCACCGGTATTATAATATAGTATGCCCTCCTTTTCGTTGATGAGGTCTACATAGCCGTCGGCATTGAGGTCGAGCGCACGTGTAGGCGCTGCCACGGAGGGGTTCATGCCTTGAGCGCGCATCTGCGGAACATCGGCGTCTCGGTACGGGGGAGCCGAAGCTAACGCCACACCCGAGAATATCACAGGTGAGGGGCGCGGCGCTCTGTTGGAGTAGTCGCTGTACCAATCATCGGGGTCGAAGGAAGCCTCGAATTCCGCTTCCGTAACTACTTGCATGAATTGCTCCACGAACGAGCCGTCGGCCTGCTGCACCATCACACTGAAGCCGCTGCGGCTGTCGCTTCTTCTCTTCAGGTAGTCGATGCGGCCGTCGTTATTGACATCAAAGTTGGTAATAATCAGGGTACCGTTCTCAAACACATGTGAGCCACCCTGCGAGATGTACGAACCATAATAGCCAGAGCCCTGGAAATAGCCTCCGTCATGCTCTATGCTGATATCAATTGCCCCATCACCATTTACATCTTCTATGTAATAGTCCGTGATGTAACCATTGCCGCCGGAAACATTCGCAAGGTTTTCGAATTGTCGGGATACGCCGGCTGTGAAGGTGCCGTTCTTCACAAAACCCTTCTCGCCCGCAGCGTCAAAGTCGTACCAATGCTCGGCGCGGGGAGCAGGATGAGGAAGGACATCGTCAATCGAGCTGTAGGTGGCATATACGACCAAGTCGGCGTAAACATTCTCGTAATTGACGTCCCAACCCACAAAAGCGTATCCAGCACGTACGGGATTCGCAGGCGCCGTTGGCGACTTTCCCCACTTCACGGTTTCGGTCTTGAGTACCGTGCCGTCCCAATCGCAGAAAACAACGGTGTACTCGGCATCAGTATCGACGTCGAACTTGCTGACACGGAAGTCGTCGCACGCAGCCCAGTTGCCATTGCAGCCAACTCCTCGGTAGCCGATAGTAAGCGTGCCGTCGGTAACCTCGGCAACCACCCCATACTCTGTTGGAGTGACGGCGGTAACAGCTACTTGTCGGTCTTCGGCAAAGAGATATGTCCCCTGAGGAGTTACGGATGCGTCATTCTCATCTTTGGCATGCGCCAATGCGCTCACGAGATAAACCCCATTAGGAACGGTCTGTGTCTGTGACCATTCGAAATCGCCCAAGCTTCTCTCCGGATTCCAGGCCTCCATAAACCAAGTTCCCTGGTAGCCGTGCCGGGAAGCGGTGTTCTGAGCGCCGACATTTTGGGCATTCTCCGGACCGGATATAGTCCAGCCTGTAGTCTCGCCACCCTCAAAATCGGTATTTTGGAACTGTATGGGCACTCCTTCGCCTACAATCACACTGCCCACATTACGTTTGTAGCTTGCGTGGATATCCAAATCGGAAATCACGGTAGTGAACAGCTTGTCCCAACCCATGAAGGTATATCCCAAACGCTCCGGGTCGGCAGGAGCAGTAGCGTCTTGCCCAAATTTGACCTGTTCGGTCTTAAGCACCGCACCGTCCCAATCATAGAAGGTAACGGTGTACTCGGCATTGGTGTCTGGGCGCACGATGCGGAAGTCGTCACACGCAGCCCAGTTGCTATTGCAACCAACTCCTCGGTAACCGATAGTAAGAGTGCCGTCGGTAACCTCCGCAACCACCGTATACTCTGTTGGCGTGACGGCAGTAACAGCTACTTGTCGGTCTTCGGCAAAGAGATATGTCCCCTGAGGAGTTACGGATGCGTCATTCTCATCTTTGGCATGCGCCAATGCGCTCACGAGATAAGTACCATTAGGGACGGTCTGTGTCTGTGACCATTCGAAATCGCCCAATATTGTTCCCCTGTATACCCACACCTCCATAAAATATGTTCCCTGGTAGCCGTGCCGGGAAGCGGTGTTAATCGCTTGTGGATCAGCATTTATCGGACCGGAGATAGTCCAGCCTGTAGTCTCGCCACCCTCAAAATCGGTATTCGAGAACAGTCCGGTAACGACTTCGCGATCTTGTGCCTTTACCGCAAAGCTGCATAGTAGCGTGGCCACTATAAGCAAAAAATGTCTGACGTGTTTCATAATCGTAGAACTTAAATTTGATATAATTGCTCTCTATAGCCTATAAGTTCTCCTGATTCGGCGCTGCGTATGTCCTGATTGTATAAAAGAAAAGGCGTGAGAACCTGTACTTGTTACCCGTCCCACAACTTGAGGCCTTCGCATTGCCCGACTTAGATGAACGAGCAACGCAGAAGCCCACGCCGATATGTATAATATTCCCAAACCCGCATCAGCATTCGCTGCCAATATGGTTTAGGAGTAGAAAAAACATATCCACAGGCATCTACCGTTGCTTTGCTCTTTAACTAAGTCTTAAAAGTTGCGAAGTTCCAAGTTGCTAAAGACAAAGCGTTAAGTAAACGCTTTCCATTATGTCATCCCCACCTTACCGCCTTAATCTTATACATAGACTAAGGCATAGGAGTGAAGATACTACAAAGTTGGAGATTATTTCCGACATTATAAAATTAAAAGAGAACTTTTTTTAAACCTTTTTTAAGGCGAGCGTTTTTGATTGCCTTTTTCTACTCCCGACGTTCATTTTTCGACCTTTCTCCCCCTACCCAATATATGCTTGCTCCTATCAGCAGTAACGAAAGCAACACGACCGGGTCGAACTTGTCCATTCCGAGCAACAGCGATACCAATGTCGCTACAATCAATGTTATATAACCGTAAAGGGCCACCACGGCGCTGCTCAGGTTTTTCATGCCTACAGGTATGAGGAAATAGGTCAGCACGGTAGGGAACAGCAGCACGAACGCAAGTACGAGCAGAGGCGTCCAGTGCAGTCCGCCCTTGAAAAGCGGGGCATGGAAACCGGTCAAGAACGTCACAAGCAAAGCGACGACAGCGGCCGACGTGAATGTGTAACGAAGAATTGCCACGCTCGAAAAACGGCCTACGAGCCTTGCCGAAAGAACAAGATATACAGAATATATTATAGAGGCGAGAATGGCAAGCACGTTGCCTAACTGCGAATTGCTCGCGCTGCCGGCAGGAGGCTCTGACAATATGCAGAGCATGGCGCCGGCGAATCCCACGGCAAGGCCGAAGAGCTTGCGTCCCTCAATGCTTTCGTGATACATGACAGCCGACACTACCACAACCCAAAGAGGCTGCATGGCATTGAATATCGCAAAATTCACGGGTGTCGTGAAGCTAATGCTAAGGGCATAGAGCGACATATAGCCGAAAATGCCGAACGCGCCAAGAGCGATAAGCTTGATTTTGTCACTCTTAGGAACAGATTCCGGCTTTGAGAATATCGACACGAGCCAGAATACGGCTGCGCCGAAGATAAGACGTATGGTGACACAGCTTATCGGGGCTATCCACAGAGGAAGCAGATAACCCATAGCATTCACGTTCAGACCGCTGAACACTCTGGCGACGAACAGCGACAGCGATCCTTTTGCTTTGTTATTCATTATCGGAGTTATTATATTTGACATAAAAACGACGCAGGCACATGAAGAGAAGAGCGGCAGCCGCTATCGCCGAATTGAAAGCGAACGGGAAGCGCACGCTCTCTACCCTTGCAAATTCCTGTACGTAATCCACTATAAACGGCGAAATGAGAATCGCCACGTAGTTCATTGTCATGACAAGCGCCAATGCAACCGTAGCCTTTTGCGGTGACGCCGACGAAGCCGTGACATCGTATATGTAAGGCTGCGCAATGCCGTATCCGAAGCCTGTAGCAATACAACCTAAAGTCACGTAAACGACTGAGCTGTTGAAGAATATATCGGCAAGACCGAGCCCTATCAACAATAACGACCATAAAAGAATGTTTCCTTTCAGAACAGCTATGATGCGGTTGAGGAAAAAGCCGGGTAGCATCATCGCAATGAAGAATATCGAAGTGACGATACCCGAAACGCCGCTGTCGTAGCCATGCTTCCCTAAAAAGAAAGGAAGGTTAATGCTTATGGCCATGACAAGATAGGTTATCAGCAGGTAATAAAGCATGTACTTCACAAGCCGCCTGTAGTCGATGCCGCCGCTTGCCGAGGGCTTTTCTTCAACGTCGTCCGACATCGCAAGCGAGTTTCCGGCATGGTTTATTGCCGGTACAAGAAGTATCGAGACTATCGGCAACAGATATACGAGAAACGGCAATCGCCATTGTATGTCGGCAAGGTAGCCTGTAACTGCGGTAGCGACGACAAGAGTGATGTTTGTCAAGGCGGAAACGTAGCCGTACTGCTTGGTACGCTCTTTACCCGAGAAGAATTTGGAGACAAGAGACGTAGACAATGGTATGATTATTCCCGCACCCACTCCGAGCAATGCGCTGACAATAACGAGCTGCTTGATTGAACCGCACAGAAAATATAATGCGCCGCTTAAGAAGTAGAGCCATAACCCCATGTATAACAGCCTTATATACCCTACTTTCTCGCTTATAAAACCGACTAACAATATAAAAGGAATAATAAAGAGTGAAGGCAGGGTCGTAAGCAACTGAATGTCAAGTTCCGTTGCGGAGGGAAAGACGCTCTGCAGTTTTTCCGAAATCGGAGAAACAGCCAAGCCCGGCAACGATGTCAAAGCGGAAATTGACCATATACCGGCTAATGCGATAACGGTTATGTACCCGTGTCCTGTATAAATTCTTTTTTTTAAAAACGGCAGTCTCATTCTTTTTGACACCTTGCCGTTACACTTCCTGCAGCGATTGTCCATATTATTTTTTTTGATAAGAGCATAACAACAGAGGCAAAGAAAATGTTGCTGCTTCATAAAAAAGATAAAACGGCGAACTCAAAAGCCGCATTGCATGTTTTACCTATACACATCTGAATTATAAACCGTTAAAATCGAAAAAGATGAAAGAAGAAAATTGCAAGACAAGCATGACCACATCAGTGTTCGGTTCCGAAGAAATGCTGAAGAGTTCACCGGTAGACAAGATTCCTCAGCACCCCACCACTCCTGAAATAGCTTACAGAATGGTAAAGGACGAGACATTCGCTCAGACGCAGCCTCGACTCAACCTGGCTACGTTCGTGACCACATACATGGATTCTTACGCCACCAAGCTGATGAACGACGCCATTGCCATGAACTACATCGACGAGACCGAATATCCTCGCGTAGCGGTGATGTGCGCAAAGTGTATCAATATCATCGCCAACCTATGGAACAGCCCGGAGCAGGCCAAATGGAAAGCCGGAGCGTTAGGCATAGGCTCAAGCGAAGCATGCATGCTTGGTGGCGTGGCGGCGTGGCAACGCTGGAAAAAACGCCGAATGGCTGAGGGTAAGCCCTGCGACAAACCAAACTTCGTCATATCATCAGCATATCAGGTCGTTTGGGAGAAATTCGCTCAGCTTTGGCAGATTGAGATGCGTACGGTACCATTGACAGCCGAGAAGCTCACATTATGCCCCGACGAAGCCATAGCCATGTGCGACGAGAACACTATTTGCGTAGTTCCTATCATGGGAGTGACTTGGACAGGCCTGAACGACGATGTCAAGGCGCTCAACGATGCGCTCGACGCATACAACAAGAAGACCGGGTACGATATCCCGATACATGTAGACGCAGCTTCGGGCGGTTTCATACTACCGTTCCTGCAGCCTGAACTCGAATGGGACTTCCGCCTCAAATGGGTACTGTCGATAAGCACCAGCGGCCACAAGTACGGCCTTGTATATCCGGGCCTCGGTTGGGTTATATGGAAAGACAAGAAATTCCTTCCCGACAGCATGTCTTTCAGCGTCAATTATCTCGGCGCCGAAGTAACTCAGGTAGGCCTGAACTTCTCACGCCCCGCTGCGCAGATTTTAGGACAGTACTACCAATTCATACGCTTAGGTTTCGAAGGCTACAAATCCATACAGCACAATTCGATGGAGATCGCGAAGTACCTGCACAGCGAAATCGGGAAAATGGCTCCTTTCAAGAATTACAGTGCCGAAGTCACAAATCCATTGTTCATCTGGGAGATGAAGAAAGAACACTCAAAGCAGTGTAAATGGACTCTTTACGACTTGCAGGACAAGCTAAAGCAGAACGGTTGGATGGTGCCGGCATACACGCTCCCCGCAAAGTTGGAAGAGACGATAGTAATGCGAATTGTAGTGCGTCAAGGCTTCAGCCGAGACATGGCAGACCAACTGTTGGGCGACATTAAAGACGCTGTCGCCGAACTTGACAAACTGCAATATCCGACACAGTCACGTTTGAGCATCGAAAGCAAGATAAAGGTGAAAGGTACTGTATACACCCATACAGGCAAAGGATAAATGCAGGTGTTATACATGCGTCAATAACTAAAGACGTGCTGCTTGCAGCTCCGGGAAGTGAACAAAAACGGCTGACAGTCCTTTGATGCATGTATAACCCTGTGACAAAAAAGGCGTTCAAGCTTAAAAGCCGTTAAATTTATCTCCTTGAAATTTTACAGCTCTTTTTTAGGATGTCTTTTCCCGAAGGCGCATAGCGGGCTATGCAACTGCGAAAAAGGGAAAAACAGAAAAAAAGGAGAACGCCTTTACCGCACGGTGTGCGCAACGGCTTCGGCAGTATGCTTCCCGATATTGCCGTCCCGCTGCGTTACGCCACCAAACAAAAAGACATCGGCCGATGTCTTTTTGTTTTTGCGCTATTAATATTTATAAATTATCGCCATATCATAGCGCAAAACGACAATTTTATGTATCTTCGCTAAGTAACTAAACCAATTGCATTATGAAGAGCATAAAAGTTCCAAAGATTATTCCGGCAGAGAACAACATAGAAGAGATTTTCGAAAATCTTCAGTCACATGAAATCGATTGCTGCAACTGGCCGGCAGAATTCCCCTATTCTCCCAAAGCCGCTTTCAAGCTGTTCCATGACGGCGAAAAGCTGTATATAAAATTCACGGTCACAGAAAACGACATAAAGGCAGCCGTAACAGAAGACCAGGGACGCACCTGGACCGACCCTTGCGTAGAATTCTTTGTTTCTCCCGAGGCGAACCTTGACTATTATAACTTTGAGTGTACATGCATAGGCAAGCTGCTGCTTGCATGGCACCCTGCAGACGCTCCTAAAGAGGCTGCCGCAAAGGAGGTCATTGACAGCGTAAAGCGTACCCCTTCACTCGGCACAGAGCCGTTCCCTCTCCGCACAGGCGAGCATACTTGGAGCGTTATAGAGGTCATTCCCGCTAAGGCGCTTTTCCGCAGCGGCATAGAGAGCTTCGACGGCAAGGAGATGGGCGCCAACTTCTACAAGTGCGGCGACGAACTGCCCGTCCCTCATTTCCTTTCATGGAATGCCATTGAATGGCCTGAGCCGAGCTTCCATCGCCCAGAGCAGTTCGGGAAACTCATCTTCGAATAACAATAAAGGCTATAGGTTCTTATTCGTTCCGTCAATATTCCAGGTCGAAATGCCAATTTACATGCCCTTCTCTGTAAATATTGCGGCTTAGCTTTCTAAGATGCTCAACTTCGTGCAGCGCGAAGGCGTAACGGTCGTTGTTGCATGCCCTGTAAAGTATCTCGCCGGCTATTTCGGCATCGTATTGGTCCTCAATATAAATGTTCAGCATGTCCACGCACTTGCTGAACATTCCTATTTGACGATAAAGGTCGGCTTTGACAATAAGAGGTATCGGAAATTTAATGAAAGAGAATACAACATCGACGAATTTCGGAAAGTCCGCTATCAAATCATCCTTGTCGTACCATTTATCCTTTGCGTATTCGAAGTTGAACTGAGCGATAAGACGACGGCAGGTCTTCATATACGAGTGCTTAGGCAGAAGCTTTTCTCTCTCGAACTGCTTGAAAGCTTCGTAGGACTCCGCGAAGTTCCACACCTCCAAAGGCTTCTCAATGCCCAAATGTCCGGAAAGCGTCTGTTCTTCTACCGGATAGAACGGTTTGTAGTAATATTTGCCGTTCATTATCGACTTTATCGCAAAATGCTCATACTTATAGAATCTCGCTCTTGAGACGGTTGTGATATAAGAGTGTTTCATAATGCGATGATAACGTATCTCAAGACTCTCCGCATGCTTTCCGCAAAACCGTTTTACATTGCCAGGAATTCTCATTGCCGCATATATTGTTCTCATTGTCTAAGTTACGAAGCTACAGCAACCTCTTGCAATTACAGGCAAGATTTCTCCCTTACGATTTAACGAGATTTAATATATCCGTTTAGGAATATTCTTTATATATTAGCGGCAAAATAGGGATATGATGGAAAACGACAGAATTGAAAAGGTGCTTTCGTTCCTGAATGAGAACAGCCTGGAATACACATGGTACACCCACCCCGAAGCTCCTACGATAGAGATTGCAAGGCAGCATTGGAAAAAAGACGGCTCTAAGCATTGCAAGAATCTGTTTTTCCGCAATCACAAGGGTAACCGCCACTACCTTGTGGTACTCGATTGCGAACAGGACCTCGACATTCACGAACTTGAGAAAAGGCTGCGTCAAGGCAAATTGTCGTTCGCATCGCCGCAACGCATGGAGAAGTATCTCGGGCTGGCACCCGGCTCCGTTTCACCGTTCGGCCTTATAAACGACACCGGAAATCATGTTCATCTTTTCCTTGACGAGAACTTGAAAAAGGAAGCCTCGCTAAGCTTTCACCCTAACGACAACCATGCGACGGTGGTCATCAGCAACGACGTATTCATGCGCTATCTCGCAGCCGTAGGCAACAGCTATGAATTCATTTCGCTTTACGACAAATAGCCGCAATCAATAAACGAAAGTAAAGAAAGAGATTACAGGTATTGCCGCAAACGTCATATACATGAACAGAAGCAACATGTAAACGTCCGACACAAGATACCCTCCTTTAGTGTAGTGATCCGAAACCCAATCACGCCTTACGCTACGTTTCTGGTGCTTCTGGACATAGGCGTAGAATCGGTATACGCCCCACCCCGCAAGCGCACCAATAATCGTTCCCGCAAGAATGTCTCCGGGATAATGAACGCCGAGGTATATTCTGCTGAATGCGTTAATGGCAGCCCACAGAATGAGAGAGAACGACAATATCCTGTTCTTAATCAGAAGCATCGCAAAGACGGCTATTCCGAAGGAGTTGGATGCGTGGCTCGACGTGAAGCCGTACTTTCCGGTACGGTACTCGTTCACGGTATCCACGGCATACATCAGCATAGGATCGTTTGTCGGACGCCAACGCTGAAAGAGCGGTTTGCATATTCCCGAAGAGACGGTATCGGTTATAGTCGCAAGCACCGCTATAAGCACTACGAGCAGAATAAAATCCTTGACATTATTGTTTTTGAGAAGCACATAGAGCATGACTGCGGCCAACGGCATCCATACAGCCATTGAGGTATATACCATCATGCATCCGTCCCAAAACAGCGAGTCGCTGCCGTTCATAGAGAGAAGCAGATACTTGTCAATATCCAATAATGCGTTCATATTCATAGTAATAATTTTGCGGCGAACGTCATATACGTTCCATAGCGACAGCCGGAAGCCACCCTACTGTACCCTCTTCGAGCTCAACCTCTTTCCATTCACGCATGGAGTCGTCAATAATCCGTACCTTGCGGCCTTCGTGAACTTTTATAAGGTCCGTACCCGAATTGTCAGGAGTACTCTTCAAGTATGCCTCTTCCCTCATTATTACAGCCTCTGAAGTGCCATTAATCATACTGTAAAGAGATATTGCCGATACATTCGCAAATATAACAACAAAAAGAGAAATTATCGCAACCGTCAGGGAGAGTTTACGCAAAACAGGCTTGTTGCTGAAGAAAAAGAACAGCAATGCCGCAAGCAGAAGCATGAACGCCGCCACAGCCGTTATGGCCCATAAGTTCAAACTCATAAGGCTGACGATGCTCTTGAACCATGAAACGAAGAATATCTCGTACTGTTCCGCAACCTCATCCTTTGTCATTGCCTGCGCATACTCAAGGTTGGCCTTCGCGTCCTGGTCTGTAGGGTCAATTCTCAAAGCACGTTCATAATTGAGTATCGCCTTGCCGAGCATATTGTTGCGGAAATATGCATTGCCGAGGTTATAATGCAGTTCTACAGAACTGCCCTCATTTTCGATAACAGTTTCATAAATTCTGACAGCGTCGTCGTATCTGCCCTGCGAGTATGCGCTGTCACCGAGGGCCTTGCTGAATTCGGTCTTTACGATTGTCTGCGCCGACGCCGCAAACGATAATAGCGAGAACAGCAGTATATATATTGTCTTTTTCATACTTATGCCAATTATTTTTTTATCGTATTCTCCATTTTGCTGATAACACTCATTGCCATAGAATATACCTTGTCCATAGCCAACGCCGCATCGCCCGGAGCATAACGGGCGAACTCCGCCTCATTAAGAACAGAATTGAGTTCGTCTATAAGCATCGAGTCCACGCCTCTTTTCTCAAGTTCGCTTGCGACGTTCTCTTTCGAAAGCTGGGATACAGGAATACTCATCTTGTCGCTCATGTAGCCCCATAGAGTCTTGAGAATTTCATCGTAGAAATCATTCTTTCTGTTTTCAGCAAGCAACTTCTTGGCAATCTTAAGGCGTTTGACAGCCACCTTATTCGCTTTCTTGGTACGCACGAGGGATATATTCGCATTTTCGGCAACCCTTTTCCTATGCACTATGATGTATGCGACAAACAGGAAAAGAGGGAATATGTATAGCATATAATACATTGCCGAGGCAAAAAACGGGCTCTCGCTCATGTATCTCTTGCTTTCGCCGAGCTTGATATGTCTGATATCGGACGCAAGCACCTTTGCGGCCTCCTTGCTTATGTAGGCCGTAGATGCGGCAGATCCTGCGTCTTTGTCTTTTTCGACCTCTATTGTATAAGGCTGCGTCTCTACGACTTTGTAGCTGTCGGTACGTACATCGAAATAGGCGAAGCGTGCGGGCGGAATTACGTATGTGCCGCTCGCGCGAGGTGTTATAAGGTACTCGAACACCTTTTCTCCCGAAAAGCCGTTTGTCTTAAGAGAAAACTTGTTTGTTATTATAGGGTCATAGGCCTCGAACTCGCTCGGAAACTCTATCACAGGCGCACCGGCGAGCTTCATATTGCCGATACCCTTGACGTTCACTTTGAGAGTTATCTCTTCGTTTGTCTTGACCTTTTCTGAACTTATCGAACTGCTTACAGTAAATTCTCCGACACCGCCGGAGAAGCCGCTCGGTTTGCCTGCAGGCAAGCTCTTCACGTCAAGTTTGAGCTTGTTGCTGCGGATATTCTTCTTGACCTCGACATACGACGGGCCGCCATTGAACATCATCTCGAACGGGTCCATGCTGCGGCGTGTCTGGACAGCCACCACTCCCTCGAACGTCATGGAAGGAATTTCCAGCTCTCCTGCCTGCTGCGGGAAAAGAACGAACTGACGCCAAATCAAAGTATTATAGTTGCGTCCATTGTAATGTTCAAGGTCGAAATGCTTCTCTCGGGGCAAATCAATCTCCTGAATGTGAAAGCCTTTCAAGTCAGGAGTAGGATTGCTTAGATTTGTCAGATTCACAGCAGAATACACCTTGTATGTAAGCAGCACCGCCTCTTGCTCGTAAACTTTGCCCATGCTTAACGTAGCACGAATGAAAAGGTCCTCATCGGCAATATTCGTGGAGTTCGAGCTGCTTCGTACCGTATTGTCATAACCTGAGCCTCCCTGGCTTGCCTGGGAATTTTGATCTTGCGGAAGAACTTTTATATACAGCGGGTTTGAGGAGTATTTCTTGCCGTCTACGGTTACCGAAGCAGGCGGTATCTTAAATTCGCCCTCTTCGGGAGCTATCATAATATAAGTAAAAGTCACCGACTCCGATGACTGCATTTTGCCGTTTATCAGCTGATAGCTCTGCTGGGTAGAACGGTGCGGGCCTGTCAATATCTCAAACCCGGAAAATTCCGGCAAAGTAGGCTCCTTTACCCTTGCTTTGTTTACCTTGAACGTCAGTTTGAATTGCTGATTTACCACAACCGACTTAGGCGCATTGGCGACGAACGATATTTCTTCGGCAAACGCATTGCCGATGAACGCCGCTATGAACGCCATTGTAAAAACAACTCTCTTCATTTATCTTTTACCTTATCTATTTCTACACAAAAGTATTTGTATAAACACATTACCAATTCTTTTCAAGACTTCTCTTATTTGAACGGTTCTCATCCCGTTTCACCTTTTCCAGCACAGCCTTTTCGTCCTGCATAGCCGCATTGAGCAGACGCTCCGCATTCTCCTTTGACATCTCTTTTTCGGACTGCTGAGCTTGAGCCTGCTGTTGTTTCTGGTCTTGTTGCTGTTGGTCTTGATTCTGCTGCTGTTGTTCTTTATTCTGTTGCTGCTGTTCTTTATTCTGCTGCTGATTCTGCTGCTGCTGATTCTGCTGCTGTTCTTGTTGGTCTTGCTGCTGATTCTGTTGCTGCTGGTCTTGATTCTGTTTTAACAAATGAAGCACTACCGCAAGGTTGTATCGTGTTTCATCATCTTCGGGGTTGTTCCTCAACGACTCCTTGTAAGCTTCGGCAGCCATTTCAAGAGAATCGTTAAGATGGAATATCAATCCCGAATTGTGATGAATCTGCGCAAGCCCGCTCTTCTCATCTTCAGATGCGGCCGCATTCATCAACAAAGTATTAGCATCCTTATAAATATTCGCTACAACTTCGGGCTCAGCTATATTATCCTTGATATCCTTGTAGTTCTTCATAAGAAGATTGGTAGCGCTGTTATAGCTTGCCAATGCGTTCTCCGGCTCACGGTCCACGGCACGGCGATAAGGCTCTATTGCCTTGTTGTAAAGGCTGTCACGATAGAATTCGTTACCGTTCTTCAAATATTCACGCGTACTCTTTATCAACGGCGAACCGTCAAGTATAAGAGCAGTACTTGAGTATATAACAGCAATTACCGCCAACGCAAGCAGTATCGCAAACAATATATATTTGGTATTCAACTTTTTCATGCCAACACATTCAACGGTTACCTCTTTGCGCGGCCGTTCTTTTTGCCTTGCATCGAGTCAATTATAACTATTGTAACTATTTCAGCGACAAGCAACAACAAGACTATTACAGCTATAGGCTCGAACTGTTCCCTGTACTTAGAGTATATCTCGGTCTTAACATCATCCTTCTGCAGTTTATCAAGTTCATTCTCGATAATAGTCTGGGCGTTGTTGGTGTTATCGACCCTTACATATGTTCCTTTTCCGGCTTTGGCTATGTTGCCGGCCATCTCTTCGTTAAGCTTTGATACGACCACGAAGCCTTCGCCGTCACGCATGTAATCGTTATTGCCTTTGAGAGGAATACGTCCGCCCTTTTCCGTTCCGACGCCAAGCACGAACACATTAATACCCTTTTCAGCCACAAGCGCTGCAGCCTCCTCGGCACCGCCCTCATGGTTTTCGCCGTCGGTAATTATTATTATAGCTTTGCCAATCTTCTCGTTTGAGGTAAAACTCTTTGCCGCAAGATTTATCGCAGCGCCGATATCAGTGCCCTGACGAGCTATCAGCTCTGGCGTTATGCTTTCAAGAAACATCTTTGCCGATATGAAGTCGTCGGTTATAGGCAACTGCACGAAAGCGTCGCCGGCGAACACGACAAGCGCTACCTTGTTTTCGCCCGACCTATTTATTATTCTCGAAATAAGCCTTTTAGCCTTTTCGAGACGGTTGGGATAAATATCGTCGGCCAACATTGAATTAGAGATGTCAAGAGCCACCACAACCTCTACGCCACGGGTCGTAACGACCTCCTTTTTTGTACCGAACTGAGGACGCGCCAACACAAACGCTGTAAGAGCTAACGCCGAAAACAGCAGCCAGAACGATACTCTGTTACGCAGTGACGCCGTCGAAGGTATCAAAGCCTTCACAAGCTGAGGGTCGCCATAACTCTCTATATTCTTTTTTCTCCTGTACCTTGCATATATATATATGAGAAAAACGACAGGAAGCAATAAAAGCAGATATAAATATTCAGGACTTGCAAATCTCATCTCACAAAAACATTAAGGTATTTTTCTCAAAACCGTATTGCGCAGTATTATCTCAAGCAAAAGCGACAGCATTGCTATAAGAGCGAATATCTGATACTCCTCATGGTATGCGCTGAACTGCTTGGCATGCAGTTTAGTACGTTCCAGTTTGTCAATTTCGCTGTATATTTCGGCAAGGCTCTCTTTGCTTGTAGCACGGTAGTACTTTCCGTTGGTGATCTCGGCAATTTTCCTGAGCGTAGCTTCGTCTATCTCCACAGGCACGTTCACCACTTCATCTCCATAAGGGAATGGCGCTGTCTCGCTGTTCGTTCCCACGCCAATGGTGTATATTCTTATACCGAACTCCTTAGCGATCTCCGCCGCTGCTTCGGGAGAAATCTCTCCGCTGTTGTTGGAGCCGTCGGTAAGCAATATTATCACCTTTGACACCGCCTTGCTCTCCTTAAGGCGCGACACGCCGTTCGCTATACCCATTCCTATAGCGGTACCGTCCTCAATGACGCCATTCAATGCAATGTCGCACTTTACAGCATTCAGCATGTTAAGCATTACGGCATGGTCTATGGTCAAAGGACATTGAGTGAAACTCTCGCCGGCAAAGATCGTCAAGCCGATGTTGTCGTTTTTGCGGCCGTTCACGAACTTTGCCGCCACCTCTTTCGCTGCCTCAATGCGGTTAGGCTTAAGGTCCATTGCAAGCATACTTGTCGAAACGTCGGTGGCAAGCATAATGTCAATACCCTCTACATCACTCTCTTCCCAACTGTCGCTTGACTGAGGACGGGCAAGCACTATAATCACCATCGAAAGAGTTATTACTCTCAAAACGAAAGGAAGGTGCAGAATTCTGTTCTTATAACTTGTCAGCCCTTTGCCGAAAGGCAATACCGTAGAAACCTTCATCGAAGGTTCCATTCTCCTGCCTCTTGTCAGATACCATACAACGTACCCGATAAGCGGAATAAAGAGCAACAGATATGATATGTTAGCAAAAAACATCGTTATATTATTAGCTGAGGAGGTTATACAAATCAGTGGTCAGCAATGCGATGACAGCCACCAGCACAAGAACAATGATTACGATTGAGGCGATAAGCAGGCGTTTCTCCAACAGAGAACGATGGTTCACTATCTTCTTTTCTGTAGGTTCCTGTTTCTCCTCCTCGATATTTTTTGTCACGTTCACGTACTCTATCGCATTCAACATGTTGCGTTCATTCTCGTTCGCTGACGGACGCAGCTTGGCGAACTTCACCAAGTCGGCCATTTCGAGTATCTCTTTCATCTCGTCGATATTGCCTTCGTTCTGCATGTGACGCAATACTTCGAGAATTTCGGCTGTCGTCATCTCCGTCGCATTGAAGTTGAAGCGGTCGTGCATATATTCACGAAGAGTGTCGGTAAGGCGCGTGTAGTACTCCTTAACGTTGCCCTCGGCATGTAACGCGCCGTCACTCTTAATATCTTCCATTCTGTTCAATGCAGTCACATGAGACGGCTCTTTCGGCTTTATCTTGACAATACGTATTATAGGTTTGTTATTCATGAACCTTACCACCACCCACGCCAATGCGGCTGCGAAGAAAAGCACTATTATTGCAAGATGCACCGAGTCACGGTACTCTTCCCAAGTCAATTCCACGTCACGCACATCCTTAGGGCCGCAGATATTCTGCAGGTTGGCTGTATCTATAGGCATCATATACACAGCCAAAGCAAGCTCATTCGACAAGAACGCGCTGTCGTTCACAAGAACTTTGAAAGGTGGAATTCTGTAGAGCGTGCTGTCGAAAGAGGTAATAAGATACTCGTCCACATACAGTTTGCGCCGGTTACCGTTAAGGTTTTTAACCTCCTGTCTCTTTTCAAGCAGTTCAATTCCTGGCATAAGTTCCTTGCCCGTTTCGGGCATTCGGACACTATAGCCGGTATCGACGCTCAGTTCAAGTTTTATTCTTGTCTGCTCGCCTATCATCATCTGGAAAGTGTCAATCTCAGCGTTAAGCACAACGTTCTGCGCTTTTGCATCGACCGCAATGAGAGCAAGCAGCAAAAATGCCGTATATATTATTCTTTTCATTATAAACCGTAAAGTAAAACGAATTATCAACTACGTTTCGCAAAGAGATTGAGCAAAGCTTTCACATAATCCTGTTCAGTGCTTATCGACACGAAATCGACACGGCTCTTGTTTAGAATCTCGTTGAGCCTTGCAGTCTGTTCCTCCCACCATTTGCGTTGGTACTCCTGAACCTTTGAAGACGAGGTATCGACATACATCTCTTCCCCGCTTTCGGCATCCCTGAACTTGACAAGTCCTATCTTGGGCATGCCTGCAAGACGACGGTCGTAGACCTGAATAGCCACGATGTCATGTTTTCTGTTGGCTATTGTCATAGCGTTCTTGTAGTCTCCGTTGTCTATGAAGTCACTTATAATGAACGCCGTACAACGTTTCTTTATTGCATTGGTAAGGTATTCAAGCGGCACTTTGACTGCGGTCCTGCTGCTGTCAGGCTCAAAGTTTATAAGCTCACGTATTATATAAAGGATATGCTTTCGGCCTTTCTGCGGCGGAATGAACTTTTCCACCTTGTCGGTAAAGAAAATGACGCCAATCTTGTCATTGTTCTGAATTGCCGCGAACGCCAATGTAGCCGCAATCTCAGTAACCATATCACGTTTGGTCTGCTTTACCGTACCGAAGTCAAGACTGTCCGACATATCCACAAGAAGCATTACGGTAAGTTCACGCTCCTCTTCGAACACCTTTATAAAGGGTTTGTTGAAACGTGCCGTAACGTTCCAGTCGATATCACGGACATCATCGCCGTACTGATACTCACGCACTTCGCTGAATGACATGCCTCGACCTTTAAAGGCTGAATGGTACTGCCCTGCAAAGATATTGTGAGAAAGGCCACGAGTCTTTATCTCAATCTTGCGAACTTTTTTTATGAGTTCACTCGTTTCCATAACAAATCAGGGTACCTCAACGCTGTTCAATATCAGGCTCACAATCTCATCGGGTGTCATGTTGCTCGCTTCGGCCTCGTAGCTCAAGCCGATACGGTGACGCAGCACGTCGTGAGCGACGGCACGCACATCCTCAGGAACGACATAGCCTCTGCGTTTGATGAACGCATAAGCACGTGCGGCAAGCGCCAGATTTATCGAGGCGCGCGGAGATGCGCCGAACGAAATCATATCCTTAAGCTCCTTCAAGCCGTATTTGTCGGGGTAACGGGTAGCGAACACGATGTCTGCAATATACTGCTCAATCTTTTCGTCAAGATACACCTGTCTTACGACCTTACGGGCCTCTACAATCTCTTCGGGCTTAAGGATAGGCTTAACGGCAATCTTCTCGCCTGTTATGTTCTGACGGATGATTTTCTTTTCTTCTGAAAGTTCCGGATAACCTATTACGACCTTAAGCATAAAGCGGTCTACCTGAGCTTCGGGAAGGGGATATGTACCCTCCTGCTCTATCGGGTTCTGCGTAGCAAGCACAAGGAACGGCTGCGGCAGTCCGAACGTATCCTTGCCGATGGTCACCTGACGCTCCTGCATCGCCTCAAGCAATGCGCTCTGTACCTTAGCGGGGGCACGGTTAATCTCATCGGCAAGCACGAAGTTTGCGAATACCGGACCTTTCTTTACCTTGAACTCCTCGCTCTTCTGGCTATATACCATAGTACCCACAACGTCGGCAGGCAAAAGATCGGGGGTAAACTGGATACGGCTGAAATCAGCGTCAATCAGTTCCGACAAAGTCTTTATCGCAAGTGTCTTCGCCAAGCCCGGAAGACCCTCAAGAAGAATATGGCCGTCGGCCAGCAAGCCGATAAGCAAAGATTCTACAAGGTGTTTCTGACCGACAATCACCTGGTCCATTCCGGCCTGCAGATTGGTAACGAAACCGCTCTGTCTTTCAATCATCTCATTCAATTCACGAATGTCAATTGTTGCGCTCATAATTATGTATTTGTAACTTTATATTTGTTTCTGTCAAATTTACTCCTTTATGAAATGTATCTATGTTAATTTTCATAAAAGAGCCTTAAGCGATGTTAGGCCTAACATACTTTAACTTTACATGGTCATTTTCTCGGCTCAAGCATAGGTATTGATATTATCATGCCTTTGCTGAGGTCGTCGGGACGCGACATTGAATTATGCTTAACAATGTATGGCCACAGTTTTTTGTCACCGTAATACATGAGGGCTATCTTTGTCAGAGTCTCGCCTGCAGCGACCTTATGCCGCTTCCACTCTCCTGTAATATCATACAGATGGGTATCGGACAAAGCAATATCCTTCAATGGTACAGAGTTCAGTTCTTCAATCATGACAAACTCATATACCTTTTTGTTTTCCTGTGACGGAATAATATCGGACAACGCCTGTTCTTCATTGCTCAATTCCCGGCTTTCAGGCGTAGCCTCTGTCGTCGCATCAACGGTCGCGGCAGTCACGGCGTCTACAGACTCCGTTACAACAGGCTTCTCTTCCGCATTAACGGCCGAGCTTTCAATGGTCTGTACAGGAACAGCTACAGCTTGCTCTTCGGCTTCGGCCGGCATAGCATTGAAATAACATAAATACAAAACAGCCGCAAGCGAGAGTATAATGATTATAGACAATGTTATATACAGCCATTTATAGCTCTTCTTCTTTTTTTCAACGGGCTTTCTGCTCTCTTTTTTAGGCACATGCACCATTACAGGCTCTGCAGGCCTTTCTTGTACCGCAACCACCTCTTCAACGGCCTGCTCCTGAACAGGGGCAACGTCTGCGGTATCTTCGGCGACGGTATCATTATCCGCCGCTTCGGGCACGGTCTCAGCGGGTTCTTCCTGAGGCGCGTCTTCCGCCGATTGCGGAGCTGCTGTCCCGCCGTCAATCCCAACAGTCTCTACAGGCGCGTTTTCTTCCGTATCCTCTATTGAGTCAGGCATTTCCTCGTCGCTGTAAGTATCGTCTACCTCAACAGGCTCAAACATCGCAAACGGTTGGTTTACATCATCTTTCAGCGTATCAGCAGGAAGAAACGACAACTTCTTATGCCCTTTTATCTCGAATTTCTCGCCGGTATTCACATTCACGCTGCTGCGGCTCGCGACATCGGTTATCTTGAACGTGCCAAGCCCGTTTATTTTTACAATCCCGTCGTTTTCGAGACCTTCGATTACAAGGTCAAAGAACGCTTTAGTGAACAATTCTGATTTTGCGACAGATATACCGGCCTCCTTTGCCAATAAAGCGCTTAAGTCGGAGTGATTCAGTTTCATATCCATAATATCCCCTCCTTGTTTATTTGAATTTATCTTTCAGTTTACTGCTCGGACGGAACGAAGGCACCACTTTAGGCGGGACAAGAAAACGCTGTCCGGTCTTCGGGTTTACCGACAACCTCTCCTTACGCATCTTCACTTCGAGAACGCCGAAACCCGACACATTGAGCTGGTCGTTCTCCTTGAGACGGTCTGTCATCACACTGACAAACTTGTCCACGTTTGCCGATGCCTCTGCCGGTGTCATTCTGCACCGCTTTGCCAACTTTGAGATAAATTCCTTGTTATTCATATTATAGCAGTTTTGTCAATTTGTTTCAAGCTTTGTCAAGAGTGCCCATGAGGTCGAATTCCGTCGCGTCAGTTATGCGTACGTCGTAGAACGAACCGATATCGAGCTTGCCCTCGTTCACATTTACAAGCACCTCCATATCAACCTCGGGAGAATCAAATTCCGTTCGGCCAATATAATAGCCGCCCTCTACCCTGTCGATTATCGTCTTGAAGACTTTTCCTACCTTTTCGTCATTGAGCCTCGAAGATATACGTTGCTGCAACGCCATAAGCCTGTCAAGACGCTCCTGTTTTTTCTTCTTGGAAACACTGTCACGGTAATTTTCCGCAGCATATGTTCCGTCTTCCTCGCAATATGCGAAAGCTCCGAGACGGTCAAATTTTGCCCACTTTACAAACTCGACAAGTTCTTCGAATTCCTTTTCGGTCTCACCCGGGAAACCTACCATCATGGTAGTTCTCAAACAGATGCCTGGCACCTCCTGACGCATTCTCTCTACAAGAGCATAGGTATCTTCTTTCGTGACATTGCGCAGCATCTTCTTGAGTATCTTGCTGCTTACATGCTGCAATGCTATGTCAAGGTACTTGCAGACATTTTTCCTCTCCCTCATTACACGCAAGAGGTCATAAGGGAAGTTCGACGGGTATGCATAATGCAGTCGTATCCACTCGACTCCCTCAATGTCCGAGATTTTCTCGACAAGTTCCGCAATGCTCTGCTTCTTGTACAAATCGACTCCGTAGAATGTCAGTTCCTGCGCAATAATCTGAAACTCCTTAACGCCCTTTGAAACAAGATAACGCACTTCATCAAGAATTTCCTCCATCGGACGCGACTTGTGCTGCCCTGTGATTATAGGAATCGCACAATATGCGCATCGTCTGTTGCAGCCCTCTGAAATCTTCAAGTAGGCATAATGCGACGGAGTCGTAAGCGCCCTCTCCTGAGCGATACTATCGTTATACTGTTTCTTCAGGTCACCGAGGAGTTCTGTCCAATTGAACTTTCCGTAGAACTTATCGACCTGTGAAATTTCCTCACGCAGTTCTGTCAGGTAACGTTCCGAAAGACAGCCCATCACATACAGTTTGTCAAGTTCGCCCTGCTCTTTTCGTTGGCAGAACTCAAGTATCATATTTATGGATTCCTCTTTAGCATCGCCTATGAATCCGCACGTGTTTATCACAGCTATCGAGCCGCACGGCTCCTCGCTGTCATGAACGGCCTCGTATCCGCACTCCTGCAACTGACGCATAAGACGTTCCGAATCGACAAGATTCTTGGAACAGCCCATTGTTATAACATCTACACGATTCTTTTTCATTGTTTAGCCGAATAGCGAATCTACAAACTCTTCACGATTGAATATCTGCAAATGGTCAATGCCCTCGCCAAGACCGATATATTTCACAGGAATCTTGAACTGGTCGCTTATTCCTATCACTACACCGCCCTTAGCGGTTCCGTCGAGCTTAGTTATCGCAAGCGCCGTAACCTCCGTTGCCTTCGTGAACTGTTTTGCCTGTTCAAAGGCGTTCTGCCCGGTAGAGCCGTCAAGCACCAGCAACACCTCATGGGGGGCGCCCGGAACGACTTTCTTCATCACATTCTTTATCTTGGTAAGCTCGTTCATAAGCCCCACCTTGTTATGCAGGCGGCCCGCCGTGTCTATGATAACCACGTCAGCGCCGTTAGCTACAGCCGACGAAAGAGTGTCGAACGCGACCGAAGCCGGGTCAGAGCCCATACCTTGCTTCACGACTGGGACATCGGCTCTGCGTCCCCACTCTACAAGCTGTTCTACAGCCGCAGCCCTGAAAGTATCGGCTGCGCCGAGATAAACCTTCTTGCCGGCCTTCTTGAACTGATGAGCGAGTTTGCCTATAGTAGTCGTCTTTCCGACACCGTTTACGCCGACAACCATAATGACATACGGTTTATCAACGCCTTCCGGAGTGTCGAAACAGTCTCCGTCACCGTTATTGTTCTCCATGAGCAGCTGCGCTATCTCGTCTTTAAGCAGCATGTTCAGTTCCGCCGTGTTCATGAACTTGTCACGAGCGGCGCGTTTCTGTACTCTGTCGATAATGCGGAGCGTTGTCTCAATGCCCACATCCGATGTCACAAGCACCTCTTCGAGGTTGTCAAGCACCTCATCGTCAATTTCACTCTTTCCGGCAACGGCACGCGCTATCTTGCCGAAAACGCTCTCTTTTGTCTTTGAAAGTCCCTTGTCAAGGACCTCTTTTTTCTCTTTATTGAAAAAACCGAATATTCCCATTTCTATCGTTAATCTAATTTCAACACTGCAAGGAACGCCTTCTGCGGCACCTCGACGTTGCCAATCTGCTTCATACGTTTCTTACCCTTCTTCTGTTTCTCAAGCAACTTACGCTTACGTGACACGTCACCGCCGTAACATTTCGCCGTCACATCCTTACGCACCTGCTTTATAGTCTCTCTGGCAATGATTTTCGTGCCAATGGCAGCCTGCAAAGCAATATCGAACTGCTGTCTTGGTATGAGGTCACGCAGTTTTTCGCACATCTGACGGCCGAGACCGTACGCATTGTCCACATGAGTCAATGTCGAAAGCGCATCGACCGGCTCGCCGTTGAGTAAGATGTCGAGTTTGATAAGCTTTGATGTCCTGAAACCTGCCGGGTGATAGTCGAAAGATGCGTATCCTTTTGAGATGCTCTTCAGCTTGTCGTAGAAATCAATCACAATCTCGCCAAGCGGGAGCAGGAATCTTATATCCACGCGGTTGCCTGTTATGAATTCCTGTTTGAGCAGTTCGCCGCGCTTCGACAAACAAAGAGTCATTATAGGGCCGATATATTCGGCACGTGTTATAATGCTGGCATTGATATACGGCTCTTCAATGTGGTCGATAAGCGTCTGGTCAGGCATTCCGCCAGGGTTATGCACCTCTTTTGCCGTACCCTGCTTGTCATATACCATGTACGACACGTTCGGCACAGTGGTAATAACGCTCATGTCAAACTCGCGGTCAAGACGTTCCTGAACAATCTCCATGTGCAGCAAGCCCAAAAAACCGCAACGGAAACCGAAGCCGAGGGCTGCCGACGATTCCGGAGTAAAGGTCAGCGAAGCGTCGTTCAGCTGCAGCTTTTCAAGCGATGAACGAAGATCCTCATAATCCTCGGCCTCTATCGGGTATACCCCGGCAAAGACCATAGGCTTAACCTCTTCGAAGCCCGAAATAGCAGCGCTGCACGGGCGGGCAATGTGAGTTATGGTATCGCCCACCTTAACCTCCTTAGATGTCTTAATACCCGAGATGATGTAACCCACATCGCCTGTTCTCAGTTCCTGACGCGGAGAAAGGTCCATTTTAAGAACGCCGATTTCGTCTGCGTCATACTCTTTGCCGGTATTGAAGAACTTCACCTTGTCACCTTTTCTGAGTACACCGTTCGTAATCTTGAAGTAAGCGATGATGCCTCGGAAGGAGTTAAATACAGAGTCAAAGATAAGAGCCTGCAACGGAGCCTCTTCATCGCCGACCGGGGCAGGAATTCTCTCCACGACAGCCTTCAGTATCTCCTCGACGCCCATTCCCGTTTTACCCGAAGCCTCTATTATATCGTCACGGTCACAACCGATGAGGTCCACGATTTCATCCTTAACCTCTTCGGGCATAGCATTTATCATGTCGCATTTGTTTATGACAGGAATAATCTCCAATCCCTGGTCTACCGCCATATAAAGATTAGATATTGTCTGCGCCTGTACGCCTTGTGTCGCATCAACGACAAGCAATGCGCCCTCACAAGCCGCTATCGAACGTGACACCTCATACGAAAAGTCAACGTGTCCCGGAGTGTCAATAAGATTTAAAATATATTTCTCGCCATTGTGGATATATTCCATCTGTATCGCATGGCTCTTGATTGTGATACCGCGCTCTTTTTCAAGGTCCATATTGTCAAGCATCTGGCCTTCGGTAATGTTAATGGTCTTCGTTGTCTCAAGAAGACGGTCAGCCAAAGTCGATTTGCCATGGTCGATGTGAGCGATGATGCAAAAATTTCTGATTTTATCCATAGGAAAACTTAATTTGTCATTGTAAATGCCGCAACCGTATTGCCGCAATAAAGCGCAAAGATACAAAATAAATTTATAATTATATATATAATTAATATAGCAAAAGCCGCTAATTTCAAGATTGCCGGCATCAAGAAGAAACATTCAACGCCTCATTTGATTTTGCTTGTAAATAAATATAAAACCGACAACTTAAAAACCAACCCGAATGACATCATTGACAAAGATTATTTACATAGTTTATATATAATCCTTTAACGACATTTTATTAAAGCAATAATATAATAAAAAAATAAGAGCATGCCGTTTTAGGCACACTCTTATGTAATTATATTTTACTCATATTAAAATGAAACCTTGTCAAGGATTCCGGTCAATGCGGCTATCGCAATTCCGTAGTTAGTAACAGGAACTCCCTGCTCTACAGCCCTGCTTACACGCGACATAACATGACGTTTGGTGAACATGCATGCGCCGCAATGAATAACAACGTCATACACACTCAAATCATCGGGAAAATCATTGCCGGAAACGACGTCGATAGAGAGTCCTTCGCCGAAACGCCTGCGTAACATACGAGGCAATTTCACGCGCCCTATATCCTCGTTGCGAGGTACATGAGAACATGCTTCAGCTATAAGCACCCTGCCGTCAGCCGACAAATTCATAAGAGCGTCGGCACCTTTGCGAAAGAGTTCTATGTCGCCCTTGTAACGGGCCATAAGCACCGAAAAAGAGGTAAGTTTCGTCGCTTCAGGCTTAAGTCTTTCAACTTGCTCGAATACTTGAGAATCAGTTATTATAAGCGACGGCGGTTCTTTTATCGCACCGAGCGACAAGGGCAGTTCCTCAAGGGCGCAGCACAAAGGAACAGCGTGTTTGTCGAGTATATTACGCAGCGTCTGCACCTGAGGCTGGATAAGGCGTCCTTTAGGCGCTTGAGAATCTTGCGGCATTACCAGCACTACAACATCTCCGGCCTTTACAAGCGGCCCTGTAATATCATCGTCGTCAGCGGCGCGAAGAGCAGTAGCCATAGCCTTCAGCAGTTCCTCACGGCCTTCACCCGTAACTGCCGAAAAAGGCGTTATATCCTTGCCGAGAACATCTTTCCACCCATACAAGACAGCGGTGCCGGACAACCTGTCGCATTGTCCTAACAACAACACATATGGGATATTCGTCTTTTCGAACAGCCTGCACCACTCCCGTTCTTCCTCATTGTCATGCGGATTATCATGCAGGAGCATCAAAGCGAGGTCTATTCTCGACAACACCCTTTTTGCAGCATCCACACGCAGCTCACCGACAACGCCAACGTCGTCGTAGCCGGCGGTATCGCCGATGACAGCCGCTCCTACGCCCGGCAATTCAATATTTTTCCACACCGTGTCGGTGGTAGTTCCCGCGACAGAAGAGACTATGGAAACGTTCTGCCCCGCCAAAGCATTGACAAGAGAGGATTTCCCGGCATTCCTGCGGCCGAACACCGCAATGTGATATCGTTCAGAACGTGCTTGCTGTGACATTGTATAATATTTTAGAAACGAAAATCCCTTTTACCGTTCTCAATAGCATCAAGACAGCTTGCCGCCTTTGCCCTGACGCTCTCGCGAGGCACCGATCGCAATAGTCTTTTTATCATCCTCTCGCCCTTTTCGCATGTTTCGGGCGACGCATAATCCTTCAAGTACTCCTTTAAAGTCAAGAGCGCATTAGGCAGGCAACAGTTTGATATCTGTCCGTTCTTGAGAAGCGTCATGAATCGGTCGCCGGTACGTCCCTCACGGTAGCATGCCGTACAGAAGCTCGGAATATGGTCAAGGTCAAGCAGCCATGACACCACCTCTTCGAGAGTCCTGTTGTCGGATATGTCGAACTGCGCTGAATTCTCGTCACTCTCTTCGGGTTTCACGTACCCGCCTACGCTCGTCCGCGAGCCGCCGCTCATTTGAGTGATACCAAGTTCGAGAAGCCGTTCACGGCTCTTCTTGCTCTCTCTTGTCGATATTATCATGCCCGTATACGGAACGGCAATCCTTATCAGGGCTACAATCTTAAAGAAAATATCGTCAGGAACAGCATTCTCAAAGTCGCCGGTATCCACATCGTCTGCTTTGCAAAGCCGTGGTACGCTTATCGTATGCGGCCCCACCCCGTATGTCGCCTCAAGGTGTTCCGCATGCATCAGCAAGCCTACGAAGTCGTAACGGAAGGTCTCAAGGCCGAACAATACCCCAATGCCTACATCATCGATACCGCCCTGCATGGCACGGTCCATCGCTTCGGTATGCCACGCATAGTCGCTCTTCGGACCTGTCGGATGAAGAGCCTCGTACGCGGTTTTGTTGTATGTCTCCTGAAAAAGTATATATGTTCCTATTCCCGCATCGCGCAGACGCCGGTAGTTTTCTACAGTCGTAGCCGCTATATTCACGTTCACCCTGCGTATGGCACCATTCTTATGCTTGATGTCATAGATTGTCTTTATGCTTTCCAGAATATACTCTATCGGATTTTTAAGCGGATGCTCGCCGGCTTCGAGAGCAAGACGTTTATGGCCCATATCCTGGAGAGCGATAACCTCGGCGCGTATCTCTTCCTGTGTCAGTTTTTTACGTCTTATATCCTTGTTTTTGGCATGATAAGGGCAATAGACGCAGCCGTTCACGCAATAGTTCGAAAGATAAAGAGGAGCGAACATCACAATACGGTTGCCGTAGAAACGATGCTTTATCTCATTGGCGAGCCTGTATACGGCCTCCGTCACTTCCGGGTCGTCACACTCGAGCAGCAAGGCCGCCTCCCTATGAGTTATGCCTTTGAATTCGGCAGCTTTTCTCAATATGCCGTCAATGAGTTCACGGTTATCGCAATTCTCTTTTGCGTAAGAGATTGCAGAGCGTATCTCATCATCACAGATGAATTCGCTTGCTGTTTTTGACTTTGGGTTATACATATTATATCTCTTTATAGTCGCCACGTCCGAAGTCTATCCTGTAACCTATCATATTCAGCTTACGTTCAAGCAATTCGAGTTGCCCCGCCGACTTGCTGTCGTGAATCTTCTTATTATTGTATATCGTATATTTTTCGGCATACCCGGCAGGCGTAAGGTTAGGCATTACCACATTCGCTCCCGCAAGTATTCCGAGTTCAGTACCATTCTCACACAAAGTCGCAAGAGCCGTCGTAGAGGGTATCAGAGCTTGGGGAAAACGCAGACGCAACAATGAAATCACAAGCAATACCATATCAGCCTTTCCCGGCGCCTCATTTTCAAAAGGCGTTCCGGCGGCCGGGATAAAAGGACCGACCCCTATCATCGCCGGTTTAAGCCTGTCGAGGTACAGCAGGTCAGCGACCAATTCATCTATTCCCTGCCCGGGAGCGCCAATCATCATTCCGCTTCCGGTCTGAAATCCAAGTTCCTTAAGCAGCCGCAAACAGCCCTTCCTGTTGTCAAGGCTCATTCCGCCGGGGTGAAGCCGTGAATAATGGTTCTCGCATGCGCTCTCGTGACGCAACAGATATCTGTCGGCCCCGGCGTCGCGAAGCATTTCATAGCCTTTCCTCGAACGTTCGCCGACAGAGAGCGTAACCGCCTTTTCGGGATACTTGCTCTTGATGCTTCTTACCACGTCCGCAAGCCACTCGTCGCTTTGCTCGGTATCCTCTCCGCCTTGCAGCACAAAGGTATTGAAGCCTAACGCGGCCCCCCTGTCGCAACTATCAATCACCTGTTCTTTTGTCAGTCTGTAACGCCGCGCCTCTTTGTTGGCGCTACGCAAACCGCAATAATAGCATCCGTTCCTGCAATACGAACTTATCTCAATCAAGGCCCTTACATATACCCTGTTTCCGAAGTTATCCATCGCCGCAGCTCTTGCCATTGACATGAGTTCCCTTCGCTCGCTGTCATCAAGTGAAGTCAAGAGCCGGCGCCATGTCGTTTCAGAGACGAATTCGTCCCTCGACAAGGCCGCTATACACTCCGAAAAGCCCATTTTCTCCATTTTTTCACATTTGAGACAAACATTATTGCAAAAATAGTAGAATTTGATATTTTTTTGACTACTTTTACTGCAAATTTTACGCAAATGGAATATAGCAACAACACCATGTTCGTACGTTATAAACTTTTGACAAAATTAGTGTCAATGTGGAAGCACGGCGAGCTTCGCGACAAAATCGACAGCATGCCTTATGAGATGTATCCTCGCAACCAGAAGCCTAAGGGCAGATGTTGTATACATAAAGAACGTGCAGTAATCAAGTACAAGACAATGGCCATGCTCGGCTTCACCATGCAGGACGAAGTCAATGAAATGGACAGCCTGAGCAAGTATGTCGAGCGTATGGAGAACCGCAAAGGGCTCTCGTTGGACGACGGCGCTATACTCCATGTGATGGACGAGGCTTGCTCTTCATGCGTAAAAATCAACTATGAGGTCTCAAACCTCTGCCGAGGCTGCGTCGCTCGCCCTTGCTACACCAACTGTCCCAAGAACGCAATCTATTACGACAAGGATGGCAAGGCGCATATCGACCATGACAAATGCATCAGCTGCGGAAAATGCCATCAGGTATGTCCGTACCATGCAATCATATACATGCCTGTACCTTGCGAAGAAGCATGTCCCGTAAAGGCCATTTCAAAAGACGAATACGGTGTCGAGCATATAGACCCGGCAAAGTGCATATACTGCGGCAAATGCCTTAACGCATGTCCTTTCGGCGCAATCTTCGACAAATGCGAAGTATTCGACGTTCTCAAAGAGATGAATAAAGGCGAAAAGGTCATCGCTATGGTAGCTCCAGCAGTCCTCGCGCAATTCGGCAAGCCTATCGAGCATGTATACGGCGCATTAAAGGCTATTGGCTTCAGCGACATCGTCGAGGTCGCATACGGTGCCGAAGAGACCACACGCCGAGAGGCCGAAGAGCTTAAAGAAAAGCTCGAAGAAGGCCAGCCGTTCATGACGACAAGCTGCTGCCCCGCTTATGTAAACCTTGCGCAGAAACACATACCCGACCTTGTAAAATATGTATCATCAACGGGTTCTCCGATGCACTACACCGCAATATACGCAAAGGAGAAGTTCGGCAACGGCTGCAAGACAGTCTTCATTGCGCCATGCGCTTCAAAGAAGGCCGAAGGAGCGAAGGACGAGAATGTCGATTATGTATGGACATTCCGAGAACTTAATTCCGTAATACAAGGCATGGGCATAGACATTGAAAGCACAATACCTTATACTCCTGCCGAACAGGCATGCCGTGACGCGCACAATTTCGCCAAGACGACAGGTGTTTTCACAGCCGTGAAGAACTACATCGGCGAAGCGGAACTCGAGGGCGTAGTCATCGCCGACCTTCACAAGAAGAATATCGCGATGCTACGTGCATACGCCAAGACCGGCAAATGTCCGGGGAAGCTCGTAGAGGTCATGTCATGCCCTGGCGGCTGCATAACAGGCCCCTGTTCATGCAGCGAAGGCGGAGAGGCGTCACGCCGCTTCGAAGCCGAAGTGAAGAAAAAGTAAGAATTTCGGCACAAACCGAAAATACAAGAACCGCTGTTCAAGAAATAGTTCAAAAGTCAAAAATAAAGCGAACCCCAAAGTTTTTATCAAAAAAACTTTGGGGTTCGCTTATTATGCGGCTCTCATTCTTTCATTTGAAAGTCATTGTTTACTTGAACTCATCCCAACTCTTGACCGGCAGTTCATTAACGTCAATCTTGCAGAATGCGCGAATGAATGCGCTTGCAAGGCGCGCGTTAGTTATAAGAGGTATATTGTGGTCGATAGCCGCACGACGTATGCGGTAGCCGTTTGTAAGCTCTCGCTTCGTGTGGTTCTTGGGAATGTTTATGATAAGGTCGAAACGGTGGTCCGCAATCATCTGCATTATGTTGTTCTCAGCGTTCGGGTCTTCGTCGGGCCACATCACGGCAGTCGCCTTAACGCCGTTCTCGTTCAAGAACTTGGCTGTACCTGATGTCGCATAGATATTGTAACCCTTCTGAGCGAGAACTATAGTAGACTCAAGCAGGTCGGCCTTAGACTTCGCCGCGCCCGAAGAAACCATTACATTCTTTTCGGGAACACTGTAGCCTACAGCAATCATTGCGTTAAGCAATGCCTCCTCGAAGTCGTCGCCAATGCAGCCTACCTCACCTGTTGAAGACATATCCACGCCAAGAACAGGGTCGGCCTGATGCAAGCGGCTGAACGAGAACTGAGAAGCCTTGACGCCTATCCAGTCAATATCGAACGCCGACTTATCGGGCTGGCTGTAAGGAGCGCCGAGCATGATGCGTGTGGCAGTCTCGATGAAATTGCGTTTCAGCACCTTGGAAACGAACGGGAACGAACGTGACGCACGCAGGTTACACTCGATAACCTTTACCTCATTGTTCTTAGCAAGGAACTGTATATTGAAAGGACCTGATATATTAAGTTCTTTAGCTATTCTGCGGCTTATTTTCTTAATTCGGCGCGCTGTCTCAAAATAGATTTTCTGTGCGGGGAACACAAGCGTAGCGTCACCGGAGTGAACGCCTGCGAACTCCACATGCTCAGAGATAGCATACTCCACAACCTCGCCGTTCTGCGCTACAGCGTCGAACTCTATTTCCTTTGTCTCCATCATGAACTGAGATACCACGACAGGGAACTCCTTTGACACCTCCGCAGCCATCTTAAGGAACTCCTGAAGTTCCTCTTCGTTGTAGCAGACGTTCATCGCAGCGCCTGAAAGCACGTAAGAAGGACGCACAAGTACAGGATAACCTACCTTATCCACGAACTCCTTCATATCTTCTATGCTTGTAAGTTCCTTCCATGCGGGCTGGTCAATGCCGAGCTGGTCGAGCATAGCCGAGAATTTATGACGGTTTTCGGCACGGTCTATGCTAAGAGGTGACGTACCGAGTATAGGCACAGCCTGACGGTGCAGCTTCATAGCAAGGTTGTTCGGTATCTGACCGCCGACCGATACAATCACGCCACCAGGCTGCTCAAGGTCAATGACATCGAGCACACGCTCCAATGACAACTCGTCGAAGTATAAACGGTCGCACATGTCATAGTCAGTCGATACGGTCTCAGGATTATAGTTAATCATTATTGACTTGTAGCCGAGCTTGCGCGCTGTCTGGACAGCATTTACCGAACACCAGTCGAACTCAACCGATGAACCGATACGGTATGCGCCTGAACCGAGAACGACAACCGATTTCTCGTTCTTGTAATAGTTCACATCGTAGCCTGAGGTACCGTATGTCATGTAAAGATAGTTGGTCAGCTCAGGATGCTCCGAAGCTACCGTATTGATACGCTTTACAGCGGGAAGAATTCCGAGTTCCTTGCGGCGCGCACGTACAGCGAGATTGCCTGTTTCCATATTCTTCTCTTCCTTAAGGACAAAGCGTGAAATCTGGAAGTCTGAGAAGCCGAGTTCCTTCGCTCTTCTCAAGACGTCTGCCGGAAGTTCCTCAAGCGTGTTGTAACCCTCAAGCACATGCTTGTAATCGACAATATTCTTCAGTTTCTCAAGGAACCACGGGTCAATCTTCGTAAGTTCGCTTATGCGCTCTACAGTGTAACCCTCTTCGAGAGCCGATGCGATAGAGAATACACGCATGTCGGTCGGGTTCGCGAGTTCTTCGTCAAGATTGTCGAAGTGAGTATGCTCGTTTCCTACAAAACCGTGCATGCCCTGGCCTATCATACGCAAGCCCTTCTGGATTACCTCTTCGAAACTGCGGCCGATAGACATTATTTCGCCCACCGACTTCATGCTTGAGCCTATCTGACGTGATACGCCCGCGAACTTAGTCAAGTCCCAACGAGGTATCTTGCAGATAAGGTAATCAAGTTCAGGAGCTTTATATGCGCTGTTGGGAGTACCCATCTCTCCAATCTCGTCAAGAGTGTACCCGAGAGCTATCTTGGCGGCCACGAACGCAAGAGGATATCCGGTAGCTTTAGATGCAAGAGCTGAAGAACGGCTCAAGCGGGCATTGACCTCAATTACACGATAGTCGTTCGTTTCAGCGTTAAAAGCGTACTGTATGTTGCACTCGCCGACAATGCCGAGGTGACGGATAGCCTTTACTGAAATCTCCTGCATGAACTTAACCTGTTCAGGCGTAAGCGAACATGTAGGAGCCACGACAATAGACTCGCCGGTGTGAATGCCGAGCGGGTCGAAGTTCTCCATGCTTGCCACTGTGAAACAATGGTCGTTAGCGTCACGTATAACTTCGAACTCAATCTCCTTCCATCCCTTAAGCGATTCTTCTACGAGTATCTGGTTTGAGAAAGTGAATGCGCTCTCTGCGAGTTCCTTGAAACTTGCCTCGTCACGGCAGATGCCGCTGCCGAGGCCGCCGAGAGCGTATGCTGAACGCACCATTACCGGAAATCCTATCTCATGAGCTGCTTTCAAAGCATCTTCCATGCTCTCGACAGCCTGGCTCACGGGAGTCTTCATAGGTATCTCGTCGAGTTTCTTGACGAAAAGGTCGCGGTCCTCTGTATACATGATAGCCTCTACTGATGTACCGAGGACTTTCACTCCGTACTTGTCAAGAATACCCTTCTGATAGAGTTCCGTACCGCAGTTCAGCGCAGTCTGTCCGCCGAATGCGAGCAGAATGCCGTCGGGACGCTCCTTCTTTATAATTTCCTCGACATTATGTATATCTACTGGAAGGAAATACACCTTATCGGCAATACCTTCAGAGGTCTGGATTGTTGCGACATTGGGGTTAATCAGCACCGATTGAATACCCTCTTCACGCAGCGCTTTGAGCGCTTGCGAGCCGGAATAGTCGAACTCGCCTGCCTGACCAATGCGCAACGCGCCGGAACCGAGCAACAGCACCTTATTCAGTTTTTCTTTCATATTATATAAATATATAAGGGTTTAATATTTACTACAGATTTACTTGTAAAGATATTTTTCGTAATGATATACAAATGCCTCATTCACAAGACGGTTTCCGCCGGGTGTCGGGTATATACCGCTGAAATACCAGTCGCCCAAATGGTTTGGACATGCGTCATGCAGGCCTTCAAGAGACTGGAATACAAGTTCAAGTTCCGCATTCAAATCGACAGGTTTCAGCAGGTCGGCGATTTTTTTCGAAATTTCATCGGCTGTAAACGGATGATAAATAGCGCGTGTGCAGTTTACCTGTTCCGAATCAGGCTTCTTCAATTCTTCCACACAAGCCCTGTATGTCTCGTCGATAATATGACGTTTGCCGTTTTCATAAAGCAGTTCAAGAGCAGCCTTGAACGCGACGAAATGGTCAAATTTCTCCATGTCTATACCATAGTAGTCGGGATAACGTATTTGCGGGCTCGAAGATACCACGATAATCTTCTTCGGTTCAAGACGGTCCAGAATATTCAGAATACTCTGTTTCAAAGTCGTGCCTCTTACAATACTGTCATCGATAACGACAAGATTATCAACCTTTGGCTTTATTGTGCCATAGGTGATGTCATATACGTGGGCCGCAAGGTCGTTTCTCTTGTCACTTGTAGAGATGAACGTACGCATCTTGATATCCTTGTTCGCCACCTTTTCTTGACGTACCTTCTTTGTCACTATAGCGTTCAGTTCTTCCGCCGTAAAGCTCTTGCCTGAATTTATCTCTTTAACCTTCCATTCATCGAGATACTCCTGCATACCCTCCATCATTCCGTAGAACGCCATTTCGGCAGTATTAGGTATGAATGAGAACACCGTATTGTCAAGGTCATAACCGATGGCTTTCAGAATCTGTTCCTTAAGATTAAAGCCAAGCGACTTTCTCTCTTTGTATATGTCTCCATCATTGCCTCGGCTGAAATATATACGTTCGAACGAGCAAGGCAGAAGGGCTTTCTGAGGTATGACAATCTCTCTTCTCAAATCACCGCGCTTGTTCATTATAAGAGCTTCGCCCGGCTGTATCTCAATAACCTCATCGGCTTTCAAATTCATTGCGGTCTGCAAAGCCGCACGTTCGCTGGCAACAAGAAAAATCTCGTCATTAGCGTACCAGTATGCGGTTCTCACTCCCCATGGGTCACGCATCACGAACATTTCACCGCTGCCCGTCACGCCGCAGAAGACATAGCCGCCGTCAAGCATCGGAGTAGATGTGCGAAGTACATTCGCCATATCGACACGCTCCTCTATCGTATTAGTTATATCCATGCCTTCGAGTCCCTCGGCCTCGCAATCCTTAAAGATGCGTTCAACCTCACGGTCAAGACGGTGCCCCATAAGCTCAAGCATAATGTATGTGTCGGCATGCACTCTCGGATGCTGTCCGTGAGATACAAGTTCATGGAATACGTCATCGACATTCGTTATATGGAAATTTCCGCATAACGCCAAGTTTTTCGCGCGCCAGTTGTTGCGGCGGAGGAAAGGATGCACATATTGCATGCCCGTCTTTCCTGTTGCCGAATAACGCAGGTGTCCCATGTAAAGTTCACCGGCAAATCCGAAGTGACGGTATGCATAGTCCGCATTGTTCTGATACTCCTTCGGATGCGACGACACGCCTTTGTTGGCATAATCGAACACCGTAGAAATTGCGCCTGAGCCTTCGGCTCTTTCACGGAACATATAATCTTCGCCCGGAGAAGCTTTCAGCTTCACGCAAGCGATACCTGCGCCTTGCTGGCCTCGGTTATACTGCTTGTTCATCAACAAGAAAAGTTTGTTCATGCCGTATGCCCATGTGCCATACTTCTCTTGATAATAATTCAAAGGCTTGCGCAGTCGAATCATAGCAACGCCGCATTCATGTAATAGAGGTTCCATAATGATAAAAATAATTTCTGCTAATATACAAAAAAAGTCGTTTCAAACGAAACGACTATAATAAAACTATAAAAAATAAACATACATAACGGAACGCAAAGAGGCAAAAACGGCAGAGGAGCATTTTTTAAAGCCCTCAAACATTAGGTTTTTGTCGTTTTTGCGTTTCATAGCACCGTATTTACTCTGCGAAGATACAAAAAAATATTTTACCACACACATCATGAAGCCTTTTTTTTTAAATATGAGCTTGCGGTAATCCGTACCGCAGAGCCGCCAGCAAGCGCATACGCCACACGCTTCGGCATATCATGACATCATGCGGCATAAACCGCAACTGTCCGGAAAGCGTAAAAGAGCAAGCCAAGAGCCTTCAACAGGCAGTATTCAGCCTATCGGCAATTTTTATATTTAATGATTTTTATTGAACAGCGCGGCCCGTTCTTCGAGCATGGCGTAATGATGCGGTTTTATATTCGATGAGCATGCACGTATTCCGTTGCGTGCAGCTCCTGTCGTAGCAAGGTCTATTCCGCTTATGCCATAGTATAGAAGTTCTTTCAGCAGCTCTCCGCCGTCCATATCCTTGTAGCCTAAAGTAAAGAAAAAACCGTCGCTAACCGGTTCTTCGCCGTCAGTGTCATATACTACGTTGAAACCGTTGCGCACAAGAATATCCTTTATTCTCGCCGTACGCAAGGCATACTCCTTTATGTCTCCCACGAAATTGTACTCCCCGTCACATGCCGCTTTCAGCATAGCGGCCATAGCGCATTGCGCCGAGTGCGACACGCCAGAGGAAAACGAATAGAGAAAAGCGTATGCGAACGCAGCGCCGAACTTAGGCATGCCGTAACGCTGATCAAGAGCATCGTACCGGCGGTTGAAAAGCGCGTCAGAAATGCATGCGAGAGCAATCCTCTGCCCGGCATAACTGAATATCTTCGAAGCGCTCATGAGAATGATATAATTGTCGGTATAATGCGACACGCTCGGCTGGAACGGCGGCTCGAACGGCACGCTCATGTCACGTCTGAAGTCCATTGTCATATATGCCAGGTCCTCAATGACAATCACATCATGCCTTCTTGCCGCACGCCCTATTATATCAAGTTCCTCTTCGGTCAATGACATCCATGTAGGATTATTCGGCGTTGAATAAAGTATAGCGCATATATTTCCCGTCAAAAGCATCTCTTCGAGCTTTGCTTCAAGAGCCGTTCCACGGCATTCGGCGATGTCGAACGACGTGATGTTCACGCCTATGACCTGTGCCTGAAGCTTCTGGACAGGAAATCCCGGGTCAATGTAAAGCACGGTATTGCGTTCAGCGTCAAGTTGCGATGCGATCATCAGCGAAGCGAACGACGCCTGCATGGAACCCACAGTCGGAATACATCCGGCAGGAGATATGTCAGTATTCACGAACGCCTTTAAAAAGCGTGACGCCTGCTCCTTAATTTCCGGAATACCGTCAATTATAGGATATACCGACGCAACGCCGCGTCGCAGAGCCTCACATTCAGCCTTCACGCCGACAGCCGACGGCGGCAGCCCGGGCACGCCCATTTCGAAGTGAATGAATTCAGTACCCGTACGCTGTTCGGCGAGGCGCACCACCGCGCCCACCTGACGAATAGAAGCTTTACGAATATCGTCTATTTCTAACTCTTTTACGATCGCGTCTATTATTTTTGAATCTATGATAGGCATTTCTTACAGGTTTTCTTCTTGAATTCGATTCCAACTTCTTCAGCATCCTTCTCGTTTTGGCCTTGCCGAGCATTTTCTTTGCAGCACGGGAAATACTTTTCCCTTTCTTCTTATATATAATGAACAGCAACAAAGGAATCATATCCGTTTATATTTCAATTGACGATGTCCGCAGGCATATAGTTTATTGTACAAAAAGCGAGACAACAAGGCTTGCGCAGTTTCTGTAAACAAATGATTATTCAAAAGCATTAGAGCAAGGCTTGCAACGCTGTAGAACACCGGAGTTCAGTAACCTAAATGAGGATTCTACATCGTTGCGTAACGCAGCTATAGCGCTTTTAATTAGCCATTCAGTCTTCCATTAACTTACGATACCTGACCTTCTTCGGTTCCTCAATACCCAGACGGCGCATTTTATTCTCTTCATAGTCAGAATAAGATCCCTCGAACGAGAAAACATTTCCGTCGCCTTCGAAAGCGATGATATGAGTACAGATACGGTCAAGGAACCAACGGTCGTGGCTGATTACCACAGCGCAGCCCGCAAAGTTCTCAAGGCCTTCTTCGAGGGCACGGAGAGTGTTCACGTCAATATCATTGGTAGGCTCGTCGAGGAGGAGAACGTTGCCGCCCTCTTTAAGAGCCATAGCGAGATGCAGACGGTTACGTTCACCGCCGGACAGGACGCCGCATTTCTTCTCCTGGTCGGCGCCGGCGAAGTTGAAGCGTGAAAGGTAAGCGCGTACGTTTATCTCCTTGCCTCCAAGACGCATCAGTTCGTTGCCCTGGCTCATAACCTCATAAACGCTCTTGTCGGGAAGAATATCCTTGTGGTTCTGGTCCACGTAAGCGATCTTTACGGTCTCGCCCACTTCGAATGTTCCTTCATCGACAGACTCAAGACCCATAATCATGCGGAAGAGGGTCGTCTTACCGGCGCCGTTGGGACCGATGACACCGACAATGCCGTTAGGAGGCAGCATGAAGTTCAGATTACTGAAGAGGCGTTTATCGCCGAATGACTTACCGATATTTTCGGCATTGATGACCTTATTGCCCAAACGAGGGCCGTTAGGGATGAATATCTCAAGCTTCTCTTCACGCTCTTTCTGGTCCTCGTTGAGCATGCGTTCATAAGAGTTAAGACGAGCCTTACCCTTAGCCTGACGGGCCTTAGGCGACATACGTACCCATTCAAGCTCACGTTCGAGAGTCTTGCGGCGCTTGCTTGCCGATTTCTCTTCCTGTTCCATACGCTTTGTCTTCTGTTCGAGCCATGAAGAGTAATTGCCTTGCCAAGGGATACCCTCGCCTCGGTCAAGTTCAAGAATCCAACCGGCGACGTCGTCAAGGAAGTAACGGTCGTGAGTAACGGCGATTACAGTGCCCTCGTACTGATTGAGATGCTGTTCGAGCCAGTCGATGCTTTCAGCGTCGAGGTGGTTGGTAGGCTCGTCCAGAAGAAGCACATCGGGTTTCTGCAGCAGCAGGCGGCAGAGAGCCACACGGCGACGTTCACCGCCCGAAAGATGATCTACAAGTTCGTCGGGAGCCGGGCAGCGCAGAGCGGCCATAGCACGTTCGAGCTTGCTGTCGAGATTCCATGCGTCAGTAGCGTCGATGATGTCCTGAAGTTCCGCCTGACGGGCGAAGAGCTGGTTCATTTTGTTCTCGTCCTCATAATATTCCGGCAGAGCGAACTTCATGTTTATCTCCTCGTATTCCGCAAGAGCGTCCACTGTAGCCTGCACGCCCTCTTTCACGCACTCCATCACAGTCTTTCCGTCCTGCAGTTGAGGGTCCTGCGGCAGATAGCCTACAGAATAGCCCGGCGACCACACCACATTGCCCTGAAAGTCATTATCGATGCCTGCAATAATCTTCATAAGCGTAGATTTACCGGCACCGTTCATACCCACGATACCGATTTTCGCTCCGTAGAAGAATGAGAGGTAGATATTCTTTAGAATTTGTTTGTTTGTCTGTTTGATGGTCTTGCTAAGGCCTACCATCGAGAAGATAATTTTCTTGTCGTCTACTGTTGCCATATAATATAATTTAATAATGTCCGCTCAAAAGGAGAAGCAGTCGGTCATCATAAGAAACATCATAGCCGCTTTAAACCTTGCTTCGCCATTTATACTGCAAATATACTCACAAACGAGCGAGAAATTTGAAGCTTGCTTCAATATTTTTCAAAGCGAGTGCAGAAATATTCGAGCTTTAGCTCAAATATACTCACAAACGAGCGAAAATTGCGCAAGCGAATGGGTGAAAATTTATTTTCACACGCAATGAGCGCAGCTAAATTTCGCTGAAAGCAAAAATATGAAGCTTGCTTCAATATTTTTCAAGGCGAGTGCAGAAATATTCGAGCTTTAGCTCAAATATACGCTTTTTTCACAACATATCATACGCTACGTGACAAAAACGCGCCAACATGCCAACAAACCCCAAAATTGCATAAAAAGCGATAAAAGAACATTTGTTATACCTTTTTCATGAGACTAAGGGCAATGAATTTCGTTACATTCCTGTATGTCGGGCGTTTTATGTTAAGAAGAATAATATTGCATATCATCATGGCATTGCTGCCGTCGTTGCTCATTGCGCAGAAGGTAGGCCTTGTCATGAGCGGCGGAGGGGCCCGTGGCCTCGCTCATATCGGTGTCATAAAAGCCCTTGAAGAGAACAGCATCCCCATAGACTACGTGGCAGGTACATCAATGGGGGCTATCGTAGCGGCCCTCTACGCCATGGGCTACACCCCCGACGAGATGATAGCCGTCATGAAGAGCGACGATTTTCAGAGGTGGTACACAGGAACGATGGACAACGAGCAGATGTACTACTTCAAAAAGAACAGAGAGATGCCCGACCTGCTAAGCATACATTTCGACCTCAAGGATTCGTTGCGTATCATGGCGCCTGCGGCGAACATAGTGAATGCGACACCCATGAACCTCGGTTTTCTTGAGATATTCGCAGGGGCCACTGCCGCCTGCAAAGGCGATTTCGACAGCCTGATGATACCCTTCCGTTGCATAGCTTCCGACGTCTACAACAAAAAAGAGGTCGTTCTCTCCAAAGGCGATTTAGGCGACGCTGTACGTGCTTCCATGAGCTACCCGTTCTTTTTCAGGCCCATCAAACTCGACAGCGTTCTGCTCTTCGACGGCGGCATATACAACAACTTCCCTACCGATGTCATGCAGCGCGATTTCGCTCCAGAGATAATCATCGGCAGCGTCGTTAGCGACAACCCCGGCATGCCCGACGAGAAAGACATAATGAGCCAGGCAGTGAACCTCATCATAGGGCATAGCGACTACTCCTTGCCCGCCGACAAAGGGATAATACTCGACATGAAAGTGCGCGGAGTGAGCCTGCTCGACTTTCACAAGATTGACAATGTCACGGCATTAGGCTACCGCCATGCCGTATCGCTCATAGACTCAATAAAAAGCCGTATTCCCCGCAGAGAAGAGAGCGGCATGCTGGCAGCTCGCCGTTCGGCCTTCAAGCGACGTGTGCCTGAGCTTCTATTCGACAAAGTCGTAGTACAGGGAGTCAGCGAAGAGCAAAAGAAATCAATAGCAAGAGAGTTCCAGAAAGACGGCGAGAATTTCAATTACAAAAAGTGCAAGAGAGGATATTACAGCCTTATGTCGAACAAGATAATCGACAACATAATACCCCATGCTATATACGACGAAGAGGACAGCGCATACGCCCTGCACCTCGACGTCACCATGAACCCGCCGTTCACGCTCAAAGTAGGAACGAGCCTCGCCACTGACATATCTAACCAGATATATTTCGGGCTCCATTACCGCAACCTCAACAACCATTTCAAGGAGTTCGTCCTCGACGGGCAGTTAGGTAAAGTATACAACAATGTACAGTTGTCGGGGCGTGTCGATTTTCTCAGCGAAATACCGCTGTCGCTGAAGCTGACAGGCTCATACTCCACTATCGACTACTACAACATGCGGTACCTCTTCTCCAAAGAGAACACAATAGCCATGAACCGCAAGAGAGAGATGTTCGCGAAGCTGAAGATAGAACTGCCCTTCCTCAACCATAAAAAAGCCGAGATTGGCATAGGCATCGCCGGCATAAAAGACGAATACATGCCCGCAGACGTCATAGACCTAAACAGCCCCCATTTCGACAGCAACACGTCGGAGCAGTTCAGCGCTTTCCTGCGTCTCGAAGGCAACACCCTCAATGCGAAAGCGTTCCCCACCGAAGGACGATACGACGCCCTGTCGGCATATTTCATCACCGGCAACGAGGCATACAAAAGCATAGCGGACGAGAGAAGCGACGACAGCCAAAAGTCCTGGCTACAGATAAAATATACCCGCCGTGACTATTTCAAGATAACGAAATCATTAAGGCTCGGCACCTGTCTGCAGCTCTATTATTCCACACGCCGTCTCTCCAAGACCTATCAGGCGACAATGATGCAGGCAGGGTCGTTCACCCCCACCCTCACGAGCCTGTTCAACTACGACCCCAAGTTCAGGGCCAACCAATACATCGCCGGCGGCGCGATACCTATAATAAACCTGAACAGCTTCGTGCAGATACGCCCGAGCTTCTACGTCTTCTTGCCCTACAGAAGCATTATAGAGAACCCGGACGGCACAGCGAGCTACAGTCCTAAGATTTTCAGCGACTTCGAGTACATTGCCGACATAACGGCAGCCGTCAGGCTGTCGAACATATCAATAAGCGCCTTCGTGAACTACTTCAGCTCGCACAGGACAAGCGTGAACGTAGGTCTCACCCTCGGTTGGTTCATCTTTAATGAGAGGTTTGTGGAGTAAAAACGATTAACGAGGAACGAGGAACGTTAATCGTTACCCTCTCAACCAACTTTATCATACGCGCCTTTTATCTGTTCGAGGGCCTTTACAAGCACCGAACGGGGGCAGCCTAAGTTCATACGCATAAAGCCGGAGCCGCCTTCGCCGAACATAGCGCCGTCATTCATGCCTACCTTAGCCTCCCTGATGAAGAACTCGACAAGCCGGTCATGAGGCAAGCCGAGCCCGCGTGCGTCAAGGAACACGAGGTACGAAGCCTGAGGACGAATCATACCCATCTTAGGCATATTCTCCTTTAGGTATTGTTCCATAAAGTCGATATTCGCCTCGACGTACTCAAGCATCTGTTCAAGCCACTCGTCGCCCTGCTCGTACGCCGTAGCGACAGGGCCTGTAGCGAACAGGTGCGCAGTGTCGAGCTCACTGCGACGCAGGAACTCCTGATATTGGTTACGGACAGTCTCGTTCTGTATAATATGATAAGAACTCTTAAGGCCTGCGATGTTGAAAGTCTTGCTTGCCGCCATAAAGGTTATGCAACGCTCCTTAGCGCTGTCGCAGCATGTCGAGAACGGAGTATGCTTGTAGCCTTTGAGCGCCATGTCGCAATGAATCTCGTCGCTTATCACAAGAACGTCGTTCTTGGCGCAAATCCCGCACATACGTGCAAGTTCTTCCTTTCTCCACACTCGGCCGCCGGGGTTGTGAGGGTTGCACAAAAGGAACAGCTTGCAGCCCTTTATCTTCTCTTCGAAATCCTCGAAGTCAATTTCGAACTGACCGTTCACAAGCTTCAGCGGCGATGTCACGAGCGTACGTCCGAGGTCATGAGTCACATGATGGTAGGGATGGTACACAGGCGGCTGCACAAGCACCTTATCGCCGGGCTTGGTGAAGCACTGCATGGCGAACGATATCGCAGGAACGATACCGCCCACGAATCCGATTTCCTCCTCTTTGACCTCCCAGCCGTAGTGGCGCGACACCCAATTGATGATTGCCGGTCTCCATCTTTTGCATATGTACGTGTAACCGAACACTTCGTGGTTCAACCTCTTCTTTATCGCATCAACAATGAACGACGGAGTCTTGAAGTCCATGTCGGCAATCCACATCGGCAACACCTCTTCGGTACCGAAAATTTCCATCACATTGTCATACTTTAAACAGTCTGTGTGCTTACGGGGCACAATCTCGTCAAAATTGTATTTCATAGCTTATGGTATTTCAATCCTTTTCTCTTTGTTGTCGTATCTTATACCGGCGTCGCCTATAAGTTCCCGCAACGCTCCGCTGGCCGAAAGTTCTTCAACGCAGCCTTCGCTCAGCTTGCCGCCGCCGAGAATCCACATTCTGTCGGCGAGCCTTACCGCAAGCTCAAGGTCATGCGTCGATACCAAAATAGCCTTTCCGTTCTCCCTTGCGAGGCTCACGAGCTTTCTGTAAAGGCTCACCTTGCTGCCGAAGTCGAGAAACGCTGTCGGCTCGTCGAGCAGCAACAGCGGCGTCTCTTGCGCAAGAGCCTTAGCCACCATGCATTTCTGACGTTCGCCGTCGCTGAGAGTGTCAATGGTACGCTGCTCCAAATGCACGATACCCATGACATCCATCGCCTTGTCCACCGCAGCCCGATCCTTGCGCGTCAGGTACCCGACGAAATTGGTGTAGGGCGTGCGTCCGAGCGATACGAGGTCACGGACGTTTATTGCCGTCCTTACGTTTTCGGTAAGCACTACCGATATATGTTTTGCTATGTCGTTATTCGTCATAGCCGAAACATCGCCGTTCCTGTACCTTACATTGCCGCCTAATGGCGGGATATATGCCGACAGCGTACGCAGCAATGTCGATTTGCCGGCTCCGTTACGACCGACAAGAGCGACAAGCTCGCCACGCCTGAGCGAAGCGTTGATACCGTCCGCAACGACCTTCGCCTTACGGCCGTTCCTGTACCCTATCGTAAGATTTTCGAGGCTCAGTACAGTATCGTGCATACCCGTCTCCGACAGTTTACTTATACTGCATCCACTCATTCAGCTGTTCAAGAATCTCGTCACGCATATCATCGGGCATGTTGAGTATTCTTGTTCTGTGGCTTCCGCCCGGCTGTATATAAACCTTAATATTCTCTTTGTTACGGTCGCGCAGCCATGTGATGCCGCTTGCAGTCCAAGGGTCTACCTCGCCGTATATAAGCAGCATCTTCGGGTCGTTCTCGGTGTAGTAGTCCGTAGTGAAGCGGAATGTAGAGTCGTCGAACTTCACGTCTGCGAACTCCTCGGGGAGAAGAACACGTTTCAGGTAACCTTCAATATCTTCGGCATTCACATACTTGTGGAACGGCTCAATGTTATAACCGTAATAGCCGAAGTCCTTGACAGCCTGAACAAAGAACGAGCCAATCCTATTCTCGGCAGCGAAATAGTCGGGGCCGCACATCTTCACGAAGTAGTCGAACAAAGTCTTGTCGTCAGAGTCGAGCGCAGGTATAGTGCTGACAGGAGTACCCCATTGCCACATTGAGAACTGGTATTCAAGAACAAGCAGGTCATATATTGTAGATGTAGGAACACGGAATACATAACCCTTTTCGAGGCAGTAAGCATCGAAAAGAGGCATCATTCTCTCCTTACGCTCGAACATTTCGGTCTGGAAACTGCGGATAGCGTCACGTTCGGCTTTTGAAGCGACCATTTCGAGGAACGACTCATGACGGCCGTCTTCGACAGCGCAGCTCAGCGGGCCTACGTAAGGCACTGACACGTCAAGATCTTCGGGGAAATGCGCACGGAAATATATCGACGTAGAGCCTCCCTTGCTGATACCCGTAGAAGCCCATTTAGCCTTGTAGAAAGGCTTGAAGGAGGTGATAATGTTATGATAGTCGGTCATTGAGTTCAACACGGTGAGGTACTGCCAATCGCAGGGCTCAGGCGTTGAGCCGGAGAAATAACGGTACTCGACAAAGAGTATGTTCGCATCCATAATCTTTGTCAGCTCTTCCATGTAATTAGGGTTGCTGAACGCATAGTCGCCGGCATAACCCTCGGTAACGACTACGACAGGGCGGTCATAGCCTCTGTGACCGAGCATCACACGCTGCTCGAACGTTCCCGCCGCAGGGTTATCAGGGTCGAGAAGCTGGTTTATTTTCATCAGGTAGTACTGACGTGTAGTGTCCTTTTTCTCAATCTTTTCGAAACTGTTTACAGCCTTGATGCTCTTGAGCATCTTTTCCACATCGTTGTTCTGAGCCGTCGCGAAAAGCGCCGCGAACAGCAACGGAAGCATAGCAAAAATTCTTTTATTCATAATATTTAATTTATTTTCTTATCTATATCAAAGACGACAAGCGTACACAACAGCAGGATTATCAAGACCGCTACGGCAACCAAGAGAACCACGTAGCAGGCACGCCCGCCATTAAAACCGAAAGGTGAAATCATCGTTCATCGTTAATCGCCAATCGTTAATCGTTCATCTTTAATCTGTTGGCGGCATTCGCTACCGCAACCCAAGCGGTGCCACTTTGCGGCACTGCGCTTGACGAGATGCTGCTCATGCCGTCTAAGCTTCGCTTTAATCGTTATATATATTATCTGCAAAAATAATATAAGTTAAGAGTTATACAAAATTAAGAAGCTTTTTAAATTCCGGTAATTATATATAAATTCCTCCCGATCAACCGTTTTTTCTTGATATTTTCCCCTTTCAGTCATCAAAAAGAGAAAGTCCGCAAAAGATGACATCTCGTAAACTGTTCACGTTGCACGTTCCTTGACAGACACACCTACCCTTACAACTCTAAACTCTAAACCCTCAAAGCGAAGCTTAGACGGCATGAGCAGCATCTCGTCAAGCGCAGTGCCGCAACATGGCACCGCTTGGGTTGCGACAGCGAATGCCGCTCAACATTCCCTCAACTCTAAACCCTAAACTCTAAACTCCAAACTTCTTCAACAAAAAAGCAGGATGAAAGCTATGCTTCCACCCTGCCTCGATAAATTTCAATTGTTTTAATATGCGGGTTTCATGTTGTCGCGTTCGATATCCTTGAAGTAGTTTACCGTACCTACCTTAAGTTCCGCTGTAGCCGCATCGTCGCAAACGATGATGCCGCGCGGGTGCATCTGAAGAACGCTGATTGTCCACATCTGCGTGATGTTGCCCTCAACAGCATGATAGAGAGCCTGAGCCTTGTTGTGGCCGTTCACGAGGATAAGCACCTCTTTAGCGTCCATAACAGTGCCTACACCTACTGTAACCGCAGTCTTAGGAACCTTGTTGATATCGTTGTCGAAGAAGCGAGAGTTAGCGATAATCGTATCGGTTGTCAAAGTTTTGATACGTGTGCGGGAAGCGAGTGATGAACCCGGCTCGTTGAATGCGATGTGACCGTCGGGGCCGATACCGCCGAGGAAAAGGTCAATACCTCCGTAAGATTTAATTCTCTCTTCGTAACGGGCGCACTCTGCAACAAGGTCCTCGGCATTGCCGTTTAGAATGTTCACGTTCTCTCTCTTAACATCTACATGGCTGAAGAAGTTGTTCCACATGAATGAGTGGTAGCCCTCGGGGTGTTCCTCGGGAAGGCCTACATACTCGTCCATATTGAACGTAACGACATTCTGGAAGCTTACGACGCCTCTGTTATAGAGGTTGATGAGTTCTTTGTAGGTGCCGAGAGGAGTACCGCCCGTAGGAAGACCTAGTACAAAAGGTCTTTCGGCTGTAGGTTTGAACTCGTTGATTTTCTTTGCCACATAAGCAGCGGCCCAGCAAGAAAGCTGCTGATAGTTAGGTTGAACAATTAAACGCATAGTTTTTAAAATTTATAGTGTCCTTTAATTTGTAGTTTCTCAAACTGCGAATCGCACTTTAACAGCTTCGGAACACTCTTTTCGACCCCGCCTATCAGCGTATCTTTGCTGACGACCATCACAAGTGTCCCGTCATAGTCACTGAACATAGCAGCACCGCTCACACCCTCAAGCAAGGGTTTTTCCTCAGCTGTCCACGGGCCGTTCAACGTTCCCGTCCCGGAATAGGCTACGCCCACTGCTTTTTCCGCGCCTTTGCAGGCTGTAAAGAGCATGCCCATCGACTCTTCACCGCAGTTGAACAGATAAGGCGATTCAAGCTCAGGCGAAAGCGCTTTCTTCCCATTTTTCGCCGTATGCGACCAGGGCACGTCCGAGGCTCTCATCATTTTGTACGATTCGCCCAAACGATGTCCGAGGTCATCGGAATACATCACTATCCGCACGGCATCGTCGCCGCTCTTTTCGCTCTGACAGCAGTATACCATAAAGCCGGCTCCGAGATAATCTTTGCAGAAAGTCGGGTGAGCCGCAATTTCGGTTTTGTCAAGCAAACGGCTCTTTGAGTCAATTGTCCTGTAAGGGCCATGCAGGCTGTCGGCAACAAGTGTCGAACATGAACGTTTCGTTATGCCGCCCTCATTCACCTCGAACGTTGCCATGAAGTAATACTTGCCCTTGAATTTATGTATCTCGGGCGAAGTTATCACCGGGCCGCTCCCGAGCCACGATGCAGTGTCGTGACGCAGCACATCGTAGGGTCCCGTCCACGTTCTCAGGTCATCGCTTACCCACACAAGACCGCCGTCAGCCGTCATGCAGTAACTGTCGGTAGTACGGTCATAAGTGATAAAGGGATTTTTCATATCCATAGTATCAATGGATACAGTGTCGCATACGGTACCTTTCGGAGGTTTCATTTCCCAAGCTGCGGACGTAGCGTTGTCACCACCGCCGAACTTGCATGCCTGCAACAGAAACAGAACCAAAAAGTATGTCAGCGCAACCCTTTTCACCTAACTGTAACTATGTTTCCGTAAAGATAATCATTTTTGGATAAACAAAACATTTATGCCATAAAAAAAACGAGAAAAAGCCTTTATTTTCAAAATTCGTCTTCAAAGGCCGCTGTTTTATGTTTATTTAGCCATTGGACGCAGCTTCAAAGGCCTACATGTTTGTTTAGTATAAAAACCGCACTGTTCAGAACAAGAGCGGAGATAAACGAGTATTATTAAACAAAACATGAAGCCATATGAAAGAGAGAGAAAAAAGGAGTGCCGGCAAAGCAGTATTCTCATCGGCAAAGATTGCTGCAGGCAGAGCGGTTCTTCTGTTCGCATTGCTTACAGGAACGGCATTCGCCGCATATCCGCAAGAGAAGAAAGAGAAGAAGATGACCCTAAGAGAAAAGGAAGACGCATGGAGAGCCGAACGCCTGAAGAAAAGGGCGCGAGAAGAGAAGATTGAGTTTCAGAACGACTCGATACAGCATGCGCAAGCCATTATCGCCATCAGAGACGGCTCATGGGCTTTGGAGGCCTCTAACGTTACCTTCAACAACGGTGTCACCAACTACGTGACGCCGAGCATGAACTTCGTGTCGATAAACGACGGTACAGGCACCATTCAGACCGCATTCGACAACACCAACGTATATTCGCCCAACGGGCTCGGAGGCATCACTCTCGAAGGCAGCATAAGCAACGAGGAGCTTACTCTCGACAAGGACGGGAATGTCTATTACAGCTATCTCATTCAAGGCAGCAACCTGTCGGCGTCCGTAAGCATTGTAATAACAGCCAACAGCAACCAGGCCACAGCGAATATAAACCCCAATTTCAACGGGCGCAATATGATGATGACGGGTTATATATACCCTTACGACACAGCCGGGGTGTTTCAAGGAACGCCCGACTACTGACTGAGAAGCGATTTTGAATATTCATGGCCGGGCTACTACCCTCCCGTGAGGTTCCGTCCCCGCCCTATTATGCGTCCCGGCCCGCCGATACCGCCCTCTTACGGCCCGCCTATGCCTCCGCCGGGAGGAGGAAGACCGCCGGGCATGGGCGGCGGAGGAAATGTCCGCCCGCCGGGATTTACTAGATAACGATAAACCAAGAATAATTCAAATAACCAAACAAACAAAAAGGGCAAACCAAAGTTTGCCCTTCTATCATTAATCATTAATCGTTAAACGTTAATCGTTAATCGCTAATCGTTAAACGTTAATCTGTTGGCGGCATTCGCTATCGCAACCCAAGCGGTGCCACGTTGCGGCACTGCGCTTGACGAGATGCTGCTCATGCCGTCGAAGCTTCGCTTTAATCGTTAAAAATCATCACTCCTCAGCAGGTTTCATGTTCGTGTAAACATTCTGCACATCGTCATCCTCCTCAAGACGCTCGACAATCTTGTCGATTGTAGCGCGCTGCTCCTCGTTCACGTCCTTCTGGTCGTTAGGAATACGTGTGAATTCGCTGCCTGTAATCTCAAAGCCTTTTTCCTCAAGGCTCTTCTGGATTGCGCCGAATGACTTAGGATCGCCATAGATCGTGATTTCGTTCTCCTCCTCGTCGTACTCGTCCTCTACGCCATAGTCGATAAGGTCAAGAATCAGTTCGTCCATGTCGAGACCTTCGGTCTTCGTGAAAGTAAAGACGCTCTTCTGCGTGAACATGAAGTCGAGGCTGCCCTGCGTGCCGAGCGTACCGCCGAACTTATTGAAGACGGCACGGACATTCGCTACAGTACGTGTAGTGTTGTCGGTCGCGGCATCAACGAAGATTGCGATACCATAAGGGCCGTATCCTTCGTATGTAACCTCCTTATAATCCTTCTGGTCCTTGCCCATCGCATTCTTGATAGCACGCTCGATGTTGTCTTTCGGCATGTTCTCACGCTTTGCATTGGCGATGATAGCTCTCAAGTGTGAGTTTGTATCGGGGTCGGGACCGCCTGCCTTAACTGCTATAGCAATCTGTTTACCGACACGTGTAAATGTACGTGCCATATTACCCCATCTTTTCAATTTCGCAGCTTTACGGTATTCAAAAGCTCTACCCATAGTAATTTGTATTTTAGTTTATATTATTTATCGTTGAATAGCCCCAAGACGCTTCTGGAAGTTTTCCATAAGACGCGCCATAGTCTTGTCGATAACCTTATCGTTCAATGTCTGGTTCTCATCCTGAAGAATAAAGCTTACAGCATAGCTCTTCTTGCCCTCTTCGAGATTCTTGCCCTCGTAAACATCGAACAGAGTTACCGCCTTGAGCAATTTTCTTTCGGTCTCACGAGCTACCTGCTCTATCTGAGCGAAAGTCACGCTCTTGTCTATAAGCAGAGCAAGGTCACGCTTGACAGCCGGATATTTACTTATTTCGGCATAGCCTATCTTCGCATTCTTGACAGCCTTCATCAGTTCGGTCCAATTGATGTCGGCATAAAGCACTTCGCTTTCGATGTCGAAACGCTTAGCGACCTTCTTTCGTACAATACCGAGCCGGGCGACAACCTTCTTGTTGTTCTGCGCCTGCACCTGTATTGCCGACGTGAAGATATCGTCGCTGAATGTGGTAACGAGTCTCATAGCCGGCTTGAAACCGAGGCGGTCGAAGATATGTTCCACGACAGCTTTAAGGTCGTAAACGCTCAGAGGACGTCCCTGCTCTATCCATGACGAGGCGACATTGTTTCCTGTCATCCACAGACCGAGGTGATAGCTTTCGCTGTAAGGGCTGAGAATTTTCTCCTCGACACGCTTGTCGGCATCGAAACGGTACGTATTGCCGAACTCGAAGAAACGCAGGTCGGTAAACTTGCGGCTCACGTTACGCTGCATGCTTTCAAGACCGCCGAAAAGGAGTGTCTGACGCATTACGTTGAGGTCGTTGCTCAGCGGGTTAAGCAAACGTACAAGATTCTCGCTCTTGCAGCTTTCGAGGCCGTCATAATACGCCGCAGCCGTGAGAGAGTTGTTCAGTATTTCGTTGAAACCGCAACCCGCAAGCTGCTCCGAAATAATGTTCTGCAATTTGTGCGACTTATCCTCGGCGCCCTTCGTGATGATAGACGAATGGAGTGTCGTCGTGATGTCAATATTGTTATAGCCGTATATACGAAGAATGTCCTCTACCACATCGCAAGGACGCTGGACATCGACACGGTAAGGAGGCACGAGCAACGATAAGCCTCTCTCGCTTTCGCTCTCTATTTTCATTTCGAGCGACGCGACGATGTTCTTCACGGTCTGCGGAGCGAGTTCCACGCCTATAAGACGGTTTACATAATCATAATCAAGTTCAACCTTGAAGTCAGCCACAGGCGCAGGATAGATATCTTTTATATCCATTGAAATTGTACCGCCGGCAAGTTCCTTGATAAGCATTGCCGCCTGCTTCAATGCATAGATGACATTGTTAGGGTCGGTACCGCGTTCGAAGCGGAACGAGGAGTCTGTCTGCAGAGCATGACGGCGAGAGGTCTTGCGTACCCATGTCGGGTGAAAATACGCACTCTCCAGAAATACATTCTTCGTCTCTTCTGTAGTTCCTGACTCAAGACCGCCGAACACGCCCGCAATGCACATAGGCTCTTCGGCGTTGCAAATCATGAGGTCACGCTCCGACAGCTTGCGTTCAACGCCGTCGAGGGTTACGAACGGAGTGCCCTCGGGGAATGTACGCACTACAACCTTGCCGCCCTTTATCTTGTCCGCGTCGAAGCAGTGCATCGGCTGACCGTAAGCGTGAAGTATGTAGTTCGTGACATCGACAATATTGTTTATCGGACGTATGCCTATTATCCGCAGTTTCTCCTTGAGCCAATCGGGGCTCTCCTTTACGGTAACGCCCTTGACCGTAACGCCGGCATAACGCATGCAAGCCTCGCTGTTCTGAACCTCAATGTCAATTTCAAGAGAGTTGTCATCGACCTTGAAGCCGTCGCAGGATGGACGACGTAAAGCGCTCGCGCCCTTATTCTGCATTGTATACGCATAGAGGTCACGCGCCACGCCGTAGTGCGAACACGCGTCGGCACGGTTAGGAGTGATGTCTACGCCGATAAGATAATCGCTCTTGATATTGTAATACTCCTTAGCCGGAGTGCCCGGAACAGCGTCTGCCGGAAGGACGATAATGCCGTCGTGGCTGTTTCCTATGCCAATCTCGTCCTCGGCGCATATCATGCCGAAAGATTCAGCGCCACGAATCTTGCCCTTCTTGATAGTAAAGCACTCTTCGCCGCTATACAGCTTTGTACCAATCGTAGCCACAACGACCTTTTGGCCGGCAGCGACATTAGGAGCGCCGCAAACTATCTGCACGGGGTTGCCGTCGCCGAGGTTTACCGTTGTTATGTGAAGATGGTCGCTGTCGGGATGGTCGATGCATGTAAGCACCTCGCCTATCACCAGACCTTCGAGACCGCCTTTTATAGTCTGCACCTCTTCAACGCCGTCAGTTTCAAGACCAATTGAGGTCAAGGCCGCAGACACCTCTTCGGGTGTCATGTCGAAATCGACATACTCTTTCAGCCAATTATAGGAGATATTCATATGTTATTTTTGTTGTTTGCAATTTCAATTTGCGAAATTACACTTTTTTTCGCAAAGAATAAAGAGTAAAGGAGAAAAATGCTCCGACAAAGACAAAAGCGACAATAAAAGAAAGAAAAGGTGAAACAGAACACTCTGTATCGCCTTTTCTTTTGATTGATAATTATTCCCTTTACTTGTAATTCTTATGAAACTCCACTACCGCTTCAATTCCTTTGCGGAATATATCAAGATTAAAATTCTCGTTCGGCGAGTGAATAGCGTCGCTCTCAAGGCCGAATCCCATGAGAATAGTCTTCACGCCGAGTATCTTTTCAAAGTCGCTGATGATAGGAATGCTTCCGCCGCGACGTACGGCAAGAGGCTTCTTGCCGAAAGCCTTTTCAAAGCCAGCCTCCGCAGCCTTGTACGCAGGCAATGTTATGGGGCATACATAGCCTTGACCGCCATGCATGGGGGTAACCTTCACCTTCACGCAGTCGGGAGCTATCGACGTGAAATAGTCGGCAAACATCTGCGAAATCTTCGCATGGTCCTGATGCGCCACAAGACGGCACGACAGCTTTGCATAGGCCTTTGAAGGCAACACCGTCTTGCTTCCTTCGCCTGTATAACCGCCCCAGATGCCGCAAACGTCGAATGACGGACGGCAACTGTTACGCTCAAGCGTAGAATAGCCCTTTTCGCCACGCAGGGCGTTTACCTCAATGGCGGCTTTGTATTTTTCTTCGTCGAACGGGATAGACGCAAGCATGTCACGTTCCTCTTTCGACAACTCCTCCACATCGTCGTAGAAGCCGGGAATTGTTATGCGGCCGTCGGCGTCGGTCATCTTGGCTATCATCTCACAAAGCACATTTATAGGGTTGGCTACAGCACCGCCGAAATGGCCTGAATGAAGGTCACGGTTAGGACCTGTCACCTCGACTTCCCAGTACGCGAGCCCCCGTAATCCAGTAGTTAATGATGGCAGTTCCGCACCGAGCATGCTCGTGTCGCTGACAAGAATGATGTCGGATTTGAGCAGTTCCGTATTCTCTTTAAGGAAAGCATTGAGGCTCGGCGAGCCAATCTCCTCTTCGCCCTCGAAAATGAATTTCACATTATGCTTGAGCAAGCCGTTCTTTACGACATACTCGAACGCCTTAGCCTGAATCATCGCCTGGCCTTTGTCGTCGTCGGCGCCGCGCGCCCACATTCTGCCATCTTTCACGACAAGCTCGAACGGGTCGGTGTTCCAAAGTTCGAGAGGTTCTACAGGCATGACATCGTAGTGCGAATAGACAAGCACCGTAGGAGCCGCCGGGTCAATAATCTTTTCGGCATAAACGAGCGGATTGCCCGTAGAAGGCATAATTTCAGCCTTGTCCGCTCCAGCCTCAAGCAGCAACTCTTTCCAACGGCCGGCGCATGCGAGAATGTCCGCTTTGTGTTCAGCCTTTGCGCTTATGCTGGGAATACGTATCAAGGACGCGAGTTCATCGATGAAACGTCGTTCATTCTCTTTAATATAATTTCTAACTTCCATAATTTTATATTTACTCTGTAATTCATCCGTTAGCACAAAAATAATCAAAGTAACGTGAATACAAAAGAGGTTATGAATTCTTTTTCATTGAAACTGAGATTTTAAACAAAAAAAATGGCAGGGAACAGCAATGCTCCCTGCCAATAGGATTATCCCAAATTTATATTACTTAACGAGCTTCTTAACGCCATTAACAATATAAATGCCGGGCTTTACTATCTGCTCGATACGACGGCCTGTGAGGTCGTAGACAGCGTTGTTCTCAGACTCGATTACAACCTCATTGATTCCTGTGGCAAAACCGTCCGCATTGTATACATTGATATAAGTCTTGTCAGAACAGTTGATAAGAGCGATATAATTGTCGTTGTATGCAACCGCTGTCGCTACATCGCCAACATACTCCTTACCCTCGCCTGTCAAAGAAACCTCATAGTTCTTTGCGCCCAACAGCTTAGGATCATTCATGTCACATACGACAGAAATCGTCTGAATATTTTCCTTTCCGAATATCACGTATACACTCTCAAAGTACTTATTTACATCGCCCTCGTCATATGCGTTTGCATATGTCCAATCGAGAGTTAGTTCTGCGGCATCAAATGAAGCTACGAACAAATCAGTTTTGCCGACAGAAGATACCTTGCTGTCAAAAGGCAATGAAGCCTGGAATGTTCCGCCCATATAGAGTTTGCCGTTAATAACCTTCATATTCTCTACAAAGTAGAACAAATTATATTCATCGTTCATAGCTCCTGAGAACTTAACAGTTTTTGTTTCTGAGCCGACCTTTGCCAAAATCAGACCTTTTTCATTGGTATAATCAATGTCATTGAATGCGAAATTAAAGACCTCTGTCTTATCAGATGTAATAAAAGCGACGTCACCGCTGGCAAAGGTTGCGATATATACATTCTCACCATCCACAATAAAGTTCGGAGACACCTTAGTAATGGCACTTGCGCCATCGGCTGATGTAAATTCAGCAATCTTCACTGAAGAATTTAAATCATTGTTGAATGAAACAATTGAAGAACTCAGAACATCCATATATGCCATTCCAAAATATTCAGAATATTTGGCATTTAAAGTGAGATCCTCTGTTATTGCTACGCTTGCATTATAGCTGAATTGCGCATAAACCTTTGTTCCCTCAGAAATCAGTTTCTCAACACACACAGAAGCCGGACTGCCCCAGAATTCCATACCTGAGTCAGGAAGATTGTGAACAGCCTCGTAAGATTTTACAGAAAGAAGCTTGCCGTTAGCGTCATACTTTGCGATGAATGCCGCCGACTGACTGTCAGGCTCTGCGCTTTTAATTTCCTTGTTTTCGCCCTCAACATCCGTTACATATGCAGTGTCCGCGAATTTACCGGCAATATAAAGGTTGTTGTCTGCGTCTGTTGTGATAGCTGTGATAGCAATTGAACCCTGAAGAGCGAATGCGAACAGTTCTTTGCCTGCCGCGTCATACTTTGCGATGTAAGCGCCCAACGCCAATACTTTGACATCATTACCTGCGAATTTAAAATCCTGCGTCTGAACACCTGTAACATAAAGGTTACCGTCCTTATCCATTGCTGCAGGAGAATTTTCGTATTCATAAGCCTCTGCCGCGTCAAATGAAGCGATAGAGCTTTTCCATACAGCATTCTGCGCGAAGCCTGCTGCCGCAAACATGGCAACAGCGATAGAAAGTAAAACTTTTTTCATAATAGTTTTGTTTAAAAGTTAATAAATAAAATATAATAATAAAGTCATCAATTCCAATTCTCGATTTCAGGGTTTGCCGCTACGGCTTCTGCCGGGAAATGCAGAGTGTACCGCTCGTCGCCTTGCGAAAGCACAAACGGCTCTTCAGTATCACCGTCTTTGAATGTCTTTTTTATCTCGGGCTGCGTTGTACGGCGAAGGTCAAACCAACGATGTCCCTGATATGCCAGTTCACGTTGTCTCTCAGCAGCGATTTCGGCACGCAGGGCATCCTTGTCCAATACATCAAGAGCCGCCGAATATTCGGCGTACTTAGCGTCGGTATAACGTTTTTCCATCAATGCCTTTATGTACTTCAACGCTTCCTTGCTATTTCCGAGTTCATTCGCCGCCTCGGCAGCGATTAGATAGAACTCTGCCGCACGGAAGGTACATCGCTCCTCGCTTGAATTTCTCTCACGATAGACCCAACGTGTCAAGGTCTTCGGCGTGAAATACATCTTTTGCCTTTTGTCGCCCGAACGGTATGAATTTACAAGCGTAGGCTCTACATGCCCTACTCCCATAAGGACAGGGGTAATGACCTGTTCAAGAGCCATTATGGACTCTACCGAATTGTAGTTTGTAGGCAGCGTGGCCGATGTACGCAGATCCTCAAGCTCGGGGTATTCGGCAATAACCTTTTCCGATTCGCTGAAAGCCTTTTCCCAGTCACCCATATAAAGAGCTACTCTTGCCCTCAGAGCGTGCGCCGTAACGGTATTGAAACGGTAGGTATACCCCTCTTCCCATCTATCGACATTGAGATATACCGCTGCAGAATCGATATCCTCCAGTATCTGGCTGTAAACCTTTTCGACGCTGCTGCATTTCAGCACGGCGTTCACGTCGGCTTCGAGCTGCAAAGGTATTCCTCGCGTCTCGGCAGGAACGCATTTCGTGTACGCTGGCGCATAAAGGTTCGCCAAAAGGAAATGCATGTACGCTCGTATCATGTAGCTCTCTCCCACCATCTGTTCAATCTCGTCTTTTGTAGCCTTTGTAATTGAGTTCTTATGTTCAATCAAGTAGTTCGCTATATAACAAGAATGGTAATAACGGCGCCAGCCGAAATAGAGCGACGACGGACTACGGTTGTAGTCGGTCCAGCTCCAGATGTCAAAATATGAATCGTAGTCAAGGCTCTTCATCGAACTCGCATCGGCAGCCATCTCGTCGGTGCGGAGCGTGGTAAGGCCTCTGTCTTCGGGTATCTTCGAATAGACATCGGTCAGCAAGGCACGGTATTCGGCGCCTGTCTCGGCGATAATCTTTCCTGTCGGCTGAATGTCGAGAAAATCGTCGCAGCCGCAAAGGCAGAGTGCAAAAAGCGCTATATATAAATATCTCATGTTCATTGTTCAACGTGTTTATCAGAAGTTGATGTTCAAGTTAAATATCGCGCTCTTAGGCAATGGCGTAGCATAAGGATTGCCCATTGTCTCAGGGTCGAGATAGTTAGTATAATCGCCGGCGATTACAAAGAGGTTGCGACCCTCGACCGAAAGCGAAGCGGAACGTACGCCTACTTTCTTAAGCCAGTCGCCCTGGAACTTGTATGCGAGCCTTATGCTCTGGCAACGCACGTAGTTGCATTTCTTCACCCAGATATCGAGCATATTGAACGATGCGTAGTTCTCGTAGAACTGAATCTCGGAGTTATGAATGCCGTCCGAAGACATTATCGCAGGGAACTTGCCGTCGGTGTTCGTTGGTGTCCAACGGTCAAGTATATCCTTGTTCGTGTTCAGGCCTCTGTCGAAGAAAAGAGGGTTATATGTGGGCTGGACACGCACCGTTGCGCCTAAATTGAATGCGAAGTTCACGTTAAGCGAAATGTTCTTATATTCGAAAGAGTTAAGGAAACCTCCCGAAACGACAGGGTCAGACGTGCCCATGTATGTATAGAGGTCACGTTGCTCGGCTGCGCTCATTCCGCTCGCGCCATGCTTGTCGAGCTTGAAGAACTCTTGCGCCGAAACGGCGCGGCCGTCCTTTGTCTGATACAAGGGATAGCCTGCTTCGTCGAGCCCGGCAGTCTTGTAGGCGAAGATAGCGCCTACAGGGTAGCCTTTACGTGATGGATAGGTCGAGTTCTCGGCAACGCTCTCTTCGAGAACCTTGTTATTGTTGTATCCCACATTAAGGCTTGTGGTCCACAGGAAGTCGGGAGTGTATATATTGCGTGTAGACAGCATGAACTCGACGCCCTGGTTCTCCATGCTCGCCCAGTTTATCGTAGTAGATGCGAAACCCGTCTCAAGCGGCAACATACGCAAGCCGATAAGGTCGGTACTCTTGCGGTAGTAGTAATCGACCGTAAGGCTGACAGCTCTGTTCAGAACAGCAAGGTCTATGCCGGCATTGACATTGCTCGTGTTCTCCCAACGCAAGTTTGGGTTAGGAGCAGTCTCGCTTTCGATAACATCCTCGATGTTGCCGGGCAGAATTTGGGTCCTGTCGATTTTGCCTATCAGATAAGGCGATGTATTCTTGTCGATATTTCCCTGCAAGCCGTAAGATAGACGCACTCCGAGATTGTCTATAGCATGTGCGTTTTTCATCCACCTCTCTTCGCTGACACGCCACAATGCGCTGACAGAATAGAGAGGCAGGAAGCGATACTTCTTGGCGACGCCGAACACGTCGGAACCGTCGAAACGCACGCTGCCGCCTATGGTGTACCTGTTGAAGAGCGTGTACGAGGCTGTAGCGAAGAACGAAGCGAAGGCGTTCTGCACGAATGTCTCGGTAAAGAACGACATTGCGTCGGCAGTGCTCTGCGACGGGAATATCACTGGCTGAGTGGTCAATGTACGCTGGTCGAAGCCGTAAGCGAGAGAATAGTTCGTTCCCGAACTTATTCGGCGCAATTCAGAACCGAGCATGAACTCTACTTCGTGCGCGTCCTTAAATGTCTGGCGATACTCGGCCATTGTCTTCCAAGTCCATTGCGTAGTGTTGCTGTTGTTCACTTTATGCATGCCGCCGTCGGGGAGGTAAGTAGTGCCGTTGTAGCGTTTGTCATACTTCTCATAACGCATGGCGTAACTGTCCTCACCGGCATAACGGTCGAGCTTGTAGCCGTCGAACTGCAGGCCGAACTGGCTCGTAAGCTTAAAGATGTCGTTGTAGTTGAACGCCGCATCGAAAATGCTCATCAATGAGTGGTCGGTACGTGTATTCGACGTGTTAGCGCGCTCCTCGAAGATATTGAAATCGAGGCTCGTGTCAGCCCTGCCCTCGACATTCTTGTCATAGGAGTAGCTGTTGTCGTCGTTATATACAGTCTGGTACGGATTGGCTATACGGGAATAGTATATAGGATTAGTAAAACTGTTGTAGTCGGTCAGATAGGTGTTCTGCTTACGCTGATTGGCATATACCGAAGCGCCTAACTTAAGATACTTGTTTATGCGGTAGTCTGTCTTCAACGTTATGTTGAAGCGGTTGTTGCCTACGCCACGGACATTGCCCTGCTCGCTGTTATAGCCTACTGAGGTATAGTAATTTACCTTTTCCGTTCCGCCCGAAATGCTCAGGTTATAGTCCTGCGAAATCGCATCACGCATAAGGATATCGTTCCAGTCGGTATTTATCGACTTCAGACTGTTGAGGGCGTTCTGTGCATCGGGCGACAGCATATCCCAGCCGCCGGCCTTGAACGCATCGACCTCGCCGAGTTGCGAGAGTATCTGATATACAGAGCCTTTCTTGTCACGGTACGAGTATCCCGATGCGAGGAGGTCGAGTTCAAGCCCTACCTTTTCCTCGGAGTTCAGCATATTCAAGCGACTGAGGTCAAGGTTTGGATTTACCGTCAGCTTTGACGACAGGTTTATCTGCACCTTGCCGACCTTTCCTTTCTTAGTCGTTATGACAATGACGCCGTTTGCGGCACGGGCTCCGTAAATGGCAGTAGCGGCAGCGTCTTTCAAGACCGTCACGGTCTCGATGTCGGCAGGGTTTATTCCGGCAATGGATGTCTGATAGATATTATCGATATCCTTCAGTTCTTCCATCGCAGGAACGTCCGTTCCCTCAAGCGGCATGCCGTCAAGCACCCACAAAGGGTCCTGCGTACCGCAAAGCGACGCCGTACCACGAATTCTTATCTTGACAGGCGCGCCGGGGGCTCCGTTTGACACTACCGATGACAGACCGGGAACCTGTCCGGCAAGAGCCTGGTCGATATTCGTTATGGAGCCTATGTTGCCTTCGGCAATGTTTACAGTGGTTACAGATGATGTCAGACGACGACGCTCAATGTTCTGATAACCAGTCACTACAACCTCTCTTATCTTGTTAGAGTTAGAGCGGAGCACTACTTTGTAAACGCTCTCTTCGGGGGTGATTTTCACGAATTCCGTCTCATAGCCCACAAAAGTAACAGAAAAGCCTTTTGCGTCGTCCGGCACCTCAATAGAGAACTCGCCGTTCATATCTGTAGCCGTGCCGAGCAAAGGACGCTCCTTCTCTTTGAATTCCACCTTTACGGTCGCGCCTATTAGCGGTGAATTGTCGAAGTCGCCGTCAAAAACCTTGCCCTTTATTACACGTTGCTGAGCGAACAACGTGAGAGGCAAAGCCATAAGCAATAATATAAGTAGTTTCTTCATTATTTCTTGTTGTACTGTTTAGGCATGTCGAGAGCGTCCTCGATGCGTGAAACCAAATCCTGATAATGCAGTTTCTTCTGTTTGTTCCTGCATCTTTTGAGCTTCTTGTTCAGCAATTTATGTATTTTCTTAAGTTCTCCTCGCTTGATTGAGATTGCGTCGCTTGTACGCTCTATCTGCCCTGTGCTGAACTTCAGCGAGCGGGGAGCTGACGTGAGCCCGCGCTCAGCCATTTCTTCTTCACAGCAGAAATCTCTCTCGCCCGCATTGTCAAGCAAGGGATGCGTATCGTATTCAGCGAGTCTTTTATTCAGCTTGAGGCCCTCGGGCTCCGCTGCCGCTGTTATAAGAGCGTCCACAAAGCTCTTCTGCAGGCTGCGGTCCATGACATCAAGCCTCTTTCCTTTTTTTGTCTTGCGGAATATATGGTCATGGAGCATGTCCATCATCTCGTACGCAGTGAATGCCTTGCGACCGTTCTCATACTCATTTTCAAGCATGCGCATGATGCGTTCATTAAGCATCATATCCCAAAGTATGTAGTTCTGCTGATTACGCAACGCAACATTGGGATGCTCTTCGATAACGCCTATCGGGGTATTGCGCTGGAAATATGTATAGTCGGTAATCTCGCAGTCGAAGAGCCATTCGGGGTAGGTAAGCACCTCGTCAATAAGGAAGTTCACAGCATCTCTCTGACGCTTTTTCTCAACGAACCTGTAGCTCTTGCACCCGTCGCCGACTGTCGTGTTTTCCAAGTACATGCCGCCGATATTCGCCATTACATGATAGTGGTAAAGACTCCACTGGAACAGCACGCCAGAATAGAGCTTTGCGGCATCGTCGTATGTCTGCGACGGCTCCCCTGTCGTTGTCCATGCTATAATATTGGGCACTACCTTCTTTAAATTCTTAATACCGTATCTCGCCGCCTTCATTGCGTTATCGCCAAGGTCTTCGCTCATCGCACGAGGGTCAATAGCCGTACGAGCCGGCTGCGCCTCGCTGTATTTATACAGCGGCGCATTGTGGTTCTGAATAAGTTTTTCAAGTTCGACCTTCGCTGTCGCTTCGTCAGGATACCAGCGATATCCCCACTCTATCGCAAACAAATCGTAAGGACCGATGTGCGGCGAAAGAGCCTTCACGCAGTCTTTAGGCTGCGCCACATAGTTAAAACGGGCATAATCCATTATCGAGGCCGACGTGCCGGATGTGAAATTCTTGTTTCGCAGAGAATCCACCGAATAGGCCGCTGAAGCTCTCATATTGTGACGAAGACCGAGAGAGTGACCTACTTCGTGGCATGCCACGAAGCGTGCCGCATCGCCCATAAGTTCAATAGGCAGCTCATGCGAGCGGGCAGCAGGATTAACAGCTGCAGTCTGAACGACTATCCACTCTTTTATAAGCGACTGGACATTGTGCCACCATATTATATCAGCCTCAAGTATCTCGCCGGAACGGGGGTCAATTGTAGAAGGACCCATAGCGTTTGCCTTTTGGGAAGCGGCATGGGTAAGTACGGAATATTTCATGTCGTCTCCCTCGGCCGCTATGCTGTCGGTATATTCAGCCACTTGCACCGCATTCTTGAAACCGGCCTTCTCGAAAGCAACGTTCCAATCCAAGATACCTTCTTTTATATAAGGTACAAGGTGCGCAGGCATAGCGTTGTCGATGTAGAACACTATCGGCTTGACAGGCTCCACAAGTTCGCCTCTCATGTATGCCTCTTCGTCCGATGGCTCCAAACGCCAACGGGTAATGTAGTGGTTGTTCTCTACAGACTGCTGTTCGTCGCTGTACTGCAATTTAGCGATAGAGAAATAACCGACCTTATTGCTCTCTTCACGCGCCATCATAGGTTCTTCGGGAAGCAGCGTCAAGGTTGAGCTGACAACGGACGTCACATATATGCTTGCATTGCCCTCAACGACCTTGGTAGTCAATTCCGACGTAGCCGTGATATTGTTCTCGAAAGCTTTGATATCGACTATGCGAGAGAGGTCGGACTGAACACTCGTACCGAGGTTGATATTGTTGAACAGGTCATTCACGCAGTTGTTCTTGCCGTTGAAGAGGTCATTTACCATAAAGACGATCGAACCCTTGTCGGGTGAAACAGCATCAATCTTTATACGGGCTATGATAGGATTTACATAGTTATTCTCGACAGAAGCCCTTATGATATCATCTTCGGGAACGTCGGGAGTTATTCTGTTCTGGCGTATCGTAACCTTTTTCAGTTCTTTGTCAGCCTCGAACAGAATTGTCTGGTTCTGATATACAATACCTTTGTTCACTCCCGCATCGTTGAGTTCCTGCTGTACTTTCTGCAGGCGGTTAGTGACAAGGAAGTTGCGTCCGAGAAACTCTACGGGCATTTCGATATAGAAGGTGTCGGACTTGCTTATAATATTGACAACTCCGTTGCTCTCGAAGAAGCGTCTGCCTGTTATTTTACTGTACACGGAATCGGTTTCCGATATATTCTTGTTTTCTGCCGCTTGCAGAGAATCGTTTTTCTGTTCCGCGACTGCAGTGCTGTCTGCGGTCCCAAAACCTGTGAAGAATGTCAGTAATAGTAAAAAATTTCTTATCATGTTTTATATCTTTAATTAGCGTGTATCGTGTCGTTTTGAATGTAATATTCCCAATTTACAAACCAAAATGGTTTTAAAATGCAAAAATAAAGAAAATTTTAAAAACAGCAGGCCTAAAAAAGGTATAAAATGCAATTTTCGCTCAAGAAAAAGAAAAAAGAGAGTATAGAATACTGATATATTAAAGCGATATAGGCAAAAAGCGATTGCTCCGTGATTCACATCAGGGAGCAATCTTAACACAAACACAAAATAAAACACGACAAAACTACTATGCAAACATTCACCTATCGCACTTTCATACGATGTGCCGGGCACAGGTATTCACATATCCGTGAACAGCTTGGGGTGACTTGCAATAATAGAACATTGCCGCAAGCCGTTTTGTTTTCACAAATAGTGTTAAAAAAGTGGCGGCAACCCGAAAAAGTCACCGCCGCCATTACAGAGAAATATAGAATATCCCGTCCGGAAGCCATGGCGTTTTATTTAAGCTTCGCCATAAAACGCTCGACATCAACAATAAAACGGGTATGCGTGCCTTTTCCTATTATCACGTCTCCGTCGAACGCCTCTACGTTGAACATCAGCTTACGGCCTTCGACTGCAATAAGCGTTGCAGTCGCTTGAATTTCGGCACCGGGCGGCGAGGGTTTCACATGGGTAGTATTAATCTCGGAGCCGACCGTTGTCGTACCTTCGGGCAAGAACGGAGCGACTGCGTTCATTGCGGCATTCTCCATAAGCGCCACCATTGACGGAGTGGCAAAAACATCAAGGCCGCCGGAACCGACAGCCGAAGCGCATACAGCCGGTGTAACAACGAGCTTGCTTGTGTATTTCAATCCTTCTTTAAGCATAATATTCTGTTTTGCGAGTTTTCGCAAAGATAGCGCTTTTTCAATCATAATAACAGCTACCGACGACAAAAACATAACGTCAATTGTTAGCAATAGAAAAAAGAATGGAGAAAAATATCGTTTTTTGGCTTCACAAAAAGGTTGAAGAACTTTTGCAGCATACCGGAGTGTCAGAAAAGTTACTTGAGCGTTCCGAAAACCTCATTATCCTGCTCATTCTTTTCCTGTTCGCTTTTGCAGTGATGGAGATAACATACAGAGCCGTTCATTTTACAGCAAGACGTGTCGCTCAAAAAAAGCATTACGAATTTCTGCAGCATATAATAAAAGGCAAAAGACTGAGAAGAGTCTCATATATAATATTGCCTATTATAATAGAGATTATGTTGCCGTTTGCGCTTTCCGAAAAACCGGCACTCCTCTTTTATATCGAAAAAGCCGTTTGGATTCTCTTCACGGTTTTCGTCGTAGTTGGAGTGAATACCCTGCTTATCACAATGGGAGAGTCGGCATTCAACAACAGCAAATATCACGACAGGCCTATAAAAGGATTTCTGCAGATAACACGCATAACAGTATTCATAATTGCGGCTATAATCGTCGTTTCAATATTGACCGACAAGTCGCCGGTTTACCTCATTGGCGGCTTGGGAGCTTTCGCTGCCGTGCTTATGCTCATAGCCAAAGACAGCATAATGGGGTTTGTCGGGGGCTTCCTGCTGCTTGAGAACGACATGGTGCGGCTCGGCGACTGGATAGAGATTCCCGGAACGGGCATCAACGGCACGGTGTTCGACATAACCTTGACAATTGTCAAGGTACGAAACTGGGACAACACTATCGCTACAATACCGCCCTACTCTTTGATAAACGAGAGTTTCATCAATTGGCGAGGAATGAGTGAGAGCGGAGGGAGACGTATCGCACGCGGCTACACCATTAAGATAGACTGCATAAAACCATGTGACAATAGAATACTGAACATAATCAAAGGACTTGACAAGGAGTTGGAGGAGTCGTTCGCCGCAACGTGCGGCAGCGGAGACACGTCAGAGAATACCAATGCCGGAGTTTTCCGCAGATACGCCGAAAGATATCTGCTCCGACATCCTATGATAAGAAAAGACATGCTCACAATGGTAAGGACTCTTGAGCCGACGGAGAACGGCTTGCCGATACAGTTTTATTGCTTCACCGCTACGACCGACTGGAACGAGTACGAAAATATCCAGTCGGAAATCATGGAGCATTTTGCGTCGGTCATGCCGCTGTTCGAATTGTACCCGTTCCAGAACGCCGGAGCGCGCGACACTATAAACAGCGGGCTTATTGAAGGACAATACCCGATAGAAAGTATTGAAGGGCTGCCGTTCAGAACATTCAAATAAGCAGGCCGTGCGCAATGCGATGACAAAAAGAACAAGGTTTGGCAAAAATATACCGCCGGACATTACACTTAACATCTTTTGTACAAAAACGTACAATAGTCGGAATTTATCGACAAGGGACATAGGTACATTTTATACTAATTTTGCCGGCAATTTGGGACAATTATACATTTTTTACATCAAAAGGATAATATTATGACTAAAATCAAAGGAAACTGCGTACTCATTACAGGTGGCGCATCGGGCATCGGACGCATAATGGGACGCATGGCTATTGAAAAAGGAGCAAGACAGCTTGTCATTTGGGATATAAACGAAACTAACATAGCATCGACCATAGACGAATACAGCAAAATAGGCAAAGCAAAGGGTTATAAGGTTGATGTTTCGGACAGCTTGCAGGTAAAAGAGGCCGCAACGAAAACAATTAAGGAATGCGGCAATGTAGACATTGTGATAAACTGCGCGGGCATTGTCACGGGCAACGCTACATTCGACAAGCAGACGACCGACGAGATTGAACGCACCATAAAGATAAACACCATAGCCCCGATGACCGTCGCCCGTGAGTTCCTCCCCGGAATGATAGAACGCGATTGCGGACATGTATGCAACATAGCGTCGGCAGCAGGCATGATTTCTAACCCGAGAATGTCGGTCTACGTCGCGAGCAAATGGGGAATTATCGGCTGGAGCGACAGCGTCCGCATTGAACTGAAGCAGATGAAAAGCAAGGTACGCTTCACCACCATTGCTCCCTATTTTATTAATACAGGAATGTTCGACGGTGTAAAATCACGAGTTTTCCCTATACTCGAACCGGAGCCGACAGCAAAGAAAATCATCAGGAGCATAGAGAAAAACAGAAACTTCAAGGGCATACCTTTCGGATATCATTTTATACGTTTTTGCCAAGCTTTGTTGCCTACCTCGATTTTTGATTATATCTTTGGAGAAGTTGTTGGTATATTTCATGCGATGGACAGCTTCACCGGTCGTAAAAAATAGACATGACAATGAAAATAGAAAACACTGACATACAAGATATTAAAGAGATCGCAAAAGCTCAGAAAGAGTTCTTTGAGAGCAATGCGACCTTAGATATAAAGTTCAGAAAGCGACAGCTCAAGAAGTTGCGTTCTGCCCTTACGGAATGGGAAAAACCCATTTGCGAGGCTCTTTGGCTCGACCTGCACAAATCACAGGAAGAGGCGATAATGACCGAGCTGAGCATAGTAGCAGGAGAAATCAAGAATCATATTTCCCGCATAGGCAAATGGAACCGCCCCCACAAGGCATGCACGCCGCTGAAAATGATGCCCTCACGCTGCAAAGTGGTGAGCGAACCTCTTGGCAACGCATTGATAATTGCACCCTGGAACTACCCCATACAGCTATTGCTGAACCCGCTTGTAGGAGCGATATCGGCAGGATGCACAGCCATTCTTAAGCCGTCGCCATACGTTCCGAATGTCTCTAAGGTTATCGAAGAGATGATAAAAGCGACATTCGGCAAACAATACATAGCTGTAGTTCAAGGCAACAGAGAGGTAAATGCAGCATTGCTTGCCATGAAGTTCGACATCATATTCTTCACAGGCAGCCCTGACTTGGGACGTAAAGTAATGGAGGCCGCTGCAAAAAACATCACCCCGGCAGTGCTTGAACTTGGAGGTAAAAGCCCGTGCATCGTAGACAAGGAAGCCGACATAAAGACTGCGGCGAAACGTATCGCATGGGGAAAGACCCTTAATGCCGGACAGACATGCATAGCCCCCGACTACCTGCTTATTCACAGCAGCAGAATCGATGAATTCACAAAAGAGTTCGCCAACGCCGTCAGATGCCTTCACGGAGAGGATATCAAGAATAGCTGTCATTATGTAAGACTTGTAAGCGACAAGGCATTCGGGCGCGTAAGCCAATATCTGAATGAAGGAAAGATTGCATACGGCGGAAGAATTGACAGCGCAGAGCGATTCATTGAGCCGACCCTATTGACCGACGTGCCCCTTGCGGCAAAAGTAATGAACGAAGAGATATTCGGGCCTGTACTGCCAATGATTCCTTTTGAAGAACGTGATGAGATTATAAAATTCATTCGAGAGAGGGAAAAGCCGCTTGCGTTGTACTACTTCGGCAAGGTAAAGCACGGCAACGAAGTGATACGGCTGACATCGGCTGGAGGCTCATGCATAAATGACGTGATAATGCACATCGCGAACGAGAACATGCCGTTCGGCGGTGTCGGGAATTCCGGCATGGGACGCTATCACGGCAAGCTCAGCTACGACGCTTTCTCGCACGAGAGGGCTGTGGTTACGACAACTACACTTATAGACCTTCCTTTCCGCTACATGCCTTACCGCATGTTCGGTTTGGTAAAAAGACTGTTATAATTTATTAAGCTACTGATAGGCAAAGCCTGTCGGTAGCTTATTTAGAAATATTTCTAAAACCTATTATATATGAAAGAACATCTACTCAGACTGGACACGCTCAATATAAATTTGGGCTCCGGAGAAATGGTTATCGTAAACTTCATTCTCGCCTTTGTAATGTTCGGTGTTGCGCTCAGCATCAGGACATCGACATTCAAGAGCGTATTCCGCAAGCCAAAGTCCGTTATAGCAGGACTTGTGTTGCAATGGTTTGCCCTGCCAGCCATTACATGTCTATTGGCGATCGTACTTAACCCGGTCATTACCCCTATGGTCGCTTTAGGAATGATACTCGTTGCTTCTTGCCCAGGCGGCAACATTTCGAACTTCCTCTCATCGCTTTCAAAGGGAAATGTTGAGCTCTCGGTATCACTCACTGCTGTTACAACACTGTTCGCATCCATTATCACTCCGTTGAATTTCTGGTTCTGGGGCACTCACTACTGCCGTTTCGCCGCTATCAGAAACGATGTTCCCACATTGGATATTCCTTTTACAGAAATTCTGTCACAGATTATTCTCATACTCGGTTTCCCTATTGTTATCGGCTTGCTGTTCTCACACTACTTCCCCAACGTATCAAAGAAGATTATCAAGACTACACAAATACTTTCAATCCTGTTCTTCTTAGGAATGGTTATAGTATCATTGACACAGGTTCTTTCGGGGCTGGAACAGCGTTGGGAAGTTTACGCAGCTATCCTTTGCGCATTGGTTATTGTCGTAATACACAACATAATAGCATTGACTACCGGTTTCTTTGGAGGAAAGGCATGCAAGGCTCCTGTCAAGGACTGCCGTACACTGGCTATCGAAGTGGGTATCCAGAACTCAGGCCTTGCGCTTGCGTTGCTGTTCAACCCTGCGATATTCTCACCCGATATATGGGGAAGCAACGGCGGTATGGTTATCGTTGCCGCATTATGGGGTATATGGCATATAATTTCGGGGTTGGTAATATCACATTTCTTCCGTCGTACTTCAAAAGCCTGAAGAAATGAACAAAAGAAGTAAAATACAGGACAACGATTCCGGATACAACCTATTGAAGATTTACGTATGTTACGTATTAAAGAGGTCGTATCGTAAAATAAAATATATCGGGAAAGAACGGATACCTAAAGACGGCGCTGTCATATTCGCTCCAAACCATACCGGCGCACTTATGGACGCTATGGTCATGTTGGCTATGGACAGAAAACCTACAGTTTTTCTTGCGCGCGCCGACATATTCAAGAATCCGAAACTCGCCAAGCTCTTCCGTTTTTTCAAGATGCTGCCTATCATGCGCATGAGAGACGGCTTCGATGAGGTAAAGAAGAACAACAGGATTATTGAAACTGCAGCAGACGTACTCAAGTGCAGAGTGCCTATATGCATATTCCCCGAGGGAACTCACCAGACGAAGCGTTCTATGCTGCCTCTTTCAAAGGGAATATTCCGTATCGCATTGCAGGCAAAGAGCATAATGCCCGGCACTCCGCTTTATATTGTTCCGGTAGGCATACGTTACGGCAATTGGTTCCGTTACCGTTCATCAGTAACAGTCCAGATAGGCAAAGCGATTAACGTTGGGGAATTCATCGCGCAGAATGAAGAGAAGACGCCTCAAGAGCAGATAAACCATATGAGAATGCTGCTCGACGAGCGAATGAAAGAGAATATCTTCTATATTCCTAACGACGAGGCCTATGACGCGACAGCCGAGATATGCGCCGCAATGTCAGCGGAACAGCTCAAAAAACTGAAAGGAAAGGCCAAAGATGCCGACATAATGACCGTCGCAGACAATACGACAGTTAAGAAACTCGATGAGATAAGAGCTAAAGACGAAGAACTTGCCGAAAAGCTCGTTTCGCTCGGCAATGAGGCTTTTGAACTGCGTAAAAAGAAACGTATAAGCATGAAGTCTGTCGCAAGACGTACGACTCCGCTATGCAATATCCTGAAGTCATTGCTGTTGCTGGCGACACTTCCATACACCCTTGCGGCAATGGCGGCCGTGTCACCAACAGCTTTGCTGAACAGTATTCTGCTCAAAAAGTTCAAGGACCGCGCATTCCACAATTCAGTACGCTTTGTTATAAACCTTATCATATGGCCATTGCTGCTGGTAATATATGCTGTCATCGCATTCATATTCCTGCCGGTTCATTGGGCGTTGCTGGCAGTCGCATGTACAATACCGGCTCCGGCGGTGGCACAAGACACATGGAGAGCCGTCCGCATTATGGTATCGGACTGCAAGCTATGCAATTGCAAGATTTTGAGAAACATATACGACGAAATAAGAGAAATAATCCTAAACAATTAATACTATGAAAAAATGCATATTGACTCTAATGGCTATTATGCTGATTTCTACAAACCTGTTCGCATCGGAAGGTGACAGCAGGTCCGATTCTACCGAAAACAAGAAGAAAGATATCGTAAAGAAAGGTTTCAGCATAGGTCCGTTGCCAATTGTCGCCTTTGACGCCGATAAGGGTTTCCAGCTTGGAGCGTTGCTTAACCTGTATGACTTCGGTGACGGCAGCCAATACCCGAACATGCGTCAGAAACTCTACTTCGAGGCATCGTTCTTTACAAAAGGCTCACAGCTTTTCGTTCTTTCGTATGACAACAAGTTCCTTATACCCGGCGTACGCTGGTCGAGTTCTCTTGTGCTTGCGAACGAAAAGGCAATGGACTTCTACGGCTTCAACGGTTACATGTCGTACTACGATTACGAGAGAATCGCTATGGGCAAGGACAAGAAAAACACCGACCCGAACGCCTTTATATACAGCCCTATGTACCGTAAAAACCGTTTGAATCTCCTGTTCAAGAGCGACTTCACGGGCAATATCTGGAAAAAGAAGTTATTTTGGGAGGCCGGTTACCAGTTCAACTACATCAAAGTAGGCTACAAAGACCAGCAGGCGCTCAATCTAGACAAGATCAACAAGAACAAAGCCGAGAACAAGATGTATCCGGCAACAGAGCCTACCCTGTTTGATCTCTACCGCAAATGGGGCATCATACCTGAAGATGAAGCTTGGGGCGGCTTTAACAGCATACTGCGCTTAGGCTTGCTGTTCGACACCCGCGACAAAGAGAGCGCTCCGTCGAAAGGTATATGGGCCGAAGGACACGTGACACTTGCGCCGAAGTGGCTCGGAACATCAGTACCCCACTACCGCTACTCATTGACATTCCGTCACTATGTGCCCATTGTAAAGAACGACGTTCTTACATTCGCATACCGTTTGAACTACGAAGGCACATTCGGCAACAAAACACCTTACTACGCAATGCCATTCATTACCGTAATGGGAGCCCAGTACGACCGTGACGGTATGGGCGGATACCGTACTGTACGAGGACTGCTGCGTAACCGTGTTCAAGGTCTTGACATGGCGACATACAACGTTGAGTTCCGTTGGCGTTTCGTAAGTTTCAAGCTCTGGAAACAGAACATAGCGTTCGGTCTTAACGTCTTCAGCGACGGTACAATGGTTACAAGAAAATATGATATGTCGTTCAAGGCAACTCCGGAACAGCTCGGCGAGGATTTCACGAAGGTCAAGGCATCTTACGACGCTTATATGAAGGACAGGCCCACGAGTGACCGTCCTCACATCACCTTCGGCGGCGGCTTGCGTTTCATCATGAACCAGAACTTCATTGTAGCATTCGAATACGGTATGCCTGTAAGCCGTTTCAGCAAAAACCCTGTCATCAAGAAGCAGGACGGCAACGGAGCATTCTACATAAACACAGGTTTCCTGTTCTAAAAGAAAAACCCGTTTAACAATACAAAAGGTCTTGACAGAAGTCAAGACCTTTTGTATTCAGAAAGGAACAGCATTGCTGCCTCCCGACAATTCGGGCGGCATAGAACTGCCTTGCAGATATTCAGGCAAGTCGGGAAGCGGCGAAGAGTCCATAGGCATGCTCACGTTCATCTTAGAGCCTCGCATCACAGGCATATCGCCAGGAGGTGGAGAGAGTGTTTCGTCATCAAGATTCATGAACCTTGCATACTCCTTGCGGAAGATGAGAGGCACATTATCGAGTCCGCCGTTACGGTGCTTAGCGATAATTATTTCGGCCTTGCCTCGCCAATCGAAATCGCCGTCTTTGTATATATGGAAATATTCGGGACGGTTTACGAACATTACGATGTCGGCATCCTGCTCTATTGCTCCCGATTCACGAAGGTCGCTGAGTTGAGGACGCTTGCCTTCGAGGCCTTCACGTCCTTCGACATTACGGTTAAGCTGACTGAGCGCCATGATAGGAATGTTCAACTCCTTGGCGAGTCCCTTCAAAGCACGTGAAATAGTACTGATTTCCTCTTGACGGTTACCCTTGCCGACATTGGCGGTCATAAGCTGCAGATAGTCGATAAAAATCATCTTCACGCCATGCTCACGCACCATACGGCGCGCCTTTGAACGAAGCTCGAACACAGACAGCTGCGGTGTGTCATCGATATAAAGCGGAGCGTTCTCAAGAGCGACGATTTTACTGTCGAGCTGCCCCCACTCATATTTTTCGAGCTGGCCGCTGCGTATTTTGTCACCGGGAATCTGACACACGTTACAGATAAGACGCTGAACAAGCTGCACGTTACCCATCTCAAGCGAGAACATGCCGCAGGGAATACCCTGGTCGATAGCCATATTACGGATAAGCGAGAGAGCGAAAGCGGTCTTACCCATCGCAGGACGTGCAGCGAGGATTATAAGGTCGGTCGGTTGCCAACCCGACAAAACTTTGTCGAGACGATGATACCCCGTACTCAAACCGCTGATACCGCTCGTATTCTTTGATGCCGTCTGTATCTGCTGATAGGCCTGTTTTATTACAGGATTTATCTGAGTATAGTCCTTTTGCATATTGTGGCGTGAAATCTCAAACAGTTCCGATTCGGCCTGCTGCATGAGTTCTTCGACATCCTGCGTTTCGTCGAAAGCCTGCACCTGTGTCTTGCTCGTGAACTTTATGAGGTCACGGGCAAGCTTTTTCTGCGCTATAATGTTGGCATGATACTCGATATTCACAGAAGAGACCACCTTGCTTGTCAGCTGCGCTATATATACAGGACCGCCAACCTCTTCGAGCGTTCCTTTACTGCGGAGGTACTCCGCTACGGTAAGAATGTCGATAGGCCTGTCGCTGAGGTCCATCTGCTGTATAGCCTCAAACAGCAGCTGATTGCGTTTGTCGTAAAAAGATTCAGGCTTAAGCACGCCTCCCAAGCGGCCGATAGCGTCACTGTCAATCATCAATGCTCCAAGCACAGCCTCTTCAATCTCAAGAGCCTGGGGCTGTACGTTACCGTACTCGCTCAACTTAGGTACGGAAACCGCAGGCTGTCTGCGGCGTGCCGTTGTCTTTTTTTGTGTATTGTCTTCCATCTTATCAAAATTCCGACTGCGAAATTACGCACATTAGAATTAATATTCAAAAAGGCGGTGTCATGCTTTTCAACAAAAAAAGACAAGTTATCAACGGGATATTAAAAAAATGGCTAAATTTGCCATTGACAGCATAACACACTTACAGAATGATAACATTTCCTAACGCAAAGATAAATCTCGGACTCGACATTGTTGAGAAACGCCCCGACGGATATCACAACCTTGAATCGTTGTTTTACCCTATTCCCATTCATGACATTCTTGAAATTACCGTGAGCGATGACGAGTCCGGGTTTACTATGTATAATGCGACGTTCGAAGGTGACGAGAAAGACAATCTTGTCGTAAAGGCGTACAATCTGCTTGCAAAGGAACACGCCTTGCCGAAAGCCAGGATATCGCTGTACAAGAACATTCCGACAGGCGCAGGAATGGGCGGAGGAAGCTCTGACGCCGCATTCACGCTTAAGATGCTGAACGAAATCGCATCTCTTAGGCTCAGCGATGAACAGCTTGAGGAATACGCGGCGAAGATTGGAGCAGACTGCGCATTCTTCATCAAGAACAAGCCGGCTTTCGCGACAGGAATAGGGAATGTGCTTGTACCCGTCGATTTCACTCTTAAAGGATATCACATTGCCGTAGTGAAACCGGACATTCATGTTTCGACAAAAGAGGCCTACTCTCTTGTATCTCCAGCATACCCCGAGAAGCCGTTGAAAGAGATAATAATGAAGCCTGTCGAAGAGTGGAAAGAAGACATGAAAAACGATTTCGAGAAGAGTATATTCGCAAAGCACCCGTCTGTTGCCGGCATTAAGAAGAATCTGTACTCAATGGGAGCCGTCTATGCCTCAATGTCGGGAAGCGGGTCGTCATTCTTCGGCATATTTAAAAACGAGCCCGACGCAAACGCATTGGAGCGGCAGTTTGCCGGCATGTACTGCAAATGCATGGAGATGTAACAGCCGCTATATCTCTATTTCAAGGCCGTCGTAGGCTAAATGGACGCCAGGGGGCAGGCATTTCTCTATTTTCGCATGCAGCCCGATGTGATGCATCATATGCGTGAAATAAACCTCTCTCGGTTTTATTTTATCTACAACCGCAAGAGCTTCAAGCACAGTCTGGTGCGTCATATGCGGCTTTGAAAAACGGAGCGCATTCATTACAAGCACCTCTACACCATGCAGTTTCTCAAGTTCACTTGGCTCGATGTAGCTCATGTCGGTAATGTATGCGAGCTTGCCGAAGCGATAGGCTGTTATAGGCATCATGCCATGGAAAACCCTGAATGGAGTGACTTCGACAGTTCCGACCTTAAAAGGAGTGTTATTAACAACGGGACGCACCGCAATATTGGCGACTCCGGGATATTTCACTTTGTAGAAGCAGTAAGGGAAGAATGAGCGTATCTGCATCTCAGTCTCTCTGTCGGCGTAGACGGGCAATTCCTTAGCGGACGTGAAGGGACGCAGATCATCTATTCCTACTATATGGTCGTAATGCTTATGAGTAAGAAGAAGAGCGTCAATTTTCTTTACATCTGCCTTAAGGATTTGCATACGGAAGTCGGGGCCGCAATCAATGAGAATTACAGTATTGCCGTCATCAATGAGCGCCGACGAACGCAGGCGTGAATCACGAGGGTCGCTCGACGTACACACTTCGCATTTACAGCCTATTTCGGGCACACCGGTAGAAGTTCCTGTACCTAAAAATCTTAATTTCATCGCATTAACCTATTACATTAACTTCCATACAGAGTTCTACGCCGAACTTTTCCTTCACCGATTTTACAACAGCCGCGGCAAAATCAAGAACATCACGGCCAGTAGCGCCACCCCTGTTTATGACCACGAGAGCCTGGTGTCTGTATACTCCAACATGTTCATGAGGGTTCTGTTTCCACCCGCATTGTTCAATGAGCCAACCGGCAGAAAGTTTTACACCACCATTTGCTGTCGGGTAACTTGGCATACTCGGATACCGTTGTTTTAAAGCATCGGCAACAGGAGCCGAAACAACAGGATTCATAAAAAAACTGCCGGCGCTTCCGACCTCTGATGGAGCCGGCAGCTTTGCGTCGCGTATCATGCATACCGCTTTGCGTACATTGGCAAGAGTCGCTCCGCCAAGTTCTTCGACCTTTTCGTTCAGGTTGCCGTACGCGAGTTTGAATTGCGGCCGCTTTGATAGCCTGTATGTCACATATGTTATTATATGCTTGCCTTTTTCCGCAGCCTTGAATACGCTGTGGCGGTATGCGAAATCACAGTCATCGTGCAGAAATATACGCTTTGACGCATCGGCAAGAGCTATTGTCTCGACCTTTGTTATCAGTTCTCCAGCCTCTCTGCCGTATGCTCCGACATTCTGTACGGCGCTCGCCCCTACTTCGCCGGGAATGGCCGAAAGATTTTCAAGACCTCCCCACCCTCGCGAAACGGTATATTCAACTAACTCGTCCCAATTTACGCCGCTGCCTACACGCAAGAGAACGCTTTCACAATCCTCGCTAACAAGTTCGAAGCTCTTTATGGCAGAATGGAATACCGTTCCGTGAAAATCGTTCACGAAAAGCAGATTGCTGCCGCCGCCTATGACAAGCGACTTGCCGTCGAAACCTCCGCCAAGAAAATCGAGCAACTCCTCTTCATTGGAAAATTCAATGAAATTTTCGGCAACAGCTTCAATGCCGAACGTATTGTGCGGCAATAACTGATATTTATTAAAATGTTTAAACATAGCGACTTTTCAATTTATTACATTCCACACTGCCATCATATGGCAAAACGTTCCGAGCAGGACAAAGAAATGAAATACCGTATGTATATATTTAACCTTATGAAAACTGTATAATACGGCACCTGTGATATATGCGACACCTTCACCTATAACCCAAAGGAATGTCGAAAGTTCTACAGAATCATAGAACTCCTTAATAGCTACAAGTATTGTCAATCCCATAAGAACATAGCAAACGGTTTCAAGTACGCTATGTTTCTTCATGCTGTAAAGGCTCAGGAATGTTCCCGCAATTGCGCACAGCCAGCAGAAAGCGAATATTCCCCACCCCCAATAGGCCGTATCACGCATAGCTATGAGCGTTATCGGCGAGTAACTTCCTGCAATGTGCCAGTATATAGCAGCATGGTCAAACTTTCGCAAGGTTATCCGCCATTTACTGTCTGCCGGGCATGAGTGATAGAGGGTCGAGAAGACGTATGACGAAAGCATTCCGAAGAGATACAGAAGAACGCTCGCTATCGCTATTGCATCGCCCCCATTGAATATTACCGTTCTCAAAAAAATGAAACCGGCCACGACACCCCCTACAATACCTGCCGCATGGGAAATAGCGTTCCATCTTTCCTCTCCTATCGTGTATTTTTTTACATTTTCGTTCATATGGTATATGCTGCACATTCCACGAAAAGACGCATGGATGCGGCATAGAGCAAAGATACCTTATTTTTTTTATAAATTGGTTTACTTAGGTTTAATTTAAGCAAATTGATGTTTTTAAAGTAAAATAATAAGATAACGCATAAATAACGAACAAGGGACGCAGCAAAACCACGTCCCTTGTTTCTATAATAATTGTTCAAATTATGCGAACCACTTAACGTATGCGAAGTCCATACGGTGAGGAAGTTCCTCGTGTTGCGGATACATACGGTACGCGATCTTGAACTCGCCCGCGTTTGTAGGAGCGATCTCCGCTGCGAATGTGAACACATTGCCCTCACGCTTAACGACCTCAAGAGGATAGGTCATGAATACCTGATCCTGACCCTTTGCGTCGGGAACCAACACTACAAGTTCGATAGCGACAGCATTGTCAAGACCCTTCTCGTCTACAGTAACTGAAACGTTGTACTTTTCAGCGGCTGACATCGCGCCGTTCAAGAAGTTCGCATCGCCCTCTACAGAAAGCACCTCTATAGCGTTCCACTTGGCAGCCACCTCCTCTTTCCACTTAGCGAGCTCACGGACAACCTTAGAGTCGTTAGCTACAAGACGGTGATAACGCTCGGCCTGCTTGCAGTAGAACTTGCTGTAATAGTCGTCGAGCTGACGCTTCATTGTGAAGTGAGGTGCGATTTCAGCGATTGAACGCTTGATGTAGCCGACCCACTCGTCTGAGTAAGCCTTACCCTCACGTTTGTAGTACAATGGAAGAATCTCGTTCTCAAGCAATGTGTAGATTGTAGCTGCGTCGAGCTGATCCTGGAACTCCTGGTTCTGGTATGTACGCTCCTCTTTCAGCGCCCAGCCTGCACCCGGTTTGTAACCCTCGCACCACCAACCGTCAAGGACTGAGAAGTTGAGTACACCGTTCATAAGAGCCTTCTCGCCTGATGTACCTGAAGCGTCGAGAGGACGTGTAGGAGTATTCATCCAGATATCAACACCTGAAACAAGCAGCTTTGCGAGGTCCATGTCATAGTTCTCAAGGAATATGATCTTGCCTACGAACTCAGGACGGCGTGATACCTCGATAATCTTCTTTATCAAGCCCTGGCCTGCACCGTCGTGCGGGTGAGCCTTACCTGCGAAGAGGAACTGGATAGGACGCTCGGGGTTGTTGAGCAGCTTTGCAAGACGGTCAAGGTCTGTAAAGAGAAGGTGAGCGCGCTTGTAAGTAGCGAAACGGCGTGCGAAACCGATGACAAGAGCATCGGGGTTAATCTTTTTCACGACGTCCACGATACGCATCGGGTCACCCTGGTTCTTCAACCAATCCTCGCTGAACGCCTTCTTGATGTAGTCGATAAGCATCTTCTTGCGAGCTACGCGCGTATTCCAGATAGTCTCGTTTGAAATCTTGTCTATAGCGTGCCATATATCCTCGTTTGACTGGTCGTTGATGAAGCTCGGGTCAAAGTTCTCTTTGTAGAGCTTGTCCCACTCGGGAGCGACCCATGTAGGATAGTGAACGCCGTTAGTTACATAGCCAACGTGGTTCTCCGAAGGATAGTAGCCCTTCCATATACCTGCGAACATTGACTTTGAAACCTTGCCGTGAAGACGGCTCACGCCGTTTATTTCCTGACATGTGTTGCAAGCGAAGGTAGACATGCAGAAACGCTCGTTCTTGTCACCTGCGTTGATGCGGCCGAGATTCATGAGGTCGTCCCATGTGATGTTGAGCTGGCTTGCATAGCCTCTCATGTACTTGCCGAAGAGAGCCTCGTCGAAGTAGTCGTGACCTGCAGGTACCGGAGTGTGAACAGTGTAAAGGCTGCTTGAACGGACAATCTCAAGAGCCTCTTCGTATGTATAGCCTGTCTTGATGTACTGTGTCAGACGATAGAGGTTGCAGAGAGCCGCATGACCCTCGTTGCAGTGATAGATATCCTTCTTGATGCCCATCTTCTCCAAAGCGATCATACCGCCGATACCGAGAAGAATCTCCTGCTTCAAACGGTTTTCCCAATCACCGCCATAGAGTTTGTGAGTGATAGGACGGTCATACTCGCTGTTCATGTCGAAATCGGTGTCGAGGAGGTAGAGAGGCACACGGCCAACGTTCACTCTCCACACATTAGCGTGAACATAGTAGTCGATGTAAGGAACGTGGATAACCAACGGAGTTACGCCGTCCTCTTCGTATACACGCTCGATAGGCAGCTGGTTGAAGTTCTGAGCATCGTAGTTAGCTATCTGTGAGCCGTCCATTGAAAGTGACTGGCTGAAGTAGCCGTAACGATAGAGGAAACCTACCGCACACATGTCTACATTAGAGTCTGAAGCCTCCTTCAAGTAGTCACCGGCAAGAATACCGAGACCGCCTGAATATATCTTCAGAACGCTTGTCAAGCCATACTCCATACAGAAGTATGCAACAGAAGGACGCTCAGCATTAGGCTTAACATCCATATATTTGCGGAATTCAGCGTATACGCTTGCAAGTTTATCAAGAACCTTCTTGTCTTTAGAGAGTTCGTCGAGTTTCTCGACGCCAAGCTTCTCAAGCAAAAGAACAGGGTTGCCTGAGCATGCCTTGTAAAGGTCTTTGTCGAGCATAGTGAAGAGCTCTTTCGCATCCTCATTCCATACCCACCAAAGGTTGCGGGCTAATTCTTCCAGAGGTTTCAATGACTCCGGAATGTAAGATTTAACATTAACAGTTTTCCAACTTTGTTGGTTTGTGTTACTAATAGCAATCATATTTTTTTAATTAAATGGATATTTCAATTTAAATTCTCTCCTTTGCTGCGGAAAGAGCAAAATCATAGGCCTTGTAGTAATTCTTGATAAAATGCTTCCACAGTGCCTTCTCGGCAAGTTTTGCCACTTTTTTGCGGCAGTCCGAAACCTCTTTCTCAGAAAGTTTTGCAAAGATACAAATAGTTTTTGTAATAACCTCGGCTGAATCGAAATAGTTGCTGTCGCCACGGCTTATAACTTCAACTCCGTCAGCGAGCTTGCCTTCACGTCCAAGAACCGAGTTCACCCACAAGCCGAAACCTGCAAGATTTGTAGTTATCGTAGGAATACGGAAAGCCGCGCTTTCAAGCGGAGTATAGCCCCACGGCTCATAATATGAAGGATAAACGCTCAGGTCGTTTCCGATAAGGACATCGTAGTAGTCCATGTTGAAAACGCCGTCGTTGCCCTTAAGATAGCAAGGAACGTAGATTACCTTAACACGGTTCTTGCCCGAACGGTTGTCTATACAGAGATTGCGGATAGAACAAGCGATAGCGTCGTCGTAGAAGTTATTGAGGTTATGAGTAAGATAAGGGTTAGGCAGCGGAGTGTCCCAGTTTGCCCTGTCCGACTTGAGGCGCTTCAGCAAATCCTCGCGGGCGACGTCCGACCATGCCGGAACATCTATGAAAGCCAGAACGTCACGCTCAAGTTCCTCGCAAGCGTTAAGACGCGCCATTGACTCAAGGAACATGTCAATACCCTTGTTACGCATCTCCATGCGGCCACCGATACCTATTATAATAGCGTCGTCTGAGATTTTGTCGCCAGTAAGAGCCTGAGCGACACGGATACGAGCCTCACGGGCTTTCTTTCTTTTTGCTGTAAAATCCTTGCCTACAGGAACAAAGTCCTTCTCGAAACCGTTCTCAAGAATAACGTCGCACTTACGCTCCAGCAACTGCTCGCACTCACGCGCGGTAATCTCGCTTACTGTCGTAAAGCAATCGACATTCAGCGCAGTTGTCTTTTCAACCGACTGTTTCGATTGAACATTAAGTTCCGCAGCCATCTGGTCGCCGTTGTAGCCCTCGAAATAGTCATAGAGAGGCTTGCCGTTGGAAGCGATTGAGCGGCCGGTGCTTGTCGCGTGCGTAGTGAATATCGTACCCGCATAAGGAAGGTGCTTCTTGACATAGAGCGCCGCATTGCCGCTCTGCCACTCATGAGCCTGCACCACTACATTGCAGCCTTTCTTTACATTGGCGTTGCAGAAGCTCTCGATAGTCTTTCCTACCGCATAGCCGAAAATCATAGAATCGTCGTAATCGCCGTATCCGTGAAGCGAATCAACGCCGAAGTCGTTCCACAACTCGCCATATATGGCATCTTTGTCTTCCATATAGCCTGTATAATCGACAAGAACGACCTTCGGACGGCCCGGAATTTCCCAGTAACCGCAACGTACGGTCATCTTGTCATTACATGCACTTTTACGCCAAGCGCTCCATAAACGTTTGTCCTCGGTAAAGAGAGGATTCTCTTTCTCTTTCCACAAATCGGGTCCGATATAAATGGCGTTCAGCCCTTCGACATCGGACAGAGTACGCGCCTTAGTGGATACTACAGTATAAATACCGCCCACCTTATTACAAACTTCCCAGCTTATCTCAAAAAGATAGTCGGGACGCATCAATTCTTTTTTCATCCTTAAACAGTTCTCAAAAAAACAGCGTTCCACTCTTGGAACACCTTATTATATAACGACAAATAGGGAGAAGGCGCCCCTTCTCTCTATTCGCATGCAAAATTACAAAAATAATTTTGAACTAACAAAAATATGCGGCCCATTACGAGCCGCATATTTCATGCATCAAACAATGTCCTTATTTTATACAAGGAATGTTGAAACGAGCGCAAGAATTGCGTAGAATTCCGGGAACGCCGCGTAAATCATGGTGTTTGTCTGAACATCATGGCCCTGTGACAGACCAACGATACCGTTAGCGCAGACCTGACCCTGACGAATAGCAGAGAACAAGCAGACAAGACCTACCGCAAGACCTACGCCGAACCACATAAGACCTGTCTCCTCGTTAATCTTGCCGAAGTGGAGCAAGAAAGCCAAGAAACCGTAAAGACCCTGTGTTGCAGGAAGAGCAGACAGAATCATGTAACCTGACGACTTTGACGAGTCCTTCTTCAAAGCGCCTTCAGCGGCGTTGCCTGCGATAGTTGTACCATAGCAACTTCCGATACCAGCGAGTCCCAGCATGAGACCCATTCCCAAATAACCTAATAATACGTTCATAATGTAATGTTTTAAATTTATATTTATTATTTATATTTACTTGTTTTTAAACGGCTTGTACTCTATTCCCTTGCCTTCGTAGCCGGCATTCTTGAAATACTCCACGAATGTCAGACGCAGCGGATGAACAAAAGCGCTGAGACATGACATGGCTATGTTCAAGGTGTGTCCGAGTATAATTATAAGACCGAATCCGACCCAGCCCAACACTGCCGCGAAGCCCTCTCTGCCATCGACAACCATCAACGCAAGGTTGTTGAATGTCTGTCCGAGCATACCGCCGGCAAGACCGAGAGCGAAGAGACGGATGTACGACAGCACGTCGCCGAGAAGTCCCGAAGCCATATTATATGTATCCCAAAGACCTGCGCCGATGTTCATGAAGACATTACGACGCAAATTATTGAGGATATATATTCCCAATGCACCTATTCCTCCTACGACAATGAACGCCCACTTTGAGACTACAGCCGGAATAACGCTCATAAAAGAGAGCGCGCCTATAATCACTCCGCCCACAATGACGAGCCACCAGCCCCATGCGCTCAGCGACTCCTTGAAACCGTAGAACACAGTACTGTTGATAGCTTTAACAGTCATAGCAAGCGATATATGCACGACACCTATCAGCAACGCAAGCACCATCTGTTTGTCGTATGTAGAGCCGAACAGTTCGACATTGCCTGAGATTATAAACTGCTTGAGCTGCTGCGGAATGTCGGAGTCGAGCAGCGACATGCCGAAGAACGTTCCGAGCAGCGCGCCCATGAAGGTTGTGAAGATACCGAGCGTTATCACAAGATTCATCATGCCGGCCATATCCTTGCCGAGCTTCTTTTTGAGAATGAAACCGAGAAGGATAAGTATGAGACCGTATCCGGCATCACCCATACAGAATGCGAAGAACAACGAGAAGAACGGCGCCACGATAGGTGTCGGGTCAAAGTCTTTGCCGCCCGGCATGCCGTACATTTTCGTCAATACTTCGTACATGCGTGTAAAGGCGTTGTTCTTGAACTTCACAGGCGCATCGTCACCCTTACGCACGGCTCTCACCTCGTAGAAGACGCCGCAGTTGTCGAGCATGCTCTTCAATTCTGCCGTATTCTCATCGGGCACCCAGCCCTCAAGCAGAACAAGCTTGTCGCCCGAAACTTTTTCGCCGTCAAGAGCTACCTTCTCGAACTCAATATCATGCATCAACGCATCGTATGCAGCACGCAAGGTGTTCAAAGAAGTTTTCGCATGATTGTCAAGTTCCTTCGCAAGCGATTCTGCATGTTTCTCTATACGCAGTTTCTCTTTCTCAAGAGCGGCGAGCGAAGTAGACGGTATTCTCGCCGCCTCAGCATCGACATCCAATTCTGTGCCCACAGGAGTAACAGTAACGAAATATACTCTTGCCTGCTTCTCTGCTACCTTTATGGCGTTGTACTTGCCGCACCATTCTTCGTTGAAGTTCTTTCCACCGGTGACGAAAAAGTCAATCGCATAGCCGGCAGCTTCGATTTTCTCAAGCATCGAGAAATCGAAATTGCCCCACGGCTCAATCTGAGCGATATCCTTTTCGACGACCTGCAACAATGTCTTCTGCTGTTCAATTTCCGCAAGCAGCGCATCGAGGCGCTCGATCATAGCCATGCCGTCGTTAATATTACCGGCTGCATCATACGTTTCGTTCTCGCACTGTTCAAGGCGTTTTACAGCACGGGCATACCTTGCCGCAAGAGCCATTCGGGCCTCCACGTCGGGGTTGCTGACAGCTCCGCTGCCACGCTCCGCCACATGCATGACGCCCGCCTCACGCAAGCGTTGAAGAAAGTCTATATACTCCTTATGGTATACAAGGAGTGTCAGTTTGTTCATTTTCGCTATCATGCTGTCACCTCCTCTCTTTGCTCCAACAAGGATTTCAGAATTTTCTGTGAAGACTTTGACAAGTTCTCCTCGTCCTCCATAAAACGTTTAATCTTACGTATGGCGTCCTGGTAACCCGGTATCTGCACCTTCTCGAAAAGGTTCACCTTCTGAGTAGTCTTCTTGCGGGCATTTTCCAGAAGGCTTAGCTTGCGGTTAAGCAGTTCACGCCGTATGGCTGTCATAGCCATTTCCTTCAGCAGTTCGATACCGTCGGCAAACCACTTGGGAGAGTTGAAAAGGCTGTAGGGCGCAACTTCGAAACTTGCTTTTTCAAGTACGGGCACCTGAACGCCCGCAACCTTCCGCTTGCCTATGAGCAGCTCGCCCGTTCTAACGAGAGAAGCGTCGAACTCGTTCCATAGAGCGAACAAAGCACGGTACTGCTCAAGCTGCTCGGCGTACTCCATGTCGTGCTGCTGCATCTCGGCCTTGCATCTCTTCACCTCGATGCGCAGGGCACTCTCCTTGTTCTTGATGATAGGAAGCGTCCTCACACGCATCTTGAGTTGCTTTTCAAGGTGCTGAAGCGATGTCTTATTATATTGAAATGCAATCATTATGCTTTTCTTCTATAAATCAGTATTTACTTATTCCAATATGTATCCACAAGTTCTTGACGGATATTTACCTCTTCGGGCTTGAAGTACTTAGAGAAGAGTCCCCATGTAACATCGAGCATTTCTGTAGTATTGAGGTTCACGTCGATAGCCAACAGCTTGTCCGAATACTCTTTTGCGAACGAAAGTGTACGCTTGTCGTAGTCGGTGAGGTCGAAACCGTTCTCCATCTTTGTCTTTGCGTTGGCAGCGTCGGCATAAAGACGTACAGCCGCGTTCATCACCTGCGGATGGTCCTTACGTGTCTTCTTGCCAGACACGAGCTGTTTCAGACGTGACAATGAACGGAACGGGTCTACGATAACCTTGCCGATGTCGCTGTCACGGCGCAAGAAGAGCTGTCCCTCGGTGATATAACCGGTGTTGTCGGGCACGGCATGAGTGATGTCGCCGCCCGAAAGCGTTGTAACGGCAATAATGGTGATTGAACCGCCTGAGGGGAACTGCACCGCCTTCTCGTAAATTTTCGCGAGGTCGGAATAGAGCGAGCCAGGCATTGAGTCCTTAGAAGGAATCTGGTCCATGCGGTTAGATACGATGGAGAGAGCATCGGCATACATGGTCATGTCGGTGAGCAGCACAAGCACCTTCTGATTCTTCTCGACAGCGAAGTATTCTGCGGCTGTCAATGCCATATCGGGGATAAGCAAACGCTCTACGGCAGGGTCCTCAGTGGTGTTCATGAACGAGATGATACGGTCAAGAGCTCCGGCATTGGTAAAGAGGTTCTTGAAGTATAGGTAGTCGTCGTTTGTCATACCCATACCGCCAAGAATAATCTTGTCGGTCTCTGCACGCATGGCAACGTTCGCCATCACCTGATTGTAAGGTTGGTCCGGGTCGGCGAAGAACGGAATCTTCTGGCCTGTCACGAGAGTATTGTTAAGGTCGATACCCGCAATGCCTGTCGCGATAAGCTCCGACGGCTGTTTGCGGCGTACAGGATTTACCGAAGGACCGCCGATTTCCACCTCTTGTCCCTCAACCGCCGGGCCGCCGTCGATCGGGTCGCCGTAAGCGTTGAAGAAACGTCCTGCCAGCTGTTCGCTGACCTTGAGCGACGGAGCCTTGCCCATAAATATGACCTCAGCGTCGGTAGGGATACCGCCTGTACCCTCGAACACCTGGAGCGTCACCTCGTCACCCATAATCTTTACCACCTGCGCGAGCTTGCCGTTTACGGTAGCGAGCTCGTCGTAGCCGACGCCCGTAGCCTTAAGCGAACATGTCGCTTTGGTAATTGAATTGATTTTCGTGTATATTTTCTTGAATGCTTCTGTAGCCATAATTGTAATTGTTAATCGTTAGACACCTGTTTTGTAGCGAGCAGCTCAAGCAGTTCAGCATTGTATGAACTGTATTTGTCGCTCTTGAACTCGGAATAGTTCATCTGCTTGCAGATGTTGATTACCTTCTTGAAGAAGTCGGTCACCTCCTGGAAGTTCTCGAAATCGTACTCCGCACGACAGATGTCGGTCACGATACTCAAAATCTCCTGTTGACGCTCAAGCGGAGTAACCGCATCGACCTCGTCGAACGCATCCTGCTGAAGCACCACGAAGTCTATAAGCTCCGACTTCCAGAACGTGACGTGATAGTCTACTGGCACGCCGTCATCACCGAGAATGTTTATCTGCTCGGCAATCTCCTTGCCGCGCAACAGACGTGTCTTCGCTTCGTTCACCATAGGCAGCCAACCGTCACCGATACGTTCCGAGATGAACTTCTCGAATTCGGGATACTCTATATATTTTGAATATGAGTCGATCGGATTGACGGCCGGATAACGTTTCTTGTCGGCTCTTTCCTGCTCAAGGGCATAGAAACAGCGCGCTACCTTCTTCGTATTCTCGGTCACAGGCTCCTTGAGATTGCCTCCGGCAGGAGATACCGTACCTATAAAAGTAATTGAGCCGACCTCGCCGTTGTTCAGGTAAACATAACCGGCACGGCTGTAGAAGTTCGCGATGATAGACGAGATATCCATAGGAAACGCGTCGGGGCCGGGAAGTTCCTCCATACGATTCGACATCTCGCGAAGAGCCTGCGCCCAACGTGATGTAGAGTCGGCCATAAGCAGCACTCTGAGTCCCATTGCACGATAATACTCGGCAATTGTCATAGCAGTGTAAACCGAAGCCTCACGGGCAGCGACAGGCATATTCGAGGTATTGGCGATAATGATTGTACGCTCCATGAGCTTACGGCCCGTATGCGGGTCTACGAGTTCCGGGAATTCGGTAAAGATTTCCACTACCTCGTTGGCACGCTCGCCGCAGGCAGCGATGATAACGATGTCAGCCTCGGCCTGCTTTGAGATAGCGTGCTGAAGCACGGTCTTTCCTGTACCGAAAGGACCGGGAATGAAGCCTGTACCGCCCTCGACTATAGGGTTAAGGGTATCGATAGTTCGTACGCCTGTTTCAAGAAGCTTGAAAGGACGGGGTTTCTCTTTGTAGTCGTCCATAGCCACGCGCACGGGCCACTTCTGAATCATATTCAATTCACGCTCCTCTCCGTCGGCATCGACGATGACAGCTATCGTGTCCGTTATCTTGTACTCGCCGGCAGCAGCTATCGACTTGACAGTCCATGAGCCTTTGAGGCCGAACGGAGCCATAATTTTCAACGGCTGATGGTTCTCCTCTACACTGCCCAACCACGCCGCAGCAGTCACGGTGTCGCCCGCCTTTGCTATCGGCTCGAAACGCCATAGTTTGTCCTCGTCGAGCGGGTTGGTATAGTCGCCTCGTTTAAGGAACACGCCCTCCATCTTGTCGAGGTCGTTCTGAAGACCGTCATAGTTCTTTGACAACATGCCCGGCGCCAATGACACCTCAAGCATGTGGCCGGTAAACTCAGCCTCTTCGCCAATTCTCAGACGGCGTGTACTTTCAAAGACCTGAACATACACTTTGGCACCGTTTATCTTGATGACCTCAGCCATTAGGCGGTCACCGCCGGTCTTTATATAACAAATCTCGTTCTGCGCTACAGGGCCGTCTACAGCCAGCAGCACCATGTTCGCTATAACGCCGGTTACTTTTCCTTTTGTCGCCATATTTATATTTTTTATTTATTTTTTTACAACACTACAGACTGTTCGTCCATTCTGCTCTTCAATTCCGCTATAAGCTCGTTATAACGCTGCATGCCCTTTTCGGCGTCAAGCCTTGACCAACGTTCTACGATGCTCAACTTCACAAGAAAAGCGAAAAGCTTCTCAACCGTAAAGTAGTTGAATACCGAATTGTCGTCGAGCCACTTCCAGCGCATGTCGTCGAGCTGACGTTCACGCTCCTGAAGGCGGCTGTTCTTGCTCATGCGCTGCACTTTCTCGAAATAGTCGAGAGCTGTTCCCAAACCGAAGTCTCTGGCGCCCGAAGTACGGAGCGCGTCCGCCACCTCGCCGTCGCCTATCACCGCATCCGCTACGTTCATCTTGTACTTGCGTGCCGTGAACGCTATGAGGATATTGTTCACGTTAAGGTTGAACAAGAACCAATCCGCCACGAAACGGTTAGGGCATTTAGTGGCATATTCATAATAGAAGGAACTGAGTACATCTTCCCAAATGATATTCTCGCTCGCCTCATTGGCATTATAGTATTCGAAGAAACGGTAGATGTACGCAGGCACGCCCTTTATCGGAGCGTCGCCGTTCTTTGCCGAAGATATTATATCGTTCAGTTCTTCGGCCGAATAGCAACCGAGAGAATCAATCCTTGCATCTTCGCCGTTACGCAGTATATTCAGTATGTTGGTATTGTCACGCTCATTGAAGAAGAGATTGACATACTCCGCATCCTCTTTCGTGAGCGACGGGTATATCTCTTCTCTGAAACGCTCGACGGTATAAGCCGACTTGCTTTCGTCGAAAGCGACATCAGGCATTCCCGCAACCAAGCAATAGTAATTAGCCATTATTTATGCGAATAGAAGTTCGACCATCTGAGGACGGAGGAATGCCTTGAAGAACGCCTCGAACTCGCCCTCACCGAAATTAACCTTGTACGAGCCGTCGGCAGGCGCTATCGAGAACGATGTCTTCAAGCCGTTCACCTGCTTAATCTCTACACTCTTGTCAAGAAGAGCCTTCGCATTCTTAGCAAAGTAGGCTTTCAGTTCGTCAGCCTCGGCTGTCGAGATTACGATTTGCTCATTGACAGTCCAACGCTCTGCAATCTTCACGAGAAGAGCCTTGAGGGTATCGCCCGAAACAGCCTCCTTTACCGCATTCTTGACAACGGTGTCGGTGATGATTTCCGCAGCTTCGGACTTCAAAGCGCCGACAGCCTGGGCTCCGTAAAGCTTAATCTCCGAACGTGTATTGGCGTCAAGTTCCTGAGCCTTCTTCTGCGCATTGGCAATCACGGCGTCAGCCTGCCGCTGAGCCTCTTTTAGAATATCGGCAGCCTTCGCCTTAGCTTCTTCCACAAGGCGGGCAGCCTCTGCGTTACCCTTCTCAACGCCTTCGGCGTAGATTTTCTCGGTTAGTTCCTGAATCTTGTTTTCCATTGTTATATTTAATTGTTTATTTAGTTCAATCAATATTAGTCTTGATTATATAACACAAAAATAGAGAATTCAATCATGTGCATACATTCCAAATCATTGCCAAAATAGCACCCTTTTGACGCATTTAGCAACAATTTTACAAAATTAAGACAATTTATTCTATTTTGCCAATTTTAAAACAGAAGTTTTAAGTTAGAGAACAGATAACTTAGAACGAGGAAAGCGAAGCTTCGACGGCATGAACAGCGTCATGTCATCGTAGCATCGCCTTCAGCGATGCTACGATGACACCAACCGCCGCACGGCATTATACTTCCTAAAAAAAGATATTGTACTTTTGATAATGCCCTGCAGAAACCAGCACGGCATTATCTAAAGGGGAACTTCTAAAAAAAAAGAAGTACCCCTTTTCACAAAGAGATACTTCCGACATTTACTAAACAACTAAGAAAAAACTATACTATCATTCTGCTCTTGTTTAATGAGCAATACAAAAATACCCGATTAATATTTAATAAACAAACGTATTTTTCTTAAAAAGAACGAAACAGCTGATACTTTCAACAATCGCCTGAATTTAAATCACTAAAATTATCGCAAACGATGACGTTCGAAGTGCCGCGCGACGAATGTCACGAAGTATACGAGCGATGCGGTTACGAGCAATGCGCCGAAAAAGAAACTGCCTTCGTATCCATTGACCGACAATGTTCCGCCGAGCAACATGCCTGCGCCTATGCCGACATCCCAGCCTGTGAGGTATGTCGCATTAGCTGTCGCTCTCCTTGAATTGGGCGCCATGTTTATGAACAATGTATTGAAGGCAGGAAAGACTGTTCCGAAGCCATATCCCACAAGGAACGCCGAAGCGAAGTATAGAACATAACCGCAACTCATATTAAATGAGGATACAAGAGCGAGCGACGCCTCACCCGCAACGCCAATCAAAGCAATGATAATGCCGCGTCTGATAGTCTGTGTAATATACCCCTTATCGACCATCTTACCCGAAATGAGCCTCGACACAATAAGACCGGCGGCCTGCACCGTAAAGAACATTCCTGCGCCACGCACCACTCCTATCTCCTCGGCATAAATCGCAATGTAGCTCGATGTCATGCCGTAAGGAATGGCAAGCATGAAGAAAGCTATCGACGCCGGTATTCCTTCGAGCAGGAAGAAACGGTCTACCGAGAATATTTTGCCGAGATTAGGCTTAGGCTGACGATGCTTCACTTTTATGAGGAACGAGAGCGTCATGCCCGCCATTGCAGCCGCAAGCGCAGCCAAGAACATCAGGTTATAATTTCCGTCTGTTATAAGGAACAGTCCTGTCATTGGGCCGAAGGCCATTGCAAGGTTATTGGTAACCCCGAAATACCCGAGTCCTTCGCCACGACGCGAAGAAGGCATAATGTCTATTACAAGAGTGTTGCCAGTTGTATTCAGGGCACCGAAAGCAAAGCCGTGAAGTACTCTGAGCAACACAAAAAGGGCAATATTCTTCTCAATGAAAAGATAGCCGGCAAAGGATACCGCAAAAAGAATATATGAGATAACATATACTTTCTTACGCTGGAAATAATCGGCAATGAAACCAGCAAACGGGCGTATGCATAACACCGCTACCACATAACACGACAGGACAAGCCCTACCATACTCGAGTCGATGCTGTAGTTATCGACCAAATAGAACGGCAAGGTCGGTACCAGAAGAAAGAACGAAAAGGCTGTAAGGAAATTGGCAAGGCACATAAGAATGTAGCTTTGCGTGAAGAGCCTATCTTTTACAACCGCATCCATAGCATGTTTTATATCACTTTTCAGATTCCGTAAACGAAATACCACCAATACGTACGTCCGAACTTACGGCGAAGATAATTTGAACGCACGAAAGGGTCGGCATGTTCCGCCTCAAGTTCCTTGAAAGCATTGTATTCTTCGGCGATATCGCTGCCGGCATACATCTCGACAGAATCTCCGTTTATATTATAATAAAGGTATAACGCCTCACGATAATGTTTAGGCAGTTCCTGCAGCGGCACATCGGGATAGACCGCGGCGACATATTCCACGAAGCCGGAGAGCCTGCGTTCGAGCAGCAGAGCCGACAGATAATACTCCTCGGCCTCTTGAGGGGCGTCGTCCGCCTCAGCCGCACGCTTGAAGAACTCCAATGCGTTTTCTCCGGGCATCGGTACGGCGCAGAGCAATGAATAGACCTTTTCCGGGACAAGCGGAGATATCTGCGTCTCAGCAGGCATAATGCCTGCCGCACCGTAGTATTGCGGGTATTCGAACAACCTTTCTCCGAGCTTTCCGCATGCCGCAAGCAGAGAGGCGCGCTGGGCTGTAAGTGTTTTTGACGCCACGTTCGAGAGACGGCCGACCTCAAGAGCCTTTTCCGTCTCACCCCTCTTTTGCAGTGAATATATCAACGCCTCACGTTTAAAGCCCTCTTCTCCGTTGCTTAGCGTTCCCGTAAGCAGGAACATAAGCACGAGCAGAACAAGGTTACGCCACAGTATCCTGTTCGCGCTCATGGCTACGTTCTTTATCTTAGCGAAGAGCATTCTGCTCATTACAAAAGAGAACAGAGCGTACATGACAGTGGCGACAGCGAACACCGTAACCCACTTCACATAGCTGTAGCCTCCTGTGTAAAGCGAACGGTCAATGTCTGTAATGAACGAAAGGATAAGGAACGAGGGCAGGAAGGACAAGGCTGTCCATTCACGTTTGAACTTCGAGAACTTGTTGAGCCACAAGGCGAGCATGGTCAGCACGGCCGTAATAATCGTTGCCACGACATAACGGTTGAACTCAAGCTTGCCTGTCGCTATGTGGTCATAGAACAGTTCAAGTAGCGAAGCCTGATATTTCGCCGTAAAGAAAAAAGCGAACAAGGCAAAGAGCGCGGTGCAGAACAGCGCCACTACCCTTTGCAAACGTTTCTCTTCCTTGTTCCTCATCATTGCTTACTCCTTGTTTTTCTTCAATACCATAGCCGTACGTGCAGGCAGATAGAGCATGAGCCAGCCTTTCTTGCGGCGTGCGTGAAGTTTGTCGTACTGCGTGAAGTGAGTCTGCGTCTCATCGACAAGGGCGTTGCCGCCGAACTTCTCGGAGTCGGTGTTAAGCACTATCGAGTACGAGCCTTCGGGAACCAACAGGCCGTAGTCGGTAAACGAACGGTTTGGACTGAAGTTGAAGACAAATATCAAATCCTTGCGTGAAAAAGCAAGTATCTGGTCACCGTCGTTGTGCCAGATCTCCTGGATAGGACGGTTCTGGAAGTTACGGACATCGCCCACAAGCTCAATCATCGCCTTGTCGAACTCGCCAAGCAGAGTATAGTTGTAGTTAGGGTTGTCCACAAGACTCCATTGGCGGCGGGCATACTTGTGACTCCAGCCGTTGCCCTCGCGCGGGAAGTCTATCCATTCGGGATGACCGAACTCGTTGCCCATAAAGTTGAGATAGCCGCCGTTGATAGTTCCCACAGTCATCAGGCGTATCATCTTATGCAGCGCAATGCCTCGCGACACCATGTATGTCTCGTCGCCGCGGTTGAAGTGCCAATACATATCGGAGTCGATAAGACGGAATATTATGGTCTTGTCGCCTACCAGAGCCTGGTCGTGGCTTTCGGCATAAGAGATTGTCTTTTCGTCCTTGCGGCGGTTGGTAAGTTCCCAATATATCTCCGACGGTTTCCAGTCCTCGTCCTTACGTTCCTTGATAACCTTTATCCAGTAGTCGGGGATATTCATTGCCATGCGGTAGTCGAAGCCGTAGCCGCCGTCCTCTATCGGAGCCGCAAGGCCGGGCATGCCGGACACCTCTTCGGCAATTGTTATAGCCTTTGGATTGACCTCATGAATGAGTTTGTTGGCAAGGGTGAGATAACATATAGCATCGCCGTTCTGCCCTAAATTATAGTAGTCGCCATAGTTGCAGAACGCCTCGCCGAGGCCATGGCTGTAATATATCATTGATGTCACTCCGTCGAAGCGGAAACCGTCGAACTTGAACTCTTCGAGCCAATACTTGCAGTTCGACAGAAGGAAGTGAACGACCTCGTTCTTACCGTAGTCGAAACAGAGAGAATCCCATGCGCTGTGGTGACGTTTGTCGTCACCGTAGAAATACTGTGCAGGGTCGCCGGCAAGAAGTCCCAAGCCCTCGTTCTCATTCTTGACAGCATGAGAATGAACAAGGTCCATGATAACGGTTATCCCCATGCCGTGAGCGGCGTCGATAAGTTCTTTCAACTCTTCGGGAGTACCGAAACGTGACGACGCGGCAAAGAAACTCGATACATGATAACCGAAGCTTCCATAATAGGGATGCTCCTGTATTGCCATAATCTGTATGCAGTTGTAGCCGTCCGCAGCGATACGAGGAAGCACCTTCTCGCGGAACTCGGCATACGTGCCGACCTTCTCTTCCTCTTGAGCCATACCGATGTGGCACTCATAAATGAGCAGCGGAGTACGTTTCGGAGTGAATTTCTTATGCTTGAACTTGTACTCCTCCTTCGGAGACCACACCTGCGCGCTGAAGATCTTTGTCGTCTCGTCCTGCACCACTCTGCGGGTCCATGCAGGAATACGCTCTCCGCATCCGCCTTTCCAATAGACCTTCATCTTGTAGTGCTGCCCGTGCGACAAAGCCTTCGCAGGCATCTTACGCTCCCAAACGCCGCCTGCGAGCTGCTTAAGTTCATATTCAGGGCGTTCTTCCCAATTAGAGAAGTCTCCGACAAGGACAATGCGCGTAGCGTTAGGCGCCCACTCACGGAACACCCAGCCTGTCGATGTACGGTGCAGACCGAAATACAGATAACCCGAAGCGAAATCGGACAAAGTCTGCCGTCCGTTCTTTGTAAACTCTCTTTCTCTTCTCAAGAAATAGTCATACCGGCCCTCAATGCTCATGTTATAAGGCGCCAGATAAGGATCATTTTTTACAAGTTTCAGCATGATCTCAATATTTATGGTTGTTATATCGCTACTTTAATTATCACTTTCTTCAACGGTACCCCAGTTATCGCCGGCGCATGACCGTCCTGCGGGAAAAACATCACGAACTCTCCTTGCTTGACATTGAAATAGTCGCGTGCCGCCATTCCCGCCGGGTACAGCGCTGCATCGTCGGCTTCGACGAATTCAGCGAAAGGCAGTTCTCCTATCGGAGTGTATCCCATAACCTCGTCGCCCGAAAGAGGTATATGCACGTCAATGTATCTGCGATGTATCTCAACAGGCGTTTCTTCTTTGCTGCGGGGTTTTGCCTCAACTACATTCGCATATACGAGGTCGCCGCATATTTCATTCCTTCCTGCCGGCAGCGACGCCATATCGTTGTTTTCGATAAACTCTATCGCCTTTAGCAAATTAGGGTTTAACGAGGCGTAATTTCTTATATTTTCAAGCGAATCGAGTACCATTATATTATAATTTCATTTCTTCATTATTCCCAAATGATAGGTACACTTATGTATCAGCTTGCCGTCGGCGTCCTTAAGTATAAAGTCGCCATGACGCTGTCCCTCCTTGAAAGTGCCTTCGTAACGTATGCCGTACATATCCTTCGCAACGCCAGCACCTTCCTCCTCACCGTTAGCGTAACCTCCTTTATATTCCGTCCCGTTCGCCAGGCGCAGCACGCCTGCGCCATGCATAGCGTCATTGTCCCAGTCGCCTACATACAAATCCCCGTTCTGCCATTTGTACGTGCCCTTTCCACAGCGTTTGTTTTCTTTCCAATCGCCGTCGTACACGTCGCCGTTCGAGAAAATCATCCTGCCGTGACCCTCACGCATGCCATTGACGAACTCACCGTCGTAACATGAGCCGTCAGAGCCTATAAAACTGCCTTTACCGTGCCAGCGGCCGTTCTTGAAAGAACCTTTGTAGACGTCGCCGCCGATGTCGGTATAAACGCCCTTGCCGTCACAGAAATTGTTCGCCCATTCACCCTTGTATACCGAGCTGTCGGCGGCATGATACTCGCCCTTTCCGTGGCGCATACCATTCACCCACGTTCCCGTGTACTTGCTGCTGTCGCTCCACACGAACGTTCCGCGCCCGCAATAGGTATCGTCCTTCCAGTCTCCTATATACAAAGCGCCAGAAGAAAAATGGTAGCTCCCGAAGCCGTTGCGTTCGTCATCCTCCCATGCGCCGACATAAAAGTCGCCGTTAGGATAGTCCATGCGGCCGAAACCATGCTTTTCGCCGTTTTTCCAACAGCCTGTGAACACTCTGCCATCGGCGAAAGTAAGCTTGCCGTCACCGTCGAGACTGTCCTTATAAAAGTTGCCCTCATATACATTGCCGTTCTTGAACGACATCTTGCCCTCTCCGCTACGTTTGCCCTTTACGAATGAGCCCTCGTAGACATCACCGTTCTTGTATATGGCTTTGCCGGTGCCGTGAGGACGTTTCTTATAGAAGTCACCGATGTATACAATGCCGTTTTTCAATGTCATAGCGACACGTTCAGGCTTGTTTCCTGAAGTCTTTTCATCATATTCAGCAGCGGCATGCCCTGAAATACAGACGTGATTACCGTATGGCTCTGCCGCAAAGAGAGAGCTGCAGAACGACAAGAATAAAAGTATGTTAAGTGTCAATTTCATCTTTGTGCTGTTACAACGCAACATTCATGCCGCCCAAGCCGCACACGGCCGCCACAAGAATGCATTGCGTCTTTTACAAAGATAATAACAAAGTTGAAAAAAGACAACGATGTCGAATTTATTTTTACGATTAAAGAGGGATGCGCCGCATTGAGGACTGTCTGGCAGATAAGCCGGTCTTCCAGGCAACGTTGCCTCTGCCGCTTTGGTGAATGTGTCTGTTGAAGCCTTACCCTACCGAAGCAACCGACACCCGGTAAAATAAAACGAGCTTTTCATCCGTTCTCGCTCACCGGTCGTTTCAATTCCGGTTATAAAAGATTTTGGGGTATTGTCAGATACCTTAATAAGAAATTTATAATAAGGCCTTTTGGTGCCGGGGTGCTGAGGAGTCGTGTCGAAATGAGCCAACCGGAATGTCTGACGGGTATTTTTTTGCATTTTTGTAAAAAAAGTGAGGAAATATTTTGCAGGTTTCAAAAATTGCAGTACCTTTGCACTCGTCAAACGACAAGGACATTGTCGGTCCCGTAGCTCAACTGAATAGAGCATTTGACTACGGATCAAAAGGTTACAGGTTTGAATCCTGTTGGGGTCACAAAGATTTGAAGCACTCGATTTTTCGAGTGCTTTTTCGTTTTTTTTCTCTATCTTAGCAATCAAACCCAAAATAAACGTCCTATGAACCGCATCCTACTTCTGGCATCTGTCCTTCTGATTTCCATCAGTTCATACGCATCATCAAGCGAGATAGAAGATATCCTCTCAAGACTCGATGACGCCATTGAAAACAGCGAGGTCTTTGTCAATGAAAAGAATTATCGCATCAACCGGCTCAGGAAAAGACTTCTGGAGATTTCATCAGAGAAGCAGGATGAAGAAGCATACGAACTGAACTATCAGCTGTTCCAAGAATATCAGTCATTCAAATACGACTCAGCCTATTTCTATGCCAACAGATCTTTGAAGCTCGCCAGACAGTTGGGCAACGCTGACAAGAAGGTTAACGCTCAATGTGCCATAGTATTCTGCCACATGTCATCAGGACTTTTCGT
>JAZNPP010000027.1:0-3767 GCA_045589695.1 Bacteroidaceae bacterium
TATCATTGGTATCGGTATCGGTGCAGCTATGCACGGCTATGTTCCCGAAAAGTTCTTTGAGAGCTATCTATCGGCTGAAAATTGGTGGGGCGTACCTTTGGCGGTTATTCTTGCTGTACCTATGTATGCCAATGCTGCGGGTATCGTTCCGATTATTGAGGTCTTTGTCGCAAAGGGTATTCCACTTGGTACGGCTATCGCTTTTATGATGTCCATCATCGGTTTGTCAATCCCCGAAGCCACTATGCTCAAAAAGGTGATGACTTGGCGTTTGATAGGTATCTTCTTCGGAGTAGTTACGTTATTGATTATTATATCAGGCTATTTATTTAATTGGATATTATGAGAGTATTGATTTTATGTACAAGCAATAGTTGTCGTAGCCAGATGGCTCACGGCTTTTTACAATCATTTGACAAGAACATAGAAGTACACTCGGCAGGGACAAAGTCTGCCAAGCAAGTAAATCCAAAGGCTGTAGAGGTAATGAGTGAAGTGGGCATAGACATATCATTACACACACCTAAAAGTGTGGAAACATACCTCAATGACGAGTGGGACTATGTGATTACTGTATGTGGTGGAGCAAACGAAAGCTGCCCAATGTTTGTTGGCAATGTAAAACATCGCCTGCATATCAGCTTTGATGACCCATCGGATGCTGTGGGTACAGATGAATTTGTAATGAGTGAATTTCGCAGAGTACGTGATGAAATCAAACAGAGGTTTGCAGAGTTTTATATCTCTCAAATTTTGAAAAGGGAGGTTCCTAAATGCTCTTGTGGGAATTGTTAAGTATAATGCCGTTGTCAAAATTTACTTTGACAACGGCATATTTTACAACTTCAGCCCTCGATTTTGTCTTCTGCTTGTCGGCAACCCTAATGCTTCCATAAACTCATCTTTTTTGCGTCCACTTAAATCACTGCAAAAAACAAGAACAGTGTTATTTTTTTATATTCTCAACGTAATTCACTTATTATCAGTGCAAGATGTACTATTATTTACGGATTCACGATTATTCCAACCTCGGTTGATTATTCCAGCGTTTTTTAGTAACTTTGCAGACCGAAGACATGCAAAGCATGTAAAATACCGTAGACAATGAAAGTAATGAAATTCGGCGGAACGTCAGTAGGTTCCGTAAACAGCATATTAAACCTGAAGAATATCGTCGAGGCAACTGCCAAGAACGAGAATGTCATTGTTGTGGTGTCGGCTCTCGGAGGCATCACGGACAGGCTAATAAAAACCGCACAGATCGCAGTGAGCGGCGACGAGGGTTTCAACGAGGAGTTTCAGCAGATTGTAACGCTGCACCATGAGCTTATATACGGCGTCATAGCAGACGAGGAGAAACGTACAGCATTGTTGCAGGAGACCGACAAGCTGCTAAACGAGCTTGACAACATATATCATGGACTTGCGCTCATAAACAACATAACACCGAAGTCGGAAGCCACTATCGTAAGCTATGGCGAAAGAATTTCGAGCCGCATAGTAACAGCGCTCATAGAGGGCGCCGTAAGATACAACGCCCGCCAGTTCATAAAGACCGAGGTGAAGCATGGCAAGAACATACTTGCCAACGAGGAGACCGAAGCCCTTATACACATGACGTTCGACGGAAGCAAGGACAGCATCGTCGTTGTACCGGGTTTCATCTCTCAGGACAAGGAGAGCGGAGAGATAACGAACCTCGGCCGTGGCGGCAGTGACTACACTGCAGCCATCATAGCAGCGACGCTTAAGGCCGACATGCTCGAGATTTGGACCGACGTGGACGGCTTCATGACAGCCGACCCTCGTATCATAAATTCAGCGTACACCATAAAACATCTGAGCTACGTAGAGGCGACAGAGCTTTGCAACTTCGGCGCTAAGGTCGTATACCCCCCGACGATATACCCCGTCTTCAAGGCTAATATTCCGATAAAGATAAAGAACACCTTCAACCCCGATGGAGAAGGCACCATAATAGACGCCAACAGCGAGGACGAAGGAAGGCTCATCAAGGGAATATCAAGCATCAACGACACCGACCTGCTTACCGTCCAGGGACTCGGTATGGTGGGCGTGGTAGGCGTAAACCACAGAATATTCCGGGCCCTTGCCAATGCCGGCATAAGCGTCTTCCTTGTCGCTCAGGCTTCGTCCGAGAACAGCACTTCGCTGGGCTTGCGTCATGTCGATGCCGAAAAGGCTTGCGAAGTTCTGAACAAAGAGTTCGAGAAAGAAATTTCTATGGGACTCATGGAGAGCGTGCGCGCCACAGGCGACCTTTCGACCGTCGCTATCGTAGGCGAGAACATGCGTCACAACGCCGGCATCATCGGCAAGCTTTTCCAGACACTCGGACGCAACGGTATCAACGTGATAGCATGCGCTCAAGGCGGGCAGGAGACCAATATATCGTTCGTAATAAAGAATGATTTGCTGCGTAAGACGCTCAACGTAATACACGATTCGTTCTTCCTTTCGGAGTATAAGGTGCTTAACCTTTTCATCTGCGGTATCGGTACTGTAGGCGGAAGCCTCATAGAACAGATCGCGTCGCAGCAGGAAAAGCTGAAGAGAGAGCATGGACTGAAGCTGAACGTTGTCGGCATAGCCAACAGCCGCCATGCGATATTCGACCGTGAGGGGCTCGACCTAAGCGACTACCGCACAGCTTTGCAGAAGAGCAAGGAGAGCGACATCTATGACCTCAGGAAAGAGATTATAAAGATGAATATCTTTAACTCGGTATTCGTGGACTGCACGGCAAACCCCGAGGTCGCATCGCTTTACGGCGACCTGCTGTCGCATAACGTGAGCGTAGTAGCAGCCAATAAGGTCGCGGCGTCGTCGGACTACGGGACATACAGCAACCTGAAACATATCGCGCGCCAGCGTAACATAAAGTTCCTGTTCGAGACCAATGTAGGTGCCGGCCTGCCTATTATAAGTACCATAAACGACCTGATAAACAGCGGAGACAAGATTCTGAAAATAGAAGCGGTACTCAGCGGAACGCTCAACTTCATATTCAACGTCCTCGGCGAAGATGTGCCTATGAGCAAGGCCGTTCAATTGGCAAAAGAGAAGGGATACAGCGAGCCCGACCCGCGTATAGACCTCAGCGGCAAAGATGTGATAAGAAAGCTTGTCATTCTTGCACGAGAGGCTGGATATTCGATTGAGCAGGAAGATGTCGATGCCAATCTGTTCATTCCGCAGGAGCTGTTCGACGGCACATTGGAGAACTTCTGGGCTAAGTTGCCCGAACTTGACAAAGAGTTCGAGGAGAGACGCAAGGAACTCGTCGCCGAAAGAAAACACTGGCGTTTTATTGCCAAGTACGAAGACGGGAAAGGCAGCGTTTCGCTCAGCAAGGTAGACGAGCGCCACCCGTTCTACCACCTTGAGGGCAGCAACAACATCATACTGCTGACAACAGAGCGTTACAAGGAGTATCCGATGCTCATCCAGGGATACGGAGCCGGCGCAGGCGTCACCGCAGCCGGAGTCTTTGCGGATATCATGCGCATTGCGAATATTTAACGGTACATTGAACAAGTAATGTTTAACGATGAGCGGGTTTTCCGTTTTTACTTCGTCTAAACTCAGCCATAATCGTCAGTACAAGCCTTCACTTTCTGTAGTCCTTCAGCAGCACCTGCAATTGCTGACGTGTGAAGAAGATGCGGCTCTTTACCGTGCCGAGAGGCAACTTGAGCCTGTCGGCTATCTCACGGTACTTGAAACCCGATATATGCATCAGGAAA
>JAZNPP010000028.1:0-32202 GCA_045589695.1 Bacteroidaceae bacterium
AGCTGTTTTTCTTACCTGACGCTCAAACAGTCCTCCACTAATCCCAAAAATGCTGACACTTGTTTTGCTAAAAACTCTAATGTGCAACAATGAAACAATTAACTATAAGAATTCGCTGTTTTCAGTTTTATGGCCTGCATACGGCAGGGCTTTGCACTCTCTCGCTTATAGTGCCGGTTTTATTTAGAAAATTACTTCTGCTATACCGCCGGCAAAGGTAATTCCGCAACATCCGTCACCGTTAAAAACAGAGTGAGGCTCCGTTGTTTCTCAGGAATAAGGCGAGGACATGCAGAGCGAGGCGTGCCGTTATATTATTATTCAGTAACGCAACGCCGAGCGAGTTCCGGAGCCCCTGAGGAACGACGAAAAGAGCTGAACGGCAAGTTCGCAGCGACCGAGTTATGTCGCTGTGCGACTCGCGAGCAAAGCGGCGAACGACTGTTTTTTTTCGCGTGACGGGCGTTTTTTGATTACTTTTTCACGAGAGAAAAAGTAATGAGAGAAAGACCTATGCATTGTAACAATCCGCAGTTTAAGGTTGAGGACTGCGGTAGAATATAACGGCGAGCGAAAGCGAGATTTTTGTTTTAAACTCATCTACACTCAACTCTAAACTTTCTTCGTTAATCTGTTGGCGGCATTCGCTACCGCAACCCAAGCGGTGCCACTTTGCGGCACTGCGCTTGACAAGATGCTGCTCATGCCGTCGAAGCTTCGCTTTAAACGTTAAACATCACTTCCTCAGTTCCATTCTGAATGTCGTACCCTTGCCGGGAGCGGTTTTCTTTACAAATATTTTACCCTTATGATACTCCTCCATAATTCTTTTGGCCAATGACAGCCCGAGTCCCCAACCGCGTTTCTTAGTTGTAAAGCCCGGGTCGAACACACGATTGCGTTTACCCTTAGGAATACCCTTTCCCGTATCAGCGACTTCGACATAAGCCTTAGAACTGTCGTGCGACACCGATACCGTTATTACCCCGTCGCCGTTCATGGCGTCTATCGCATTCTTGCATAGATTTTCAATTACCCACTCTATCAGCGGAGCGTTCATGCGCACAATCAAGGGCCTCTTCGGGAACTCCACGACATACTGTACCTTTGCAGGACTACGGCGTTTCATGTACTCTACAGCCCTTTCAACCACGGTCACGATATCCTCGGCCGCAGGCTCAGGCATAGAGCCGATTTTTGAAAAACGCTCCGCCACCCTTTGCAGACGTTCCACATCGTGTCCCATGTCATTCAGCAGCGAGTCGTCGGGATATTTGCTCTTGAGTATCTCCATCCATGCCATAAGAGAAGATATCGGTGTTCCCAGCTGGTGCGCCGTCTCTTTCGAAAGGCCAACCCATACACGGTTCTGCTCGGCACGTTTAGAGCTTACCACAGCAACAATGCATATCACGAAGAAGAGTACCACTACAGATAGCTGCACATAAGGATAATTTGAAAGGCGGATAAGAATTTCAGAGTCATCGTAGCAGACATACTGTCCATCGAGCCCCTCGACAGAAATCGGGATAACATTCCCTTTGCCGCGCATTTCGGCGACACGCTCCATGAGAACAGCGAGAGTATCCTTTGACTCGGCAATCTCAATATTGTTATACTGAATGATTGAACCTTTCTCGTCGGTAAGAATAACCGGAATAGTATTATTGCTGCTCAGGATATTCTGTTCAAGAGCAACGTTCTCATTCAGGTCGGCATTGATAAGAGAACTCATCGCCGACGCCCACACCATCATCTTGTTTCTCTCTTCACGTTCAAGGTCCTTTACAAGAATATCCGATACAAAGAGAGAGGCCGCGGCAATCAACGCCGCAAAAAGAATAAGCAGATACTTTACATTATGAAAATTACTGAACCACTTCATGACACATCATATTTCAGAAAAATAACGGAATATTCTGTCGTTTAGTATATAAACGAGATAAAAGAGCATTTATAAGCAAAAGGTACCGACCTTCACAGGCCAGTACCTTCCTAATTATTTTAAACCTAATTTAATAATGAAAAAATTCACTATTAAGCTTGTATAAACTATTAATAAAGTAAAAACAGAAAGTTACACGTTAATCTCTAAACTCTCAACTCTCAACTTTCTCAACCTTATCACTTCCAAAGGTTGCCCCATGAGCCGCGGTTCTCGTTGCTCCAAGCCTGGCCGACCTCAACTTTTCCTTCACCGTAATTTATTGAAGCAGCGAGCATGTTCTCAGCCTCAACGTTTACCTCTGTCATAAGAGGCGCTATATAATTCTTTTTCATATCGTTTGTTCTTTATTTTTGTTTTTGTGGCGGGCAGACACACAAGCCCGCCCACACAATCTCTCAACTTTAAACTCTCAACCCTAAACTTTAAACTCTCACCTCTAAACTCACTTAACCAGCACTTTAACGCCGTTTACAATGTAAATGCCCGGCTCGGTAATCTCGTCGATGCGGCGACCCTGAAGGTCGTAGATCTCTTCTTTCTCGTTTCTCATTTCTACTTTCTCCACAGCTGTGGTGCCGGGGAAACGTAGTTCTACTGAAGCAAGAGCCGCAACGCCAGCGATATACGCTTTGTTCATAGCAAGATCACCGCCGTCCGTATTGTAGAAACCGGCTACACCGTCTTTTGCAGAAAGAACGTAAGAGTTTGCAGGAATAGTCTTGACTGCGCCTGCGGAGTTTGCAAGAACATTATTCTCGATAGTTGCCGCTGTTTCGCCCGCTGCAGGACGCATTGTTATGCTACCGGATTCGGCGCCAACCAAAATAACGCCCGTGTTTGCAGGAATAGCTTCTGTAGCCGCAATTGCGTTAAGTGTTACAAATCCGTCGCCCGCAGTGGCGTAGTATGCTGTAACGTTCTCGGGAACGACTGTCGCGAAAGGAGCGCTGAATGTCGCCATTGCAGTATTGTGCAGTTCGCTTGTAAGCAACGGGCTCTCACCTACAGCATTCAAAGCCGGCTTGTTGGCATATTCGGCTTCTTCAATGATGAAAGCGTTGCTTACGCCATTTGAATTAAAATACAAACGTGTTTTACTATCTCTATGGAATGTAGCATAACCATTATTATTATTGTTGGGATTTACATACCAATAATAATCTTTTCCTTCTATCTTAAACATACCGAACAAATCAGCGTCAGTCAAAGTACCGTTATCTACAGTAACGTTAGCGTCTGTAATTTTTGTTACAACCATTGAGCAGTTTTCTTCATTATAAGTTGCTATGACACCTGTCTCATCTCCTGTATTATTATCCACATTACGGCCCACAACGTAGCGGTCAGCAACAACCGGCACAAAGATATATTTGCCACTTACTAATTTACGGCATACAAATTTGCAGGTATTGTCGTTCACTTCGCTTTTGTTTGCAAGAAGTTTTGTTCCGTTGTAGAAAATATATGCCTTTTGAGCTGTACGGTTTACACTTGTTATTGTATATACATGACCGTCTATAGGCATGTTTATGTCTGTAGACGCATAAACAGCATTCTTGGCCGTCTCAATTTCGGCTAATGAACCGGCAGCCTCAACAGCATCCTTGTATGTGTTAATCACTGCATCTGTAGGATATCCTACCTTGCCGGCATATTCGTCAAAGAACGTTTTAGCGACAGCCTTATTCACCTTTAGTTTTACAGTAGCTATTGCCGCAAAATCTTCGGCTACATCAATTTCTGCCAACAGCGCATCAACTTCCGGATTTTCACCGGCAAAGGCCTTTGCCCAAATAATAGTTTCGGCCTTTCTTGCACTCAGCATCTGCTCTGTTGTCAAAACAGATTCATAAATGTTCACCCTGTTTATAGTTCCATTAAACGCAGCATAAACAGTAGAAGTAGAATGTTTTACACCGCCAATATACATTTTTGCATTTGTGCCGGTATGCGCACTAAATGTTCCTGAAAAACTCGCATCAGTTCCTTGTTTTACGTTGTCTACATAATACGCTTTGGTTTCGTCAGTAATTGTATAAGCCAAGGATTTATCACCTGCGCTGACAGCATCTTTCGAATACCACGCACTTTCGGCTACGCTAACAAAAGCCCTCATTTGATTTCCTCCACATCCAAAGCCCAATATATTTCCTTCTGTTGTTGATGCGGCAGTGTAATCAGCTGTTGAAGCAAATATTATAGAATTATTGTCTGTATTTGTTATTGAAACGTCAGCCATAATTGTCATTGCGCCGCCCAATGTTCTAATATTTGCAACATCGGCACTTGGCAACTCATAGGGGTACTCTGATATGCCGGAATAGCTGAACACCGGTGTAACGTAATTCACGGCGTTGGTAACAGCAATAGCACCGGATGTGTCATTAAGCCTGTCGTTATTTCCGTAGCCGACAAAATAGCGCAATGTATAATACCCGGCCTTTACACCTGAGAGAGTATAAACTTGTGCAGCACCATCACCACCGGCTTTTTTATTTTCATAATGTGATTTAACGATCTCACCGTTAAGATTAACCAAATCAACTCCGACGACGTTCAATGCACATGGCTTAGCATCTGTTGTTGAGTACGTAAACGACATTGTTACGTCACCTTCATTTTCGACCTTCACAAAGATCTCTTTCATTTTAGCGGCCGTCAAGCCATCATTTAACGAGGCACCATTAGGCAAAGTAATATCACTACCATAATAAGTGCTTGCAAGCCACCTGAAATCAAAATCTGCCATCGCAGTAGTAGCTACCGCCACAAACAGCGAAAAGAATAAAGTAAATTTTCTCATAAATTATTAAAAATAAAACATTTAAACCAAAATAAATATTAGTCTCTTTGTTAGAGACGCAAACTTTATGAGAAAATCAGCAAATAATTAATCTTTTTAATCTTGTTATTTAGGACTTTGATGTATTTTTTAGAAAAAAATGTTTGATTATGAAGGATTTTTATTAATTTTGCACAGATTTGACAGAAATTATTTGCGTCTCTAACAAAGAGACGCAAATATTTTTTCACTACAATAAATTAGCATACAAAGAATTAGCAAGATTGCAAAAAAAGGGCTGTAATATTCTTTCATAAGAAATATTTCGCACACTACCAGCTTGCTATATAATTATTATTATTATTCCCTATTATAACATCTAAGGCATTCTTACCATCCCCTCTTCCCAAAAAGCGCTGTCCCCCGATGCTGTTATAAACGAGTAATAGAATTCCGTTACATGACTCCTTGCGGAATCGAGCCTTACAGAATAGTGCAGCGGAAAAAAAGAACGTATATTTTCGAAGTCTTCCGAGATCAACGGAACGTCGTTCAGCCACTCCCTGTTCGCTAATATTTGTCTTGCAGGGTTTCCACTGCTGCACGAAAGCAGAAGAAGTACCGAAAAGAGAGTATAAAAACAACGGACCATTTTATCTGTATATAACAGAAAAACAGCCCGTTAGATATATTTGTTCGTAACTGCCAGCAAAGCTTCGCTTTAATCGTTAAACATTAATCGTTAAACATTAATCGTTATATTTCCTCCACATTACCGAACTTCTCCCAAACACGAGCAAAGCCATACTCCCCGACAAGGCCGGCAGGCACTTTGAGCAGAGTGTTCGCATACACGTCCGCATCGGCAATCTCGCCCGAACACATTGGCGCGGCCTCGCTAAGCACACGAAGTTCCTTCATTGAGGAACAGCCCCTGAAAGCCTGTTCGCCGACACTTATGACAGCCGCAGGGAGAGTAATGCGCTCAACCGAACTGCAATTATAGAAAGCGCCGTACCCTATGCTCAGAAGGCCTTCGTGCAGAATTATCCTCTTCAGAGAGGAGCAGTTGGCGAGAACGCCTTGGTCGAGCATGTTCACTGTTGCCGGCAGTTCGAAACACTCAAGAGAAGAACACCCCCAGAAAGCGCCCTTCTTGACAGAGACCGCCGACCGGGGCAGCTCGACAGCCTTCAATGAAGAGCAGTCCCGGAAAGCCCACCCCTCGACCGACAAGACCGACGAAGGCAATGATATGCTCTCAAGAGCCGAACAGCCGCAGAAAGCATACTCGCCTACGCTCTCCACCATTGGCCCTATTACAACACTTTCAAGGGCGGAACAGCCGTCAAAGAGCGAAGGCTCGATGTTTATAAGATTTTCGGACAGCACAGCCTTTTTCAAGGCAGTACAACCCGCAAAAGCCTCACGGCCGATCACAATTACATTAGCAGGCAAGGATACGGCCGCAAGAGAGGTACACCCCTTGAAGGCCGACATGCCGATAACATGCATTGCGGCAGAAAAAGAGAGCGTCTCAAGCGACGTGCAACCCTCAAAAGCGGCAATGCCTATGCTTTCGACATTCTCGCCGAACGTTACAGAACGTAACGCCGCGCACCCTGCAAAAGCCTCGTCAATAATATCGGTAACAAGATATGTTTTACCGTCGTGTTCAACCGCTGCCGGCACCTCTACATCACCGCAGTATGGTACAAGAGCCTTAGTGACTGCCGCTGTGCATTCAGCCTCATCGAGCAGATATGTAAGTTTTCCCGAAATTACAATCATGTCAATATAATATCAAGGTATCAACAACGAACTGTCGCCATAACTCAAGAAACGGAAATCGTGCGACAGAGCATAATCATAAATCTTTCGCCAATCACCCTTTACGAAAGCCGACACGAGCAGCAGCAAAGTACTCTTCGGCTGGTGGAAATTGGTAACGATAGCCTTTACTATGCGGTATTCATAACCCGGGGCTATCATTATCCGCGTGTGCGAGTGAAGCCTGTCGAGCCCGTTGCGTTCGAGCCATGCGGCAAGAGCCTTCAACGACTCAAGCGGCTCTATGGTATGTTCTCTGTCGTAAGGAGTCCATTGCGACACATGCAGTTCGTCGGCCTTTACCCCGGGCCGCTCATGCACAAGTTCTCCGAGGAAATAGAGACTTTCGAGAGTCCTTACCGAAGTTGTACCTACAGCGATGGCCTCCCCCCCCGCAGCGACAAGCCTTTCAATAAGTTCTTTGCTTACCTCAATATACTCTTCGTGCATTTCATGACCGGCGATATGCTCGCTCTTTACAGGCTTGAAAGTGCCTGCGCCCACATGCAGGGTCACTTCGCGGCACGACACCTCTTTTGCCGAAAGCGCCGCCAGCACATCGGGCGTAAAATGCAAACCGGCAGTAGGAGCCGCGACAGACCCTTTTACCTTTGAATAGACTGTCTGGTAGGTACTTTTGTCGCTCTCCTCGGTACAGCGGTTAAGATATGGAGGAATGGGAAGTTCGCCGGCAGCCTCAAGCAGGTCGGCAAAGCATACACCTTTATCCCATGTGAAACAGACAGAATTTACAGCGGCAGCCTCCCCTATCCTTTCGACGGTGAGAGTCACCTCCTTGCCATTCACGTTTATTGTCTGCGAGAGCTTGCCTCCTTTCCAGCGGTTGGAGTTGCCGACAAGACAACGCCACACGCACTTTTCGGTCTGCTGAAACATCTCGGCATAATCGCCCGGAGTCTCCGGTTCAAGGCAGAAAACCTCAATCTTTGCGCCCGTTTCTTTTCGGAAACGTAGGCGCGCCTGAATAACCTTAGTGTTATTGAACACCATCAGGGCCCCGCCGGGAATATAAGAAGGGAGGTTAAAAAAACGGTCCTCGCTTACAGTACCTTTATTATATATAAGCAGTTTCGAGCTGTCGCGCCGCGCAAGAGGATATTTGGCGATTCTCACGTCGGGCAACGGGTAGTCATATTCCGCTATGGCAATGTTCTGTACGTCTTCTATAATCATTTCGCAATAAAAAGGTGTGCATAAAAAACTGTGCAAAATTACTAATTACAATGTAAAAAAACAATTATCGCAGAACATATCACATTATGACAAACGCTCCCTGCATTTTGCGGAATTTACGGAGTCATTTGCTCGCTTTGCGTTTCGCCGCCAAAATCTTTTTTGCAATAAAATTTGTTTAAATTCTTTTTAGTTCAAAATTTGTTCATACCTTTGTGTCTGACGCATGAGTCAAACACAAAAGTAAAACACCATGTATAAAATCGGACTCGACTTAGGCTCAACCACAATCAAGGCAGTTGTCATAGACAATGACGGCAAAAGCGTATTCACCCGCTACGAAAGGCACAATGCGAAAATTATTGAAACATTGTTCGGCATTCTCGAAGACATAAAGGAAAACATCGGTACAGAAGAGAGCGTATCGGTAGGAGTGACAGGCTCTGTCGGCATGGGCATTGCCGAGAAATGCGGCGTTCCGTTTGTGCAGGAGGTTGTTGCCGCCACCAAAGCCATAAAGCATAAAGGACTGAATGTATCGACAATGATAGACATTGGCGGAGAGGATGCGAAAATAGTTTTCTTCGGCAAAGACGGAAAGAGCGAGGAACTGCGCATGAACGGCAACTGCTCGGGCGGAACAGGGGCTTTCATTGACCAGATGTCGGTAATTCTGGGAGAAGATATAGGCCGCATGAACGAACTTGCCGAAAAGGCGACCAAGATATACCCCATAGCTTCACGTTGCGGAGTCTTTTGCAAGACCGACATTCAGAACCTAATTGCAAAAGGAGCGAGCAAAGAGGATATTTCGGCGTCGGTTTTCCGTGCCGTGGTGATACAGACCATTGTAACCCTCGCCCACGGGTGCGATATAAAGCCTCCGATACTGATGTGCGGAGGGCCTCTCACCTACATCCCCGCCCTGAGGAACGCTTACCACGAGTACCTTAGCCTGAAGAGCGAAGACATTATACTACCCGAGGACAGCAGCCTCTTGCCCGCCCTGGGAACCGCTGTCGGGCATGACGTGGAGGAATGTCGGCTGAACGACATAACAGAAAGGATAAAGGAGCGGCTCAGCGGCAACAGCATAAAGGCAAGCACCCTGCCGCCGCTGTTCAACGACGAAAAAGAACAGACGGCATGGAGAGAGAGAGTCGAGAGCAAAAAGATAACAGAAGTTACGCTCAAAGAGGGATACATGGAAGGATACTTAGGCATCGACTCGGGTTCTACCACTACAAAAGTCGTCGTTATTGACAAGAACGGCAGCCTTATATTCTCTCACTATAGCCCGAACAGCGGAAAGCCAGTCAAGGCTGTCAGCACGGCACTCGGAATTCTTGCCGACCGGTGCATCGAGAACGGCACGATGCTGAACATTCTTTCGGCCTGCTCCACAGGATACGGCGAGGACCTCATAAAGGCAGCCTTCTCTTTGGAGCATGGCATAATAGAGACCGTCGCCCACTTCCTCGCCGCTAAATACATTGACCCCGAGGTTACATTCATTCTCGACATCGGCGGGCAGGACATGAAAGCCATTTATGCAGACAACGGCGTCATAAACAGAATTGAGATAAACGAAGCCTGCTCTTCGGGCTGCGGCTCATTCCTGGAGACCTTCGCGAAGTCCACAGGGCACACGATAGAGGAGTTCGCAAAGGCAGCATGCCGAGCGAAGAGCCCATGCGACTTAGGCACAAGATGCACGGTCTTCATGAACTCGAAAGTGAAGCAGGTGCTGAGGGAGGGCTACACGTCGGCCGACATTGCCGCCGGCCTTGCCTATTCGGTAATAAAGAACTGTCTTTACAAAGTACTCAAAGTAAAGAATATCGCCACGCTCGGCAAACACATTGTCGTTCAGGGCGGCACAATGAAAAATGACGCAGTAGTGAAAGCCCTCGAAACGCTCAGCGGCGCAAAAGTCAGCCGAAGCAACATTCCCGAACTAATGGGAGCATACGGCTGCGCCATATACGCATTGGAGCATTGCGGCAACGACAGAACAGTAGAGAACTGCAGGCTGCCAAAGCACCTTGTAGACAACGCCCTCTTCACCTCGAAGACGACGAACTGCCGAGGATGCGAGAACAGTTGCCTTGTCACGGCATACCGCTTCAACGGCGGCAAAAGATACTATTCGGGCAACAGATGCGAAAGAGTATTCAACAACGCAGGAGAAAAGAGAGCCGCAGGAGAAAATATCTACGAATACAAATACAAGAGAGTCTTCTCAACCGACGGGGCAAAGAGAGAGAAGAGGCAGACCATTGGCATTCCCCGCTGCCTGAACATATACGAGGACTACCCATTCTGGGACAAGCTCTTCCGTGAGGCAGGCTTCAACGTGGAGTTGTCGGGCGACTCCAACTACAGCAAGTACGAGCATGACGCAAAGATGGTGATGTCGGACAATATCTGTTTCCCCGCAAAGGTTGTCCACAGCCACATCAGCGAGCTGCAGAAAAAGGGCGTGGACAGGATATTCTTCCCGTTCGTCGTTCACAACAGGCAGAACGGTGGAGAGAACAGCTACAACTGCCCTATCGTGACCGGATATACCGAAGTCATCCGCAATGTCCACAAGCTGAGAGTTGCATACGACTCGCCGACATTCTCAATGAAAGAGACAAAGCTGTTCAAGAAACAGTGCTGCCACTACTTAGCGACTATAGGCGTAGGAAAAAGAGAGGCAGAACGAGCTTTCGAGAAGGCGATTGAGGCAGCGCAAGAGTATGAAAAAGATATTGCCGCAAAGGCGGCGGAGCTGCTCGAAAGATCAAAAGCCGAAGGAAAGACCGCAATACTCCTGGCAGGCAGGCCATATCACAGCGACCCTCTCATACAGCACGACATTGCGGGCATGATTGCCTCTCTTGGCGTCAATGTCATTTCCGAAGATATCGTAAGGCTGCACAACGAGAGCATAGATGACGTGAACTTCGTTTCGCAATGGAGCTACACCAACCGCATACTGCAGGCAGCAAAATGGTGCGCTGCGCAGGGCGAAGAGGTGCAGTTCGTGCAGATGACCTCGTTCGGCTGCGGCCCCGACGCCTTCCTCACCGACGCAGTGAGGGATATTCTGTTGAAGAAGGGCAAGACGTACACACTGCTGAAGCTTGACGACATAAACAACGTAGGCTCCATGAAACTGCGTGTAAGGTCACTCATAGACAGTTTAATGCTTGCAGGCAAAGCCAAGCAACGCTCATTGGCAACCGTCGAAGAGCCGCAGATACCCGTTTACGAAGAGAAACACAAGGAAAGAACAATAATAATCCCCTACTTCACGCCGTTCATATCACCATTATTGCCTGCGATAATGAAGCATGCGGGCTACAAGGTCGAGAACCTGCCGATGAGCGACGAGAAGTCGGCCGAATACGGGCTCATGTACGCTAACAACGAAGTCTGCTACCCTGCGACCCTTGTAGTGGGAGATATCATCAAGGGGCTCAAGGAGGGAGGCTACAAGGCCGACGAGGTAGCTGTCGCCATGACGCAGACCGGAGGCCAATGCCGCGCGAGCAACTACCTGCCGCTCATAAAGAAAGCCCTCATTGACGCGGGCTTCAGCGACACACCTGTAATATCTGTAGGCTTCAGCAGCGGCATAAGGAACGAGCAGCCCGGCTTCAAGATAGACTGGCTTAACATTATACCTGTCGCCCTCTATTCCCTGCTCTTTTCCGACTCTATAGCAAAGATGTACTATGCGGCAGCGGCACGAGAAAAAGAGAAAGGCAAAGCGCTCATGCTAAAAAAGAAATACTTGAATTCGGCGGCGGAACTTTTGGGAGAGGGCAAGCGGAAAGCATTGCTGCCGCTGATATCGGAGGCAGCAAGGGAGTTCAACGAGGCATGCATCGACAAAGAGACGAAAAAGGCGGGCGTCGTTGGAGAGATATATCTCAAGTTCAACCCGTTCGCCCATAGGCACATCATTGACAGGCTCGCAGATAACGGCATTGAGATTGCGCCGCCCATGCTGCTCGACTTCTTCACTCAATACTTCGTGAACCGCAAGACGAAGAAAGCCGGGATGACAGAGAAAGGCAACGTTCCCGAATGGATATACACATACATATACCGTTTGTTCAGGAAACATGTCTCTTACTTTAACTCCGCATGCAGGGAGTTCCGCTTCTGGAGTCCGTTCGACGATATATTCAAGACAGCCGAAAGAGCCGAAGAGATAATAAACATGCACACGCTTTTCGGCGAAGGGTGGCTCTTGCCTGCAGAAATAGCTTCGTACTATAAGGATAATATAAAAAATGTAATATCTTTGCAACCATTCGGTTGCATTGCCAACCATATTGTGGTACGAGGCATAGAGAAACGGCTTAAAACCCTTTTTCCTCAACTGAATTTGCTATCTTTGGATTTTGACGGCGGCGTAAGCGACGTGAACGTCACCAACAGACTGCTGCTGTTTATGGACAACATGAAATAATTAGCATGGAACAGAATATTGAGAATAAAATAATAGAGGCCGCCAAAAGAGCGTTCCTGAAGAAAGGATACAGCGACACCAACATGGCAGAGATTGCCGAGGAGGTTGGCCTGACACGCCCGGCTATGCACTACTACTTCAGGACCAAAGAGCGTCTTTTCCAGGCTGCACTGGGCGAACTTATACAGATTATACTGCCCAAGTTAAGGGGTTACATCACGTCGGACGCCACTTTGAGAGAAAAGGTGACGAACATTGTCAATACATATACCGAACTTTTGAAAGAGACGCCGGAAATTCCGCTGTTCATAATAAAAGAGATAAACAGAGACGTGAACAACATGCTCTCCATTGCATCGGATACCTTCATCATTGAGTCGGCAAGCATGCTCAAGGCTGCCATTCAGCAGGAGATTGACGCAGGACATATAAAGAACATGCCGATAATGGACATTGTATATACCATGTACGGACTTATGGCATTCCCCGTGCTTGCACGCCCGTTAGGAAACGCTATCTTCGACACCGACATTACCGACGAAGAATTCCGCCAGCGCTGGAAGAACAACATCATAGAGCAGATGGTATACATGCTGACACCTGAAGAGAAAAAATAACCATTCGCATAGAACGACAAATGCGGCCTTATACGGGCCGCATTTGTCGTTCTAAAGAAAGCACTGTCAGCACATCCTATCCCTGTAGTCCTCGTAGCCGAAGACTTTGTACATTTCAAGTTCCCCGTCAGTACGCAACAGAGCAATGCCCGGATGCGATATTCCGTTGAACATGTTTGTCTTTACAGTAGTATAGTGAATCATGTCCTCGAACACTACCCTGTCGCCGACCTTCAACGGCTCTTTGAACTTCCAACTGCCCATGTAGTCGCCGCTCAGGCAGCTGTTGCCGCCGAGACGGTATATATTCTCACTGAAGGGAGCCCCTTTGACAGCGTCGGGCTCAAGAGTCTCCGCTCCTACGACTGCCGGCAGGTAAGGCATCTCAAGACAGTCGGGCATGTGGCATGTAAAGCTGACATTGAGTATAGCCGTGCGTATTCCCCTGCTCTCGACAATATCCACCACCTCGGAAATGAGAGAGCCTGTACGCCATGCGAAAGCCGAACCCGGCTCCAGAATAACCTGCAGGTTAGGATAACGGCCACGCAGGCCTTTCAAAAGAGAAATAAGATGCTCTACGTCGTAGTCGGCACGTGTCATAAGGTGACCGCCGCCGAGGTTGAGCCACTTGATTTTCGGGAGCCACTTGCCGAACTTAGCCTCGATATGTCCGAGCGTGTGTTCAAGAGCGTATGAGCTTGACTCGCAATGACAATGGCAATGAAAGCCCTCGATGCCCACAGGCAGTTCCTCGGGCAAGATATCTGCGGTAACGCCGAAGCGGCTGCCCGGAGCGCAAGGGTTATACAGTTCCGTCTCTATTTCGGAATATTCAGGGTTGATGCGTATGCCGCATGATATCTCATGACCGGCCTGCCGGGTACGTGCGTATAAACGTTCGTACTGCGAAAGAGAATTGAACGATATATGACTGCAGCAACGCATAATCTCGCCGAACTCCTCGTCGGTATACGCAGGAGAGAAGGCATGCGCACGGCTGCCGAACTCCTCAAAGGCGAGGCGCGCCTCGTGAATAGAGCTTGCGGTCACCGATTTTATATACTCACGGAATATCGGAAAGCTCTTCCACAAAGCGAAAGCCTTGAAAGCAAGGATAATCTCCGCTCCCGACTCCTTCGCCACCCGGCTTATCAGCTCTAAATTATTTCTCAGCAGCCTCTCTTCCATCACATAGCATGGCGAAGGTATTTTTTTCAAAGTATCGTCGTTCATTATTGTATAACTTTAAGTTTTGCGAATTTAAGCAGCAGGGTCTTCACCCCCGCATTCTGAAATCTTATTGTAGCCTTTGCGTTCTCGCCCGCCCCCTCGGTCGATACAACCTCGCCGACGCCGAAGCGGTCGTGCTGCACTATCATGCCGACGCTCAGAGCCGCATGATTGCTCTTTGGAGCATAGAAATCATGCTCGACGTCTTTCATGCGACGCAGATTGGCGGTGCCTACGATGAGAGAAGAGGCGCTGATGCTCCTCTTGACCGGCTCATCGTGCCTTACAGGCTGCTGACGCTCCGCCGCCGGACGCTGCCCGACGCCGCTCGACGCGAACGAAGAGGTACGCTGCAAAAAGCCGGAGTTCGTTCTGCCGAACATTCCGCCTGAACGGAAAGAGGGCTGCTGTTGCTGACGCTGCACTCCGCCCTGCATGGAAATGTATCGTGAATCAATCTCCTTTATGAAACGGCTCGGCTCGCAGAACGAGAACTGCCCGTACCTGTAACGGCTCTTGGCAAAAGAGAGTACGCAATGGTCTTTGGCACGTGTTATCGCCACATAGAAAAGACGCCGTTCCTCCTCCATTTCACGCAGGGAAGACTGAGCGCATTGGTTCGGGAACAGCTCCTCTTCGAGCCCTACTACAAATACTGTCTTGAATTCCAGACCCTTTGCAGAGTGTATCGTCATGAGCATGACACGGTCGGTGTTCTCCTTGTCGTCGTTGTCAAGGTCCGACATCAGCGACACTTCGGAAAGGAAGTCGATAAGCGAAGAGTTAGGGTTACCCTCTTCCTGACGCATGTCCACAAAATCGGCGATACCGTTAATAAGTTCCTCTATATTCTCCTGCCTTGCCTTGCCCTCGACGCTGTTGTCGCTTGCGATGTCAGCGGCTATTCCGCTCTTGACCATGACCGTCCTTGCCACTTCGAGAGCGTTCTTTTCGGCAGCCATAGCCGTAAAGCCGTCAATCATCTGAGCGAAATTCTGCAGCTTGGCAAGCGTGCCCTTAGTCAGTTCAAGGCCGCACGCTTCGGGGGAGTTTATAGCCGCCCAAAGGCTCATTTCATGCTCCATCGCAGCCTCTTTCACCTTTTGTACTGTCTTGTCGCCTATGCCTCGCGCCGGGTAATTTACAATTCGCTTGAAAGCCTCCTCATCGTCGCTGTTGCATATGAGCCTGAAGTATGCGATGACATCCTTTATCTCTTTGCGTTGATAGAACGAGAGGCCGCCGTATATGCGGTAAGGAAAAGCCCTCTTCCTGAATGCCTCCTCAAAAATTCGTGATTGGGCGTTCGTGCGGTAAAGGACAGCGAAGTCGCTGTAGGCAAGTCCCTCTCTGCGACGCAGCTCCGTTATTTTGTTCGCTACAATCTCACCCTCTTCAAAGTCGGAATATGCCGAATAAAGAGCGAGCGGCTCGCCCTCGCCTCGTTCCGAATAGACGTTCTTCCTTATCTGTTCCTGATTCTTTACTATAAGGCTGTTCGCCGCATTGACAATCATCTTTGTAGAGCGGTAGTTCTGCTCAAGTTTGAATATTCTCGCCCCCTCGTACCGTTTTGTAAAGCCGAGTATGTTGCCTATGTTCGCTCCTCGGAACGAGTAGATGCTCTGCGCGTCGTCTCCCACTACGCATATAGCCCTGCGCGCCTCGGTAAGCTGCCACACAATGCAGCCCTGCACATAATTGGTGTCCTGATACTCATCGACAAGTATATACCTGAAACGCTCGACATACTGACGCAGCACTTCGGGGTGGTCGTTGAAGAGCCTGTAGGTATTGACAAGCAGGTCGTCGAAGTCCATAGCATTGGCAAGACGGCACCGTTCGGCATATCTCTTGTAGATTTCGTATGTCGAAGGAATTCTCGCACGCATGTCGTCGCCCCGCAGACCGCTATCGCTCTCGTACCCAGCCGGCGACACGAGAGCGCTCTTGGCGCCCGATATACGTTCAGCCACTGTAGCGGGCTTGTATATCTTCTCGTCAAGCCCCATCTCCTTTATGATGCTCTTCACGAGGCTTCGGGAGTCGCTTTGGTCGTATATGGTGAACTGCGGAGTATAACCCAGCAGATGCGCTTCGCGGCGCAATATTTTTGAAAAAACAGAGTGGAATGTACCCATCCACAGCATTCTCGCAGCCCTCTCTCCTACCCGGGCCGCAATACGCTCTTTCATCTCGCCCGCAGCCTTGTTGGTGAAGGTAAGGGCGAGTATCGACCAGGGCTCGTAACCGTTTTCGAGCAGATAGGCTATCTTGTAAGTCAATACACGTGTCTTGCCCGAGCCTGCACCGGCTATAACCAGCGAGGGCCCGTCGCAATAGCGCACCGCATCGAGCTGCGCGACATTAAGTTCATCTTCGTAATTTATCATCTTAAACAACTTGCCGCATATTCCGCAACATTCTGCGAAGATATGCAAAAAATAGCATATTTACGAACTAACAAAAAGAAACCTTGTTAATATGATAGCTATTCACCAACAAGAAAAGATATGAGTACATACATGAGAACAACGCAGACCGGATTCCAGATGCCGACACTCATTTACCCAGCAGGAGCGCTTGCGCCCGTGATAAGCCAAGCCACCATAGAGTGCCATTACGGCAAGCATCTTCAGACATACGTCGATAACCTCAATAAGAGCGTCGCCGACACCGATTACGAAGAGATGACACTGAGAGAAATCATCGAGAGCGCGCCGCAGGGCCCTATGCTGAACAACGCAGGGCAAGTACTGAACCACGCTCTCTATTTTGAGCAATTCACACCAGCCCCGCCGGGGAACAACCGCCCGACAGGCAACCTTAAGGAGTTCATACATTTTGACTTCGGCAACTTCGACACGCTGAAGAAAAAGATGGAGGAGGCTGCAGCCTCGCTGTTCGGAAGCGGCTGGGTGTGGCTTGCTCAAGAGGAGAGCGGCAAGCTAAACATTCTGAACTGCCACAACGGCGATACCCCCATCCGCCATAGGATGACACCGCTCTACGGCATTGACGTGTGGGAACACGCCTACTACCTCGATTACCAGAACCGCCGTGCCGAGCATGTAAAGAAGCTATGGGACATTGTCGATTGGGACATGGTCGAGAGCAGACTGAATATCTGAAAAATCAAATCCTCTGAAGTGCAGTTCAGCGTCGCACGGCAGAGGATTTGATTATAATAACAGCCCCGATACATTAAACGAAAGATGTTAATCAGAATATGTAAGATGCAAGGCGCAAGGATTTAAAACGAAAGGGGCGTACGATGGACCCGACTGAGCCTTAAATCCGAGGCTGCGCAGCTGATCGCATATTATAATAAAGCGGACTATTTCGCTTCTTTCACTAAATACACGATTACCGGAAGGTGGTCGCTGTAACCGTTAAGCCAAATGCCGCCGGCGTGAGTACGCTTGGTATTGCCTTTGTAACGGCCCTCCTGCTGGAAGAGGTAACTGCGTGAAAAAATTTCGGTCTTATACAGTTTCAATGTAGAGCGGTCTTTGCCCAAGAGGTTGCCGCTGACGACTATCTGGTCAAAAAGATTCCATTTGCCTTTATATTTCAAGGTGCCGAGACCTTTTTTACGCAGGATGTTCCACCAAGGGTTATAAAGGTCTGATGAAGACTTGACCTCCTCTCGTTCCCTTACAGCGCCAAGACAAGTCTTCATGCTTTTGTTGTCGGGGTCGTCGTTCATGTCACCCATTATAAGCACCTTTGAGTCGGGCATCGCTGTCATGAGAGAGTCTTTAAGCTGACGCACCAGCACTCCCGCACGTTCGCGGGCCGGTGACTTGGCGAAACGTGACGGCCAGTGATTGACAATGATATGAACCGTTTCGCCGCCCATATCGCCTGTCACGACAAGGAAACCGCGAGTTTTGTATGTGGTATCGTTGTCCTCGGTCGTATATGGCGAAAGTATTGTCTTCATGGGCTTGAAGAGCTTGGGGTTATAAAGCAGGCCGCAATCTACACCGCGCCTGTCAGGGCCTTCGATATGCACGAAGTCCCAGCCTCTCGGAGCAAGAATCTCATGCTCGACAAGGTCTTTGAGAACTCTGCTGTTCTCGATTTCGGAAACACCTACTGCCGCCATGCCGACAGGAAGGACATCGGTACCCATCTCGTTAAGAACCGTTGCCATGTTCTTGAGTTTGTTGGTGTACTTAAGCGTGCCCCACTTGTTAGTTCCGTCAGGCAGGTATTCGTAGTCATTCTTGCCCTTGTCGTGGATAGTGTCAAAAAGGTTTTCGAGATTGTAGAATCCCACACTGTAAAGTTCGTATCTTTTCTCTTGCGCCGTTGCTGAAATGAACGACAGCAGAAGCAGGACAAAGAGAAACAGCCGGCTTGTCTTCTTCATTTTATATTATTTAGAATTTCAATGTTCAAAAACTGTGTAAAATTACTAATTTTAATTATTATGACAACATTATGGCAGATAAAAAAAGGAACAAACTGAAGAATATCCGTTATACGACACAAAAACGCATCGTTTTATCGTTTTTGAGAAGTTTTTGCCGTTCAGGCGTTCAAAATGATAGTTTTTTACTGTTTTTTGTGTAAAAAAATCCGTTTTCTTTTGTTTTTTATGAATTTACTATTACTTTCGCAAACACAAAATAGAAACATTCATGTACGCAAGTCTGTATAACGTCGCTAACCTACTGCTCGTCGTCCTTAAAAGATAACGGGAGAAAGGTTGTGTATACATACTTAACGCATTTACATACCAAGCCTTTCTCCCCCGGAGAGAGGCTTTTTAATTATCAATATGTTTATGGGCTGCGTACTGAACAAATAATACATTATATATAATGGCAATATCAGGATTTTCAGAAAAGGCTCCTGCAGCAGCAAAAGAGAACCTGCCGCATATAAGCGGCTCCGATGCTGTTATCCGCTCTTTGATTGCGGAAGGCGTGGAAACAATCTTCGGTTACCCGGGAGGAGCTATTACTCCCGTATACGATTCGCTCTACGACTACAGAGACAAGATAAACCATGTATTGGTACGGCATGAGCAATGCGCTGTGCATGCAGCTCAGGGATATGCCCGCGCCACAGGCCGTACAGGAGTATGCGTGGTGACGTCGGGTCCCGGAGCGACGAATACGGTGACAGGCCTGGCCGACGCGATGCTCGACTCGACGCCTGTAGTTCTTATAAGCGGACAAGTGAATTCATCCATTTTAGGCACAGACGCCTTTCAGGAGATAAACTTCATTGAGATCACGAACTCGGTGACAAAATGGAACTGCCAGGTAAAGCGTGCCGAAGATATCCCTGAGGCTATCGCCCGCGCATTCTACGTAGCATCAAGCGGCCGCCCCGGACCTGTTGTCGTGGACATCACTAAGGACGCGCAGAACGGCATGCTCGATTTCGAGTACAACCAAAAGAAGTTCATACGCAGCTACATGCCGTACAACGACATCGACAGCGGCTCTATTCTGGAGGCCGCCCGTCTCATCAATCTCGCCCGCAAGCCAATGGCACTCATTGGGCAGGGAGTAATTCTGGGCAATGCCGAACAGGAGCTTAGGGAGTTCGTCGAAAAGAGCGGCATACCTGCGGCGTCTACGCTCATGGGCCTTTCGGTACTACCGACAGGGCACCCGCTCAACATGGGCATGATAGGCATGCACGGCAACTACGGGCCCAACATAAAGAACAAGGACTGCGACCTTATAATAGCCATTGGAATGCGTTTTGACGAACGTGCGGTAGGCGTGCCTGCCAATTTCGGCATAAACGCGAAAATAATACACATGGAGATAGACCCGGCCGAGGTGAACAAGCTTGTATATGCCGATGTGGCTGTCATGGGCGACGTGAAGCAAACGCTCCCGCTCCTTACCGAAAAGATTGCCAAGAACGACCATTCGGAATGGATTGACGAGTTCAGGCTTTGCGCGAACATCGAGCGTGAGGATGTCATTGAACCGGCTCTTATACACAAAGGTCCTATGCTCAGGATGGGCGAGGTTGTAAATGCCGTCTCAAACGTATTCAAAGACGCTATTCTTGTAACGGATGTCGGACAGCAGCAGATGTTTGCGGCACGTTACTTCCGTTTCAGCCGCCCTCGAAGCATCATCACTTCGGGAGGTCTCGGAACAATGGGATTCGGCCTGCCCGCAGCCATAGGAGCCAAATTAGGGGCGCCTGAAAGAGAGGTTTGCCTCTTTGTCGGCGACGGAGGAATACAGATGACTTCGCAAGAGCTTGCGACAATGTACCAATCGAATGCGGGAGTGAAAATAATTCTTCTAAACAATGAGTATTTAGGCATGGTACGCCAATGGCAGGAGCTGTTCTACGACCACCGTTACTCGAATACCGAGCTTATAAACCCGGAATTCGACCTCTTGGCGAAGGCCAACCGCATCCCATACCGTTGCGTTGCGAAACAAGAGGAACTGGAAGACGCAATAAGAGAGATGCACGAGACCGAAGGCGCTTTCATGCTTGAGGTAAAGGTGTTGAAAGAGGAAAACGTATTCCCGATGGTACCGGCAGGAGAGCCTTTAGAGAATATACGATTAGAGTAATATAAACCGAAAGAGAGATGGAAAAAGAGTTTATCATAACCGTATTTTCGGAGAACAAAGTTGGACTTTTGAGCCAGATTACGACTGTATTCACCCACAGAAACGTAAACATCGAGTCGCTTACCGTTTCGGAGTCGGCTATCGAGGGCGTTCACAAATATACTATCAGGGTATGCAACGACGAAGAGAAGGTCGCTAACCTTGTAAAACAGATAGAGAAGAAGGTTGATGTCCTGAAGGCGTTCTGCTACACTCCGAGCGAGGTTGTGCTGCAGCAGATAGCGTTATACAAGGTGCAACGCAGCCGTAACGTGGAAGAGCTTGTACGCCGTCATAACGTGCGTATCCTCGACATACACGACGATTATATCGTATTGGAGAAGACCGGACACAAAGAGGAGATAGACGAGGTTTACCAGATGTTGTCGCCCTACGGACTATACCAGTTCGTTTGTTCAGGCCCCGTCGCAATCATCAAGCAGCGGCGCGAGCTTATGAGCGAATACATGAAGTATGTCGAGGAGAAACGGAAACAGATTATAAATGAAAACGATAAATAAGATTATAAGATATGGCAAAGATGTATTTTGGCGGCGTTGAAGAGAACGTCGTGACACGTGAAGAATATCGCTCCGTCCCGAGAACAACTGATAAGTGATAACTGACAACAAAGACTGTACTTAAAAAAACAAGGATAAAGATGAGCAATAAAGTATATATATTCGATACCACGTTACGTGACGCCGAGCAGGTACCCGGATGCCAGCTCAACACCATAGAGAAGATTGAGGTGGCACGTCAGCTCGAAAAGTTGGGCGTGGACATCATTGAGGCGGGTTTTCCTATTTCGAGCCCTGGAGACTTCAATTCGGTTGTAGAAATTTCAAAGGCAGTGACAAACCCGACAATCTGCGCTCTTACACGCGCCGTAAAAAAGGATATTGACGTAGCCGCGCAGTCGTTAGAGTTTGCGAAGAGAGGCCGTATACACACAGGCATCGGCACATCGACATATCACATTTACGAGAAGCTCCGCATGACACCTGAGACCGTGATGGAACAGGCTGTTGAGGCTGTAAAATACGCACGACGCTTTGTCGATGACGTGGAGTTCTACGCCGAGGACGCAGGACGCACCGACGAGGAGTTTCTCGCGCGTGTAGTAGAGGCTGTCATAGCAGCCGGAGCTACTGTCGTGAATATACCCGACACTACAGGCTATTGCCTGCCTAGCGAGTACGGCGCGAAGATCGCATACCTGATGAACAATGTTCCTAACATTGACAAGGCGATTATTTCGACCCACTGCCACAACGACCTGGGCATGGCGACAGCCAACACTCTTGCGGCCGTGCAGAACGGCGCGCGACAAGTAGAGGTAACAATAAACGGACTTGGCGAGAGAGCCGGCAACACAGCGCTCGAAGAGGTTGTAATGGCTATCAAGTGCCACTCTAACCTTGATTACGAGATAGGAATCGACTCTAAGCAGATTATTTCTACGAGCAAACTCGTGTCTAACCTTATGCGTATGCCGGTACAAGCCAACAAGGCTATTGTCGGACGTAATGCGTTCGCTCACTCGTCGGGCATTCACCAGGACGGCGTACTCAAGAGCCGGGAGACTTATGAAATCATTGACCCTGAAGATGTTGGCGTAGACCAGTCAAGCATCGTTCTTACGGCCCGCAGCGGACGTGCGGCTTTAAAGCACCACCTTGCAGAGATTGGCTACAACCCCGAAGGCGAAGAACTCAACGACATCTACGAACGCTTTCTGGAGCTGGCCGACAAAAAGAAGATGGTCACCACAAGAGACCTCGAAGTGCTTGCAGGAACAGCATCGTCACGCCGCAGGATGAACATACAGCTCACAGGCCTGCAGGTTGTCTGCGGAAAGTCGGCAATGCCTACTGCTACAGTACAGATAAGCTTCGACGGCGATACATTCACCGAGACTGCATGCGGAAACGGCCCTGTCGATGCGGCGATAACAGCCGTGAAGAACATAACGAAGCGTCGCGTCCACATCGAAGAGTTCCTTATTCAGGCTATCACGCGAGGCAGCGACGATTTAGGAAAAGTACACATGCAGATTTCTCACAAGGGAAAGACATACAACGGCTTCGGAGCCAATACCGACATTGTAACAGCGTCGGTTGAGTCTTTTATTGACGCGATATCTAAAATAGCATAAGGCCATGAATACTCTTTTCGACAAGATATGGGACTCGCATACCGTACGTGTGCTTGACGGAAAGTCATGCGTTCTCTACATTGACAGACAATATATCCACGAAGTTACAAGCCCGCAGGCTTTTGCAGGATTGCGACGCAGAGGTATAGAGATCTTCCGTCCGCTGCAGGTGACGGCAAGCCCCGACCACAATATACCGACAAAGAACCAGCACCTTCCAATAGCCGACCCGCAGTCGGCTCAGCAGGTAGCTGCGCTTGAGAAAAACTGTAATGATAACGGAATAACCCTATTCCCTATCGGCTCGGAGCGTAACGGCATCATACATGTCATCGGCCCGCAGACAGGACTGACGCAACCCGGCATGACAATAGTTTGCGGCGACAGCCACACCTCGACTCACGGAGCGTTGGGCTGCATCGCATTCGGCATAGGCACGAGCGAGGTCGAGATGGCCTTCGCTTCGCAATGCATTCTGCAGTCTAAGCCCAAGAGCATGAGAATAAATGTAGAGGGTGAGCTCAGACAGGGCGTATGTTCGAAGGATATCATACTGTATATCATTTCCAAGTTAGGGACCGGCGGCGGTACAGGATATTTCGTGGAGTTCGCCGGCTCGGCAATACGCTCGCTCTCAATGGAGGCGCGAATGACCATTTGTAACATGAGCATCGAGATGGGAGCGAGAGGCGGAATGATAGCCCCGGACCAAACTACTTTCGAATATCTGAAAGGACGCGAGTTCGCTCCAAAAGGTGAAGAGTGGGAAAAGGCTGTAGAGCGCTGGAGCAAGCTTCGTTCTGACGACAATGCCGTCTTTGACAAAGAGATAACGTTCGATGCGGCAGACATCGAGCCGATGATTACATACGGAACGAACCCAGGCATGGGCATAGCCGTAATCGGCACTATTCCCGCATCGGAGAAGATGGACCCTGCATCTAAGGCTTCGTATGAAAAGGCTTTGGATTACATGGGATTTACCGAAGGCGAGAAGATGCTGGGCAAGCCTGTAGATTACGTATTCGTAGGCAGCTGCACCAACGGCCGGATAGAGGATATCAGAGCTTTTGCTAATTTCGTCAAGGGACACAAGAAAGCCGATAACATAACGGCATGGATTGTTCCCGGCTCAAAAGAGGTCGAACGCCTTGCCATAGAGGAAGGACTTCGGGACATTCTTGAAGAGGCGGGCTTCGCGCTTCGCCAGCCCGGCTGTTCGGCATGCCTCGCCATGAACGAGGACAAAATTCCCGCAGGCAAATATTGCGTTGCCACATCGAACAGAAATTTCGAAGGCCGCCAGGGCCCGGGAGCGCGCACCTTGCTGGCGGGACCTTTAGTAGCGGCGGCAGCAGCAGTTACAGGAGTCATTACAGACCCGAGAACAATGATATAAACGATTTACAGCGAATATATGAGACAAAAATTCACGACACTCCGTTCGACGACAGTTCCTCTGCCGATAGAGAATATCGATACCGACCAGATTATTCCTGCACGTTTTCTCAAAGCCACCACACGAGAAGGATTCGGACAGAATCTCTTTTGCGACTGGCGATACGACAAGCAGGGAAACCCTAAAGAGGATTTTGTCATGAACTCGCCCTTGTTCAAAGGCGAGATACTCGTCGCAGGAAAAAACTTCGGCTGCGGCTCAAGCCGTGAACATGCAGCATGGGCTATCGAAGGCGCCGGTTTCCGTGCCGTAGTATCGAGCTTTTTCGCCGATATTTTCCGCAACAACGCTCTGAACAACGGACTGTTGCCCGTTATGGTAAGCGAGAAGATGCTTGCCGCCATTTTCGAGGCTACAAAGAAAAACCCCGCTACAGAGCTGTTCATAGACCTCCCCGCCGAAACGGTCGAGATTGTCGGCACAGACATCAAAGAGTCTTTTGAGATTGCTCCCTACAAAAAACAGTGCCTTATGAGTGGATACGACGATGTAGACTACCTTGTCAGCATACGTTCCGAGATTGAAGCTTTCGAAAACGAAAACAAACTATAAGATGAAAGAGATTAAGATAGCCGTCCTGCCGGGCGACGGCATTGGCCCGGAGATTGTAGCGCAGGCCATAAAGGCGGTAGACGCTGTTGCCGCAAAATTCGATTACAAGGTAACGTACCGATATGCGGCAGTAGGCGCAGCGGCCATTGATGCCGTAGGAGACCCTTACCCCGACGAGACGCACCGTATATGCTCAGAGTCGGACGCTGTTCTGTTCGGAGCTATCGGAGACCCCCGTTTCGACAACGACCCCGAGGCTAAGGTACGCCCCGAGCAGGGTCTGTTGGCTATGCGCAAGAAGCTCGGCCTTTATGCGAACCTGCGTCCGGTAAACACATTCGAGTCACTGCTGCACCGTTCGCCGCTGCGTCATGACCTTGTCAGGAATGCCGACTTCATATGCGTGCGGGAGCTTACCGGAGGACTATACTTCGGCCGCCCGCAAGGACGTTCCGAAGACGGCCGCACTGCCTATGATACTTGCGTATACACAAAAGAAGAGATAGAGCGTATATGCCGCTTGGGCTTCGAATATGCAGGCAAACGCCGAGGCAAGCTGACCGTGGTAGACAAGGCCAACGTGCTTGCCACATCACGTTTATGGCGTGAGACAGCAAAGAACATGGAGAAGGAGTACCCGAATGTAGAGGTTGAATACATGTTCGTGGACAATGCCGCCATGAAGATTATCCAGCAGCCATGCCACTTTGACGTTATGGTGACCGAGAACATGTTCGGCGATATTCTTACCGACGAGGCAAGCGTTATAACGGGCTCGCTCGGTCTGTTGCCTTCGGCATCTATAGGAACGGGCACTTCGCTGTTCGAGCCCATTCACGGCTCATACCCTCAGGCAGCAGGAAAGAACATTGCCAACCCCGTCGCGACCATACTTTCGGCAGCTATGATGTTCGAGTACGCGTTCGCGGACATGGAGGCCGGAGCAGCCATTCGCCATGCGGTAAACCTCTCGATAGAACAGAATGTCGTTACAGAGGACATTGCCCCGGCAGGCGTCAGACCGTCTACGACGACAGAGGTCGGAGACTTCATCGCAAAGAACATCTGATATTCGATTACCCGAAACAGTTAAGCAAAGAGCGTCGGACGAGAACAATCTGCGTCCGACTCTCTTTGCCTTATATTATACTTTCAAAAAAATATTATAATACTTTTACATCTGTCTACTTTTTTTTACCTTTGCAAGTTATCTTCCCAAAGGGAAGAGCATAAAAAAAGCATAATAGACTCAAGAGACTATAAATTAAGTTTTTACATAGATATGAGTAAGTTTTTAAAAATCGTTGCGCTGTTTGCGCTATGCGCGGGTACGGTAAACATTACCGAGACGCAAGCCCAGGACACAGCAACAGAGAGCAACAAATTTGTCAGCAAGCTGGACAACGGCATGGTACGGCAACTGCCCGCACGCAATCAGTTTCCTACCGACACGTTGCTGCAGAAGGAGGCTGACAAGGCAAGCAACATCATCATTCTCAGTGATGACAGCAATGAGTCGTACACATTCTCGGAGGGACAGCTCGGCGAGGACGAGGACTTCACAGGAACGACCGCTATGGTTTCGTCAAACGACGACTACTTCCTTTCCGAGGTAGGCTACCTGTTCAGTCCAATGCGTTTCCGCATAAGAGCCTACAACTCACAGTACAACAACGTGTATGCGAACGGAGTCATGCTGAACGACGCCGAAAGAGGCCAGTTCAGCTATGGCATGATAGGCGGCTTGAACGATGCTACCCGCAACAAAGAGGGTTCGGTTTACCTTGAGCACAACACTTACGGTTTCAGCAGTATCGGCGGCTCAAGCAACATCAACATGCGTGCCAGCCAGTATGCGGCAGGCCACAAGGCTTCGCTCGTAGGCTGTAACCGCAACTACCTTGCCCGTGCCATGTATACAGGCTCAACAGGCCTCATGAAAAACGGTTGGGCATTCACAGGCTCTGCGTCGTACCGTTGGGCGAACGAGGGCGTCATCGAAGGTACATTCTACAACTCTTTCGGTTACTTCCTTGCTGCCGAGAAGAAAATAAACGACAAGCACAGCGTCTCTATCGCCACATGGGGCTCGCCCACAGAACGCGCCCAGCAGGCCGCCGCGACAGAGGAGGCCTATTGGCTCGCAGGCTCGCACTACTACAACAGCCATTGGGGCTATCAGGGCGGCAAAAAGCGTAACGCGCGTGTGGTAAACTCATACGAGCCGGCAATCATCGCCACATGGGACTACCAGATAAACGACAAGATGAAGCTGACTACATCTCTGTTCGGCAAATACTCAATGTACAGCACGTCGGCTCTCGGCTGGAACGGAAACGCAGCCGATCCCCGTCCGAACTACTATCAGAACTTGCCGAGCGCTGCGTATGACGTGTGGGACCTCACATATACTCCTACCGAGGACGAATATGCCGACTACATGACACGCTACGAGTACTGGACATCGAGCAAGGCCAACCGCCAGCTCAACTGGGACTATATGTATTTCGCCAACCAACAGGCTAACGCAGGCGGCGGCGAGTGCCTCTACTATGTAGAGAGACGTCACAACGACCAGCTCACTCTAAACTTGGGTTCTACTCTTAACATCGAGTTCGACCAATACAACAAAGGTACAGTGGGCATCAACTTGGGAACTACTAAGGGCATGCACTACAAGACCATGAGCGACCTTTTGGGAGCCAACAAATATACCGATATCGACAAGTTCTCTGTAGGCGACTTCGGAATGAACAGCGACTACATACAGAACGACGTGGACAACCCTAACCGCCAGATTAACGTAGGCGACGTATTCGGATACGACTACGACATTTACGTGAACAAGGCGAATATTTTCTACCAGCACCAGTTCAGCAAGGGTATATTCAACCTCTTCTGGGGCGCTAATGTGGAAGGCACCACAATGGAGCGTTACGGAAACATGCGTAACGGACGTGCTATGGAGTACTCTAAGGGCAGCAGCGGCACAGCCGGCTTCCTGGGCGCAGGAACAAGAATGGGTATCGTGATGCCGTTCAACGCATACAACACCGTTACGTTCGGTTGGGGATACGAAAACCGCGCGCCAATCGCATACAACTCGTTCATCGCTCCCCGTATGCGCAACGACTTCGTTAATGGACTCACCAACGAGAACATCCTGAACGCCGAGGCGTCATATAAATTCTCTTACGGTCCTGTAACAGCGAAAGCGACCGGATACTGCACCCTCCTTTCGGACCTTGTAGAGCAGAACGCATTCTACAACGACCAGCAGTCACAGTTCACATACCTCACAATGACAGGCGTGGACAAAATACATTACGGACTTGAAGCTGCGGTCGTTTACAACATAACATCATCGCTTTCGGTAAACGCTATCGCATCGGTAGGTGACGCCGAATACTGGGGCAACGCCGACGGCTTCCTTATCAGCGAGAACGAAAAGGTCGTAATGGAAGACAAGGTTTACGTGGACGGCGTGAAGGTGGACGGAACACCGCTCACAGCATTGAGCCTTGGAGTCGATTACAACATCAAGGGTTGGTATTTGAGCGCTAACGTAAACTACTACGACAGGATATACATCGATGCGTCAAGCTACGCTCGCCTTGCAAGCGTTGTGGGCGACCCTGTCATCGACGCTACAACAGGCGAGGAGAGACTCGACATCCCTGCACAGTACAAAGGCAAAGGCGGCTTCATGGTCGATGCTTCAATAGGCAAGAGCATAAACCTGAGACGCGGCAAGAAGTTGAATATCAACCTAAGCCTCAACAACATTCTCAACAACCAGAATATGATTACAGGCGGTTACGAGCAGAACCGTGACGACAGCTACCAGGACGGCAGCGAGCGTACATACAAGTTCTCTAAGAACCCGTTCTTGTACTATGCCAACGCATTCAACGCATACCTGAATGTAGGTTTCCGTTTCTGATAAGCAAAGAGAATATATATAACAAGGAATAAAATATGAAAACATTAAGATATTTATCAATAGTTGCGGTATCGCTCTTTGCAATGACATCTTGCATGAACGATTTTGACGCTCCCGATTTGACGACACCGCCGTACGGCAACAACAATATTGGCGAAGCCAACATTACGATAGAGGCTTTGAAAGAGAAGTTCGCTTCGACTATTTCATCGAACAGTTCAAAACAGGTGACCGAAGATTTGATTATCGAAGGCGTTGTAGTGGCTAACGATGCGACAGGAAACGTATACAAGCAGTTTGTCATCAACGACAAGACCGGCGCGATAATCATTGGCGTAAACGACGTAGGCCTCTATGCCACAATGGCCATCGGCCAGAGAGTACGCATAGACTGCAAAGACCTCTATGTAGGCGGCTACGGAAAGATGGCGCAGGTAGGCGGGCTCTACAACGGAAGCATCGGTCGCATGAACAAGAGCGTTTTCCCCGAGCATGTACGCATTGTCGGCCAGCCCGACAGGACACAGGAGGAGATGACTCCGCTTGTTATCGACGAGGATTACTTCACCGATGAGAACAAGGAGAAACTCGCAAAGTTCGTACGCCTTGAGAACGTAGCTATCGCCGGCGCCGACGGCACAGAGAAATGGGCCCCCGAGGAGCTTGCCAACAGCAGCAATGTCGTTGAGCGCACAGTAAAAGTCGGCAATACGAACATCATTCTGCGCATGAGCACGTATGCCGATTTCGCAAACGACATTATGCCTGCAGGACAGCTTAACATGAACGGCGTTCTGACACGTTTCAACAACTATTGGCAGTTCATGATAAGTTCAACAGATGACATTGAACTAATTTCGGAATAATAAGAATAAATAAAATAAAAGCACTATGAAAATCAAGAATCTATTTTTAGCGGTTTTGGCGTTGCTTGCGTTCAATGCGTGTACATACGTTCCTGAGCCCCCGTACAAGTTCCCCACAAACGGCGGCACCGGCGGTACAGAGACCGAAGAGGGCGTTTATATCAACGAGACTTTCGCAACAGGTTTCGGAGTATTCTCTCCTGTAGAAACAGTCGGCGATACCCCCTGGATCATTGACTACAAGACCGCGAAAGCGACAAGTTACATCGACGGTACAAACAAAGAGGCTACAAGCTGGCTTATCTCCGACCCTGTCGATTTCAAAGATGAGACAGAGGCGTTCGTGACATTTGATTACATCATTCGCTATGCCGAGAGCGGCAAGGTTGCAGCCAACCACCAGTTGCTCGTAAGCTCGAACTACAGCGGCGATGCAGCGGCTGCCACATGGACCGACATACCTTACGACGCAAAAGAGGGTGCCGACTGGGTAACATTCGCAAAGGCGAACGTTGCAGTGCCCGCAGAGTTCATGGGCAAGAGCGGCGTAGTGTTCGCCCTTCGTTACACAGCCAAGTCAAAGGCCGGAACATGGGAGGTCAAGAACTTCAAGGTTAAGCACGGCAAGCCCGAGGAAGGCGAGGAGGAGAAGCCCGAAGACGCTGTTGAGTACACAGTATCTGAGGCTATTGCGGCATTCACAGGCGCAGCCAAGCCGGCAATCGTAAAAGGCTACATAGTGGGCAGCGTAAAGGGCCAGGTCTACGAAGAGGGTTGCATCTTCAGCGCAACGACAGAAGCCAACACCAACTTGCTTATCGCTGACACTCCCGAAGAGACCGACCACAGCAAGTGTATGCCTGTTCAGTTGCCGAGCGGAGCAGTACGCAGCGCATTGAACCTTGTAGACAACCCGAGCAACTACAAGAAGCAGGTAACCCTTACCGGCAGCCTTGAGAAGTACTTTGGCGTTCCCGGTTTGAAGACCGTTTCCAAGTATGTGATTGACGGCGTTACTCCCGAAGAGCCCGAGACACCGAGCGGAGCGTATATTTATGAGACATTCGCTACTGATTTCGGTACATTCAAGACACAGCAGACCGTAGGCGAGTATCCATGGGTTATCGACTACAGCACCGCAAAGATAACATCGTATGACAGTGCATCAAAGATTAACAATGCAGCGGAGAGCTGGCTTATTTCTGCCGCTATCGACTTCACGAACGAAACAGAGGCATACATTGCTTTTGAATACATTATACGCTACACCCAAAGCGGCAAAGTCGCCGAGCACAACCAACTGCTTATCAGCGACAACTATTCAGGCGATGCAGCGACCGCTAATTGGGTAAATATTCCTTACGGAGTCGTTGAGGGTGCAGACTGGAACAATTTCTTTAAGGCAAACGTAGCGATACCTGCCGAGTTTATGGGCAAGGCAAACGTTACAATTGCCTTCAAGTACACAGCGACCTCGACAAAGGCGGGCACATGGGAAGTTAAGAACGTTGTTGTAGCGCACGGATTCGGAGCTGCAACTCCCGAAGAGCCTGAGACTCCTGAAGTTCCAGAGACCCCGGTTGTTCCCGAGGGCGACAGCCTTATCGCTAACCCGGGCTTTGAGACCTGGAACGGCGACGCTCCTGCAGGTTGGACCGGTCCTCAAGGTCACAACGCTACAGTAGCTCAGAGTACCGACGCACGCACAGGCAACTATTCAGTTATCGTGAACGGTTCATCAAAGAACGTCCGCATGGCATCACAGACCTACAGCCTTAAAGCCGGAACATACACATTCAGCGTATATGTAAAGGCGAACGGTGCCGACAAAGGTTATTGCAGAATCGGTTATGTACCCATTGTAGACGGAAAGGTCGGAACATACACATACGAGTCAGCCCAAGCTTCGGCTGTTACCGATGAGTGGACAGCACGTGTATATGAGTTCACTTTGGCCGAAGATACAGAGATTGCTCTTGTTGTCATGAACAACAAGTTAAGCAACGGCGCTTCGTTCCTCGTCGATGACGCGCAACTCGTTACTGCTGACGGCGGCAACGCCGGAGGCGGCGAAGGCGGCGAAGACGAAGGCGGCGAAGGCGAAGAGGGCGGCGAAGAGCAGCCCGAAACGCCGGCTGCAGGCGAATACCTCAATGAGCCTTTTGCGGACTCTCTTGGCAGCTTCACGACTACAGAGGTTGTCGGAGCTTACGCTTGGTATGCTGATGCAAGCTACCACCATGCAAAAGTATCAGGCTATTCAAACGGCGCAAGCCAGGATGCTGAAAGCTGGCTTGTATCTCCGGCTATAGACCTCAGCAACGAGACAGCCGCTAATATCGTATTCGACTATGTCATCAATAAAGGCGATGCGAGCCTTGCTGCCGCAAACCACAAACTGCTCGTGACAAGCGACTACACCGGCAATGTCTCAACCACCGAGTGGACAGAAGTTGAGTATGGCGCAGTAAACAATAACAACTGGACATTCAACAACACTGGAGAGATAGCTCTTCCTGCGGCTGTTATGGGCAAGAGCAACGT
>JAZNPP010000029.1:0-13212 GCA_045589695.1 Bacteroidaceae bacterium
TTATACTGTTTTATTGCGTGCTTTATAAAAAAGCTTTATCTTTGTTACCAAAGTTGGAACCTAGATAAAACTAACTGATAAAATCGGTCTCTTGCCTTATTGAGGAAGGGGTTTATTTACGGGGCAGTAGTCCCGTACGCACCGCAATAAGTCTCTCAGTGTAACTGAGAGACTTATTTGTTTATCTAATTAAGGTTACAATGCAATCTCATCTACAAAAATCAAAAAGAATCGGGTATATTGACGCGTTAAGGGGCTTCACGATGATTTTGGTTATTGTGATGCATGTGGCCAAAAGTACAGGCGTGGAAACGGGCGATCCCGGCTGTCTTCACTATTATCTTCTTCAATTCCGTATGCCGCTGTTCTTTTTTATAAGCGGTTTCGTGTTTTACAGAGCCGGATTTGTATGGAGTTTCGGAAATATAAAGAAGTTTTTGTCTAATAAAGCTCTTGTGCAGGTGGTCTCGCCCTTCCTTTTTATGATGTGTTATGCCGGCCTGATAGGTTATACGGCGTCCGAAGCCTTGTTTAACAAAGACAAAATAGGTTATTGGTTTACTTTTACGCTGTTCGGCTACTTCTTGCTGTATATCGGAACCATAAAGCTCTTGGAGGCGGTTGGGGCTAAAGATAGGGCCGTTTTTGCCGTGATGGCATTAATGGGGCTGTTTTTGTTTTTTGTTCCTAAGCAATGGATGTACGAGGACAGTATGCCTTTATTCGTCTCTAATACGGCATGTTTGCTCGGCGTCAGCCAATTGACGTTCTTTGTGTTTTTTATTATAGGCGCTTATGTGAAAAAATATTTCCATAAGGTGGAATATCTTCTGGACAATTCATATTCGGTTCTATTTGCGGTTATTGTCTATCTGTCTGTCAATATTTTCATCGATCTGGAGTCTTCTAATGTGTACTTGCAAAAGGTTATTAAGTTTGTTCTTGCTATTTGCGGGATAACGATAACGTTCGCTCTTTTCAGAAAGTGCCGTTCATCCTTCTCCGGTGACAGCCCGCTGTCTGCCTTCTTGAAATTTATAGGCAGAAGAACTCTTGATATTTATTTGTTGCATTTCTTCTTTCTTGAGGTGGATTTGCCTGATGCCTGTCTTCGTTATGTGGACGGTAATGCTCCTGTGCTGGAATTCTTGCTCTCGTCGCTGCTCGCTGTCGTGGTTGTCGCAGTCTGTTTGGCCGTAAGTTCGCTCATGAGAAAAAGCGAGGCGGTTGCCCGTTTCCTTTTTGGCGTGAGAAAAAGCGAATAGCTCCTGCCTGTTCGGAGGGTCGGGCCATTGTTTTTTTATTCTTCTTGTTGTCGTTGTTTTCTTGTACTTTCTGTGCCGACAGAAAGTACCAAAGACCTCTGCACATGGTCGTTTTCTTAACACAAAACATAGTTGAATTTTTGGGGTGTCCGGAACTCGCTTGGCGGCGCAAAACAGCAAGCTGTTTTTCTTACCTGACGCACAAACAGTCCTCCACTAATCCCAAAAATGCTGACACTTGTTTTGCTAAAAACTCTAATGTGCAACAATGAAACAATTAACTAGAAGAATTCGCTATTTTCAGTTTTATGGCCTGCATCCGGCAGGGCTTTGCACTCTCTCACTTACAGTGCCGGATTATTTTGAAAATTACTTCTGCTGTCGCTTATTCATTGCAAGAGTAATGTTTTGCTAAAAACTCTAGTGTGCAACAATGAAACAATTAACTATAAGAATTCGCTGTTTTCAGCTTTATGGCCTGCATCCGGCAGGGCTTTGCACTCTCTCGCTTACAGTGCAGGTTTTATTTTGAAGTTACTTCTGCTGTCGTTTATTCATTGCACGAGTAATTTCCGAACAATACCGTCATCGTTAAAAACAGAGCGAGGTCTTTGTTTTAAACTCACCTACCATCAACTCTAAACTTTCTTCGCTCCCCTGTTGTCGTTGTTTTCTTGTACTTTCTGTGCCGACAGAAAGTACCAAAGACCTCTGCACATGGTCGTTTTCTTAACGCAAAACATAGTTGACATTTTTTGGGTGTCCGGAACTCGCTTGGCGGCGCAAAACAGCAAGCTGTTTTTCTTACCTGACGCTCAAACAGTCCTCCACTAATCCCAAAAATGCTGACACTTGTTTTGCTAAAAACTCTAATGTGCAACAATGAAACAATTAACTAGAAGAATTCGCTGTTTTCAGTTTTATGGCCTGCATCCGGCAGGGCTTTGCACTCTCTCGCTTACAGTGCCGGTTTTATTTGAAGTTACTTCTGCTGTCGCTTATTCATTGCAAGAGTAATATCGCTACACGTTAAACATTAATCGTTAATCTTTAAACGTTAATCGTTAAACGTTAATCGTTAAAAACAGAGCGAGGTCTTTGTTTTAAGCAAAAATCCGCTTAGCTCCCGGAGTTTGCCGGTGAGCCGTAATAAACGGTTAATACATCATATCGCAGACCGGCAAACTTTTTTTGGGGTAAATCTCAAAAATAAATCGGACTTGCCGTGAAATATTCGGGCAAGATTGATATTATTTCGCTTGTTTCTCGTATTTTTGTAACTCGAAAGCAGAACTATTGAAATATCAGGATTGTTGCCTTTTGCCAGACCGTCCCGTACAGGACCAAAGCGAAAGGAATAATGTCATATACCAATTTAAACCGAGAAATGAGCAACAACAAAGCAACGAAAAGGATTACAGCGGACAATACTGACGACACCATTCCCAACGAGGCGACAATCAAAAGGATAAAGGACGAGATTTACGACAGTATCGGGGCGTCAATGTCATATACCGAGAAGGAGATACGCGCATGTTTCGTTCCCGAAGAAGCCGAAGACTTTATAGAATTGCGTAAAAGAGTCACGGAAAACAATCTATTCGCAATAGAACACGATGATTCCGCAACCCCGATGGCTGCCGACGACCCCGTTCCTTATTCCTGAAAAGCAAGCGACAGATAGTACAAACGATACAAAACCCTGACATGAAGACTGTCATAACATACGGAACATACGACCTTTTGCATCAAGGACACATAAACCTTCTGCGCCGAGCTAAAGAGTTAGGCGATTACCTTATAGTAGGTGTCACGAACGACAATTTTGACCGTGAACGCGGCAAACTCAACGTATGCAACAACGTATTGGAGAGAGTTGAGGCGGTCAAAGCCACCGGTCTTGCCGATAAAATAATAATCGAAGACTACTTAGGGCAGAAAATAGATGATATTCAGAGATACGACGTAGATATTTTCGCCATAGGCAGCGACTGGGAAGGGAAGTTCGACTACCTTAACGAATATTGCGAAGTGGTGTATCTGCCGCGTACCGAGGGCATATCCTCGACCATGCTGCGCGAAGAGAGACAAAAGACCACGAATGTAGGCATTGTCGGTTGCGGCAACATCGCAAGACGCTTTGTTCCTGAAGCAGCGTTCGTCAGCGGCATACATATAGCAGGAGCGTACGACAGCGACGCCGCCGTTCTCGACGGATTCGTAAAGGCAAACAGCCTGCCTTGCGCATACCCCTCATTCAAAACCATGCTCGACGACATTGACGCCGTATACATAGCTACGCCGCACCTAAGCCATTACAGCTATTGCAAGCAGGCCCTGCTCGCCAAGAAGCATGTCCTCTGCGAGATACCGTTGGCGCTTGAGGAGCGGCAGGCCAAAGAGCTGTATTCGCTTGCCGAAGAACAGGGCGTCGTACTCATGGAGGCACATAAGACAGCTCATTGCCCGGCATTCAACCACTTGATGGTAATGATAAAGAGCGGCGCTATCGGCGAGGTGGTAGACATTGAAGCCTCATTATCCCGTCTGCTTCCCGACAGGTCACGCCGAGAGTTCGACTCCGAACAGGCAGGCGGTTCCATGTACGAGTCGGCGGTATATCCTTTGCTTCCGATATTCAAGCTGCTGGGCACTGAATACAAAGAGCTGAACATATATTCCCGAATGGAGAACGGAGTAGACGTTTACACGAAAGGCGTTTTGCGATACCCCAACGCAGTATGTTCGTTCAAGATTGGCTTGGGAGTGAAGACCGAAGGAAACCTTGTCATTTCGGGAACAAAGGGATACGCCTATGTAGAGGCCCCATGGTGGAAGACCGACTATTTCGAGCTGCGCTACGAAGACCAGAACAAAAACAAGAAATTCTTTTACAAATGGGACGGCGAGGGACTGCGGTACGAGATTCAAGAATGGATGTCGTGCATAATAAACGGGAGATTGGGCAGTTCACGTCTGTTGCCTAAAGAGAGCATAGCCATGGCACGTGCCATGCAGCAGTTCACCGAACGCAAAAACTTTATGGAGATATGAAAACGGCAATAGTAACAGGCGGCACGTCCGGCATAGGGATGGGTGTAGCGAAAATGCTCATTTCCAAAGGATACTATGTATACGCCACACATTCGGGTTCCGGGTTCAACGAAAAGATTGATAACTTCGAAGCGATAAAGGCAGACCAGAGCGACCGCAGCGAACTGTACAAATTCATAGAGTACATAAAGGAGCGTTGCGCCACTGTAGACTGCATCGTGTGCAACACCGGAATGACCATAAGAAAATCATTTACAGAAAGCAGCGACAGCGATTGGGACAAGATGATGGAGGTCGCCGTAACCTCTCACTACATACTCATACGCGAGCTTTACAGCCTGATACCGAAGAATTCCCGCATACTGTTCACCGGGTCGCAGATGGGCATTACTCCGCATGCGACAATATTGTCGTACGGTGTAGCGAAAGCCGCTGTACACGCTCTTGCAAAAAACCTTGTAAAAGAGTTTGAGGGGACAGGAACGACCGTAAACGCCATTGCCCCCGGCTTTGTCGATACACCCTGGCACAAGGACAAGCCCCAAGAGATAAAAGAGAACATATGCCGCAAGACCGCCATACACCGCTTCGCCACGGTCGGCGAGGTTGTAGAGGCTTTCAGATTCTGCATAGACAATCCTTTCGTGAACGGAAGCATCATCGAAGTAAATGGCGGCTACAGCCACAAATAACATTTGCTTTATAACTGAAAAACGACTATCTTCGCAAAATATTAATTTTAATTTAATATAAAACAGACTATAAATGAAATACAGAATTCTTTTCGTGATGACATCGTTGCTGCTGTCATCATCGGCGACGCTCTTCGGAGCTGTCAAGAACGAGAAACCTTTTGTCATTCCCGAAATCCGTGAATGGAAAGGCGCTACAGGCACATTCAGCGTAACAGCCGACACCAAGATTGTCTACCCGGCAAAGCAGCCCGACCTTGCGGAAGTTGCGGAGCTCTTCGCCGAGGACTACAAAAAGATGTTCGGTTTAGAACTTGAAGTGAAAGAGGGAAAGGCCGGCAGCGGCGACATCCTTATCACCACAGGCAAGAACAACGCCAATGGCGAAGAGGCTTACACCATTGACATCAGCAAGAAAATTACCATCAACGCCAACTCGCCCCGCGCTGCCATCTGGGCGACACGCACTGTCCTGCAGATAGCCGAGCAGAACGGCGGCATGCTGCCTAAGGGTTTCATCAGCGACTACCCCGACTATGCGATGCGCAGCTTCATGCTCGACTGCGGCCGCAAGTTCATCCCCATAAGTTTCTTGCACGAGTATGTAGACTTCATGGCATACTACAAGATGAACACTTTCCACATTCACCTCAACGACAACGCCTTCAAGCAGTACTTCAACCACGACTGGGACAAGACTCCTTCGGGCTTCCGTCTTGAGAGCGAATTCTTCCCCGGCCTTGCGTCACGTGACGGCTACTACACCAAGAGAGAGTTCATAGAGCTACAGAAGCATGCCGAAAGAGTCGGCGTGGAGATTATCCCCGAGATTGACGTTCCCGCTCACTCGCTCGCATTCGTCAAGTACCGTCCCGAACTCGGAAGCAAGGACTACGGTCTTGACCACCTCGACCTTTTCAAAGAGGAGACATACAACTTCGTCGATTCATTGTTCATGGAGTACCTCAGCGGTGACGAGCCGGTATTCCGCGGCCCCCGTTTCCACGTAGGCACCGACGAGTATTCGAACCGTGACACAGCCGTTGTCGAGAAGTTCCGCTACTTCACCGACTTCTGCATACGCACGGCAGAGAAGTACGGCAAGCAGGCTTGCGTATGGGGCGCTTTGACACATGCAAAGGGTAACACCCCCGTAAAGGTCGATAACGTCCTCATGTACGAGTGGTACAACGGTTACGCCGACCCGACAGAGATGATCAAGCTCGGCTACGACGTCATCAGCATCCCCGACGGCCTTACATACATTGTTCCTGCAGCAGGCTACTATTACGACTACCTCAACTGCAACTACCTCTATGACAGCTGGACGCCAGCCGTCATCGGCAACCAGACATTCGAGGAGAAACACCCGCAGATAAAGGGCGGTTCGTTTGCGGTATGGAACGACCACGCAGGCAACGGTATCAGCTGCAAGGATATCCACTACCGAGTATACCCCGCTATGCAGACGATGGCTGTGAAGATGTGGACAGGCGCCAAGCCCACCGTTCCGTTCGAGCAGTTCAACAAGGCGCGCCTCGCTCTCAGCGACGCTCCGGGCCTTAACATCGCAGGCCGTTTCAGCGGCGAAAAACGCACAATCCTTGAGATTGGCGAATTCCTGCCGAAGAAAAACCTTGTTGAGGAGACAGGCGTCAGAGAGATAGGCTTCGACTACAGCGTATCATTCGACATCCGTTATAACAACGAACGTAAAGGTTCATATCTCACAAGGTCAAGAGACGCCATTTTCTACCTCGCCGACCCTATCGAAGGCAAGTTAGGCTTCTCGCGCGACGGTTACCTGAACACGTTCAACTTCCGCTTCTACCCCGGCGAGAAGGCTCACGTGACCATTTGCGGCAACCGTGAGGAAACCAAGCTCTACGTGAACGGAAAGCTCGTCGAAACGCTCGACAAACAGACAATCTACCACAACGAAGGCGGTAAGGACAAGATGTACTATGTACGTACGCTCGTATTCCCGCTTGAGAAGTCAGGCATCTTCCGCAGCAAGGTGACAAACTTCAAGGTAGAGAACTTCAGCAAGTAACTATACCTTATATAATATAGAGTTGAGAGTTTAATATTAACTCTATAAATAACAGACATCGGAGAGCGTTTGCTCTCCGATGTCTGTTTATTCTTAATAACCTTAGCCGCTTTTCAGTTTTCAAATTCCGCTTTCAGTTTACAAGCCCCATTGCCCCAAAATAAAAAAGGCGAACGCTCGCCGTTCGCCTTGTGGGTGGGTAAGCTACCTGCATCGCGCCGCTACAACCGACTGCCTTTGCTGCGGTCAAGCCCTGGAGGATTCATCAGGAGCTGGCCGTACAGGACTTACCCGTATACTTGCATATATAAAATCATTTTGCGGGACACCTCCCTAACGCATTGCAAATTTACACAAAAAATTCCATTCTGCAAGCGATGAAGCAAAATTTCCGGCAAACAAGTTGCGCAATAGCCAAAAAAACATTAATTTCGCAAGCGAAATTCTTGCAACAAACAATTAAAACATAAATGCTTATGAAAAAAATTACACTTTTATTTTCAGCGCTTTGCTCAATGTTCATTGCAGCGACAGCGCAAGTAAACCAGACAGTTGTTCTTGATTTTGCGGACAACTCATTCTCAATTCCCGATTACAGCAATTACACGTCGGTAAAAACAGCCGAGGAGTACACTGCGAACGGATTGACAATAAAAATCGACCCGACCAAAAACGGAGGCAATTTTTATTATGACCAAAACAATTCCGCTCTGCGCCTTTTCAAGCCGGGAACAAAACTGCAGCTTCCCGCATTTGATTTCGCAGTCGAGAAAATCGAATTGACAGGCCATCCCGAAGCCGGCAAGGGCTACGCCAATGTAGACATGAACGTATATGTAGGTTCAACCGCTGTCAGCACAGCCACGACCGGAACCACAGAAACATATACATACGAAATAAATGAGGAGTACCAAGCGGCCGGCAATATATACGAGATGGTTGTCGGCAAAAAAGCAGGTGACTGGTCAAGTATAATGTATATTACAAAGATACTTGTTTATCCGAAGGCAAGCGAAGACGCTCTTACCGTGATAGCTCCGGAACTTGACAAGGCTGCAGGCGTATACACCGAGCCTATAACAGTTACCGCCTACTCCCCCACAGCCGGAGTCGAGGGCGTTACTGACGTTGTATACTACTACACCACCGACGGCAATGAGCCCGACGAGGAGTGCGATGAGACCATTGACGGTAAAATAGCCATAGAATCTTCATGCACATTAAAAATAGCAGTCGCATTCAAATACAACGGCGAGGAGTACATAAGCGAGGCTACAGAGGCCGACTACATAATATCGGCGCCCGCGGTAACCATTGCGGCTACAGAGATAAAGAGCGGACGTTGTTTTATCACAGCCGAGGGAATGCTCGCTACAGCATTCAAGAACAACGTTCTGCCGAGCAAGGAGGTTATGGAAGCGGGACAGGACGCAGTTACCGACGCTGCATACTTCCTATACACAATAGACCTTAGCGACAATTACGGCGAAAACGGTCCTCTGTACCTCATAAGAGACAATCTCGGAAACTATCTTCGTATAGACGCGATGTCCACCACGCCGAAAATTCAGGCAAGCACGAGACCCGAGCACTGCGACATGAGCATAGAAATAACAGACGGCAAAGCGATAATATCGGCAAACGGATATTATATCGTTTTTGACAAAGAGAACAACTGCTTCACTGTTTCAAGCTCCATAGACGAGAATACAATACTGCCTGCAATATATTTCGAAGAGACAGACGACGAAATCACAGCGATCGAGAATGTAGAAACCGAAAACGTAAATACGAAAACCGTTTATGACCTTCAGGGCAGGAGCGTTGAAAACCCGACAACAGGCATTTACATTGTAAATGGCAAAAAGGTTTTTGTAAAGTAATTTACAGACAGTTGTCAAATTAAATATCAGATAACAAAGTTCAGGCAATGGAGAGCGGAACGCTCTCCATTGCCTGTATAACAAAAGAAGATACATGTAAAGCGACATGCCCACAGGGTCCCTATCCGCATTCAGGGGGGGGGGGCGGCGACCTCATAAATTCAGCGATTTACAGCAATATTTATACTAATTTTACAAAATATAACAAATAAAATATATACATTTGCAAAAATGACAGCGCAAAATACTTTTTAGTAATAAAAAGACAACTGACAATTATATTATTAACCAAATCATTAAGCTTATGAAAAAAATTACACTATTATTTTCATTGATGGTCGCACTGACTGCCACAGCCTTCGCAAGCCAGGCGACAGCAAACGACGAAGCCGAAGTTGTCGAATTCGGTTTAACAAGTTCATTTCCTCAGGAAAGCGAAATTATTCAGGCAATATACGGAGTCCAGCTTAAGTTCAACAAGAACATAACAGTTACATTGCCCGAAGCCGGTTTGAACATTCTCAATTCAAAAGGAGAGGTAGTAATTAATATCAAAAACGCCAGAACCAATGAAAATATGGTGATATTTGACCTATTGGAAGAAGTCGTAGACAAAGATGGCAAAACCGAGCAGCAATACGTCACCATAAGCACTCCTGACACCTACACTCTCGAAGTTCCTAAGGGAGTAATAAAGAGTGTCGATGGCGAGGATTATGAAAAGACATTCACATTCATCGTAAACACACCGTTCGATGTGACAATTGTAAACTTCAAGGATGAAACGGATACTCCTGTAGGTATGATTGCTTTGCAAGGAACAAAAGATTTTACAGTAACATGGCCCGAGGGCGGTTTGAGCGTAAAGGACAAGGACGGAAACGTTGTCGCTTCGATAACGAGCCAGCCGACACAGCCCGTTCCTTATGGAATAATGTTAAATTTCGACCAAAAAGAAGTTGAAGGCGAAGACGGCAAGACAGAGCTTCAGCCAGTTCAGCTTTCAACCCCGGGCACATACACTCTCGAAATTCCTAAGGGGGTAATAAAGAGTGTCGATGGCGAGGATTATGAAAAAACCTTCACATTCACCATAATCGCTCCGCAGCCCGTTATAAACATATCGCCGAACGAAAGCGAGTCACTTACCGAGATTAAGGAGATTGTTATCACGATAAGCAACGCCGAGGTTACATTCAATGCCGAAAAAGAGGTAGCGGCATATCTGTCCGGCGTGCCTACAGTAGGAGACGTAAGCTACGACGAGAGCACGACCACAATCACCATCTCCTTCGAAGAGCCATTGACCGATGAAGGCGATTACTTGGTTTCAATCCCTGACGGCTTGTATACAATAAACGGTGAGCCAAACGACGCCGCAATCCTTAAGTATAACATTACAAAGATTGAGCCGCTGGAGATTAAAGAAGTAACGCCTAAGGAGGAGGAAATCGGAAAGATTGAAACCATAACAATCACATTCAATCAGCCAATAGGCCTTGCATGGGATGAGAACTATCAGACTCCCGGTCAGACAATAGACCTTATAGACAGCAAAGGCAACATAACCGAGCTTCAGTGCATTAGAGCGTCAGGAAACACATTGGTATACGCCAAAGCGGAGTGGGATAAATACGATTACGTGGTTATGGAGATTACCGAACCCGAGACATACACTCTTGACCTCGCGCAGATATTCGTAGCATACGGAGCTGTAGAGATGATGGACGACTACAGCGGCGCCACATGGTACGAATACAAAGCCAAGGAATACGCCACCGGCACATACACATGGTCAGTTACCGGCGACACAGCAGTAGAGGGCATTGAGGCCGAGGACGGCGAGCAGGTTATCTACGACCTCACAGGCCGCAAGGTTGATAACATCACCAACGCAGGCATATACATCGTAAACGGCAAAAAAGTTATGGTTAAGTAACTTCATGAACTTAGAGAACGCCTGCAGCAATAGCACAGGCGAGGGTGACCCAAAGTAAAAGGGTCACCCTCTTTTTATTCCCATTTACCCGAACTTCGCAGCCATAGCCGGATTAACGTTTAAAGTTTAACGTTTAACGAGTAACGACTGTAGGGGCAAACCGGTGTGTTTGCCCGCTAATGATACGAGGTGACTAGAATGTAAATTTCTGTGTTACGTTTGCCTTCAAAATCCTCATTTACGCTCAGTAAACTGCGGTTTTGAAGCCCGCACAAGCCTTGAACTTTGCTTTTTATTCATCCCCGACGACAAGAGGCCGGGTCAAAAGTAATTTTGGCTCGGCCTCTTCTTGTGAAATAAGGGCTATGCGGAGCAAGAAGGGCGAACACATCGGTTCGCCCCTACGGCCGTTCATAGCAGAAGTAATTTTCAAAATAAACCGGCATTGTAAGTGAGAGAGTGCAAAGCCCTGCCGTATGCAGGCCATAAAACTGAAAACAGCGAATTCTTATAGTTAATTGTTTCATTGTTGCACATTAGAGTTTTTAGCATTACCATTGCCGGCGGTATAGCAGAAGTAATTTTCAAAATAAAACCGGCACTGTAAGTGAGAGAGTGCAAAGCCCTGCCGGGTGCAGGCCATTGCGCGAGGACTGTATGAGCGAAGTGCGGGTATAACTTACATTGCATAGCCGCACGAAGCGAGTTCCGCAGCGCCCTGCAGACGGCAGAAAGGCTTGAAACGGCAAGCTGACGACGAACGAGTTATATTGCCGGAGGCAATTCACGAGCAAGAGGAGAAAGCGGCTCGAACGCCCTGTGCCGGGCCTTTTCGTCCTTTTGGGCGCCAAAAGGACATGACAGAACGACTACAAGAAGAATAAAAAACAACAGGTCAAGGGTAAATCGCAACAAGAATATAGAACAGCTTCGCTTTAATCGTTAAACGCTCCTCTGTTGAGCGGCATTCGCTATCGCAACCCAAGCGGTGCCACGTTGCGGCACTACGCTTGACAAGATGCTGCTCATGCCGTCGAAGCTTCGCTTTAATCGTTAATCTGTTGAGCGGCATTCGCTATCGCAACCCAAGCGGTGCCACGTTGCGGCACTGCGCTTGACAAGATGCTGCTCATGCCGTCGAAGCTTCGCTTTAATCGTTAAACGCTCAAAGCGAAGCTTTCATAGTTAAAATACAAGGTTTTTATAGATTTTTTATGTTTTTTTTTCGAAATAGCAAAAAAATGACTACATTTGCTAACTTAAAGAAAATAAGGCGAAAACCCGGTAAATATTTTAATATTTAAATATTCTATTTATTAACTAAATTATTAATTTTATGAGAAAATTTACACTTTTCTTGACGTTGATGGTTGCCATGGTGACCACAGCGATGGCGCAGATTACATCTGCCGACCAGATTGCGAGTGACAAGTGTTACACTATCGTATCAAAGGACACTGGTCGTGGCGGCATGTATGCCGGCGAAGGTGCTGCATTGGTAGATATGTGTGGCGTCACTTACAACAATGCACAGGCTTGTCATAGCATAGCTTTGGATGCAACAAGCCCGGCACAGCAATTCGCATTCGTCAGCTACAATGAGAAACTTTATCTCTACAGCGTAGGCGAGAAGAAGTTCGTCGCTAAGAACGGCAATGTAAACAAACTTACAGCAGAGTCTCCTTTCGACTATGTCATTGTAGCGCTGGAAGCTGATGCTGGCGGCAATTATTTTTCACTTAACCTGAACGGCACAAACTACATCACAGCTTCTCCGGGTTGGTGTACAAACGCAAGCCGCAACACATGCCTCCAAACCACTTTGACTTCAAAGAGCCCAAGTGACGGTTGGGACGATGGCGCATGGTTTACTATTACCGAAGCCGGCGACTTTGACGCAACAGAGGCTTTGGCAATGTTGAACCCTGTTGTTGAGCCCGAGGTTAAGTTCGAGGCTGTCGCTCAGGAGCCTGCAGCTGACGAGGTTGTAGAGTCTTTGAGCTCTATCACTATCGAGTTCAGCAAGGACATTGAGCTTGTTATTCCCGACGCCGGCACAGATACAGGTACAGGCACAGGTACTGGCACAGGTACAGGTACAGGTACAGGCACTGGCACTGGCACAGGTACTGGCACAGGCACAGGCACAGACGGCACAAGTGCTGTAACATACATCAATCTTAAAGACGCTAACAACGGAAATATCGCTACAGCATGGCTGAACGCTGCTAAAGTAGAAGGCAACAAGGTGACATTCACATTCGAGATGAATGCTGTTGTTACAAAAACAGGCACTTATACATTCGAGATACCGGCTGGCGTAATC
>JAZNPP010000030.1:0-62793 GCA_045589695.1 Bacteroidaceae bacterium
CGATGTCAATATTTGCGTTGTTCGGCGCAATTGCAGTCGTAATAGCCGTGATGCTGAAAGTTACCGACAAGAAAAAAGGTTACGGCCTTGAGCAGAAGAATATGAAATAAATTCCATAGGAACGATTATCTTTTCATTCATCCCAATACAAATGGGGCGACCGGTACCGGTCGCCCCATTTTGCGTAAAACAGCCAGCCTATAAGCCGGGTTCTGTACCCTGTTAAGGGCGTCTGTCATTCATCTATGCGTTATGTCGCCATAACGCTAAAGCGTTCTACCCTCCGGCTCGGGCGAGCGACCCTCAAACGCCGGTTTACATGAACTTGCAGCCTCCAAGACACACGGCCCGTACATCGCTGCACGGCCGGTGGGCTCTTACCCCACCTTCTCACCCTTACCTGCATGCAGGCGGTTATTTTCTTCTGCGTTACTCTGCTTTCGCAAGCAGCTTTCTGTTAGGAAGTGGAGCGCTCTGCGCTGCCCGGACTTTCCTCCTTTGCCTTGCGGCAACGGCGACAGACCGGCTGGCTGTTGAATATGCTCGTATGCCGCCGTCGCAAGCAATGCGGCGCTTTGCTGTTCGCGGCATATAACCGGTGCATTATTTCGTGTGCAAATTTAATCTATTTTTTTCGATTATTATCTTTTCTTTTCTTACTTTTGCGTAACATGACATTTATAACCTTTAAATATTACTCCAATGAACACAATTGTTTCTCAGTTCAACATTCAAGGCAATGTTGTTGAAGTAGCCCCGCTGGGCAATGGTCTAATCAACACTACTTATCGTGTGAAGACCGAGGGCGATGCCCCCGATTATGTTCTCCAGCATGTGAACAACGCTATCTTCCCCGATGTGGATATGCTTATGAACAACATTGTCGCTGTTACTGAGCATATACATGGCAAGCTTGTCGCTGCAGGCACTGACGATATCGCCCGCAAGGTGCTTAAGTTCGTCCCCGCAAAGGACGGCAAATACTACCATTTCGACGGAGAAAAGTATTGGCGTGTAATGGAGTTTATTCCTGACACGGAGTCTATGAGCGCTGTTACTCCTGAGACATCGTATATCGTGGGAGAGACATTCGGCAACTTTCAGGCAATGTTGGCCGATATCCCTGCAGAACTTGGCGAGACTATCAAAGATTTCCACAATATGGAGTTCCGTCTGCAACAGTTGCGCGAGGCTGTCGCAGAGAACAAGGCTGGCCGTCTTGCCGAGGTGCAGTGGCTTGTGGATGAGCTTGAGAAACGTGCCGAAGAGATGTGCAAGGGCGAGCGTATGCACCGTGAGGGCGTTCTGCCTAAGCGTATCTGCCACTGCGATACAAAGGTCGATAATATTCTTTTCGACAAGGAGGGCAACGTGCTTTGCGTAATCGACCTCGACACCGTTATGCCAAACTTCATCTTCTCGGATTTCGGCGACTATCTGCGTTCAGCGGCCAACACCGGCAAGGAGGACGACAAAGACCTTGACAACGTGAACTTCAACATGGAAATTTTCAAGTCGTTCGCTAAGGGCTATCTGAAGTCCGCCGCGTCATTCATCACCCCTGTCGAGGTCGAGAACTTGCCTTATGCGGCAGCTCTCTTCCCCTACATGCAGACAGTACGTTTCTTGGCCGACTACATCAACGGCGATACATATTACAAGATACAGTATCCCGAGCATAACCTCGTACGTTCTAAGGCTCAGTTCAAACTGTTGCAGAGCGTAGAAGCGCATCAGGCCGAGATGCAGGCATTCATCGCAGAAGTGATGAAGTAATCCATCCTCTAAACAGCAATGGGCTGACCGATTGTCTATATTACATCAGGTCAGCCCATTTTGTATACGGATCTTTGAAACGCATCTTTTTAATGGCAAAAGAGCCCTTGCTCATTAATAGAAAAGAAAAACGACACCTTATATCTTAAAAATGTCATAAAATAATTTGTTCAAAAAAAATTGGCTCAGCCTTGCGGCTGAGCCAACATATCATCCATCAATACTTTTCCCACCATTTTCTGTTGTGATGGAACAGAACTTTACCATTCTGACGTTTTGATTTTTTCAGGAAAGGTATGCGGTATCCGATACCGAACTCAACATACTCGCAAATCTGCAGGTGCATCTTCGCCGATGCCTGAACATAGATATTGTCCCAAATACGATACTTCGCTCCGAAACGGAAATAGTTCCAACCGTCATCGACGCCGACATCCTTGCACTTATAAAAAAGAGGACGCTTGTCACCGTACTTCTTGTATTCCTCGCTATGGTAATAAGAGTTATAGTAGTTACGTGAAGGGTTGAACACATACACGCCCCAATCGAGAATCGCCGTCACATCACCGAAAGTAAATTCGTTGTTTATGCCGATACCTACACGCAGTTTGTCGGTAAATGTATACGTGAGGTCTTCACGATAAAAGCCGTTCTTCGAATTTGTGCTTACACAGTCGTTGAAGAAGACATCGACACCCGCACCTACGCCATACCAGTTGCATACATTATAAATGGCTCCGGTGTGAAGCGAGGCGATAAAGAACTTGTGTTTGTCCTCACGGTCAAGATGCATTGCGCCTGCGGCGCCTGTAACATTCAGGCTCCAACGGTACGGCAGATTCGGGAACACCATAGGCTCCTTCTCCTCTTCGGGGTTAATGGTCGCAATCATGCCGACAGCGCCATAGAATACGTTCGCTCCGCGGTTAGGCACTCTTATCTTTCCGTTTGACATGTGGAAGAAACCGAATTCGGTGTTAATCGCGAAATTGCGTGTAATCGGGAAGTCCATATCCAAGCCCGCGCTCAAATACACGTTCAGATAAGTACTGAACGTTGTATTATTTATCGGCGAGTTGAAATCACTCTCGTTAATCTCGTGCGAATAATAATGACGGCTCACTACTCCCAAACCGGCGGCAAGCTTGAACTTTAGTTCAAAGTGCTTTGCACGAGCTGCATGCAACAAGATATAAGGATATGCCGAAATAGCATGTCCCATAGGTTTGTCGGCTCCCCAGTTGATGTACGAAAGGCCAAAACCGACAGTGGGATCGTTATGGTACTGCTGCCAGTAACGCTGACGTGACGAAGGAAACTCCAAACCCAGATTAATACCTGTCGGCGCGCTGGGGTTAATGTTTATAAGATTCCTGTTCATGTCAATGTAGAAACCCATAAATGGCTGAGCCTTAATGGCAAACCTGTCGTTGCCGGTTTCTTTCATTCTATTGCCCTGAGCAAAGGCAACATTCGTAAATAATGCTGCAAAAAGCAGCAAAAAAGATAGTCGTTTCACAATGTTCGTTTTATATAGTTTAATCAAAATCTTAAAAGGAAAACGGTCATATCAAACGCATAAACCGCTTAAAAAGTACTTATTTTTGAAAAGTTTTGCAAAGATACAAAAATAATGTTAATCCAACAGATATTCACATCACATTATTTAGTTTTAGGGCAAAAAGTTCAGGCGCAAAGTTTTTCAGCCCGAACATTTCCGATTTAATGGTAAAAAACTCCATAATAGTCTTTTATTAAGCTTTTTGTTCGTGAAAGAGGCAGATAAATGCACTTTATTACATTTTTTTAATAGTTTGGCACGCTTTTTGCAAGATTTCTTATGTAAAAATATTATTCGTGAGACTGTTTTAAGAGCTATCTTCGCAGAAAGCTAACGCAACCCTGTTGCAAGCAGCGAGAAAAGAACGGATATTCACGGAATAAACAGAGGAGAAGAGTTATGAGCAATGAATTTTCGCAAAAGATGTCGGAGATACTTTCGCTGAGCAAAGAGGAGGCTACACGCCTGAGAAGCAAAAGCATTCAGCCCGAACATCTTTTATTAGGAATTATAAGGAACGGCAACGGTTATGCCATGGAGATTCTCAACAAGCTCAATGTGAACATACATGAGATGAAAGAGACTCTTGAAAGACGCAGCGGCGACAAGGCCGGTGCCGACCAGCCGTACGACACAGAGATAGAGATGAGCATGAGCACTGCCAGGATATTGCGTTTCACCACTCTTGAGGCACGTTCGTTCAAGAACGTGGCCGACACGGAGCATCTTCTTTTAGGAATACTTAAGGAGAAGAACAACCTTGCCGCAAATATTCTTGAAGAGAACAATGTGACATATTCGCAAGTGTTCGATGCGCTCAAAGACAAGATGCCCGACAACAACGAGAAGACAATAGGCGGCTTTGGATACACCGACAATGACGAAGACGATGAGGATAGCCTTCCGGGCAGTCATGCCAACAGCGGCAGGCAATCGTACGCCGGCACCCAACAGACGAAGCCGGGCAACGACACTCCCGTTCTCGACAACTTCGGTACAGACATGACACAGGCCGCAAGAGAGGGCAAGCTGGACCCTGTCGTAGGACGCGAGAAAGAGATTGAACGCATTTCACAGATACTGAGCCGCAGAAAGAAGAACAACCCGATACTCATCGGCGAGCCCGGTGTAGGCAAGTCGGCGATTGTCGAAGGGCTTGCACAACTTGTAGTCAAACGCAAGACGTCACGCATGCTGCTCGACAAGCGTATCATAGCGCTTGACATGACGGCTGTCGTCGCGGGAACAAAATATCGAGGACAGTTCGAGGAGAGGCTGCGTTCTATCATTACAGAACTTGAGAACAACCCCAACATAATTCTCTTCATTGACGAGATACACACTATAGTCGGCGCAGGCTCAACACCCGGCTCAATGGATGCCGCAAACATTCTTAAGCCGGCTCTGGCACGAGGCGAGATACAATGCATCGGAGCCACGACTATTGACGAGTACCGCAAGACAATAGAAAAAGACGGCGCTCTTGAAAGACGTTTCCAGAAGGTTATCGTAGAGCCTACGACGAACGAGGAGACACTTGTCATACTCAACAACATAAAGGAGAGATACGAAGAGCATCACAATGTCACATATACCGACGATGCGCTTCAGGCGTGTGTCAAATTGACAGACAGATATATCACCGACCGCTGTTTCCCCGACAAGGCCATTGACGCGATGGACGAGGTGGGAGCCCGCACGCATATAAACAATGTAAACGTTCCTAAAGAGATTGAAGAGCAGGAACTGCTCATTGACCAGCTGAACGCTGCGAAGAACGACGCGGTAAAGAACCAGGACTTCGAAAGCGCCGCAAAATTCAGAGATACCGAGAAAAATCTCCGCAAAGAGCTGGAAAAGATGAAAGCTGAATGGGAGAAGAGCATCGTTGAGAGCCGCCAGACAGTAGGAAGCGATGATGTCGCACGTGTTGTCTCAATGATTTCAGGCGTTCCCGTACAACGTATGCAACAGGACGAGTGGACACGCCTCAAAGGAATGAAAGCCGAGCTTACAGGCAAGGTCATTGCACAGGAGAGCGCCATAGAGAAACTCACAAAAGCCATTCAACGCAGCCGTGTAGGGCTTCAGAACCCCAACAAGCCCATTGGCACTTTTATGTTCCTCGGCCCGACGGGCGTAGGAAAGACACTGCTTGCCAAAGAGCTCGCGAAGTTCATGTTCGGCAGCGCCGACGCCCTTATACGCATTGACATGAGCGAATATATGGAAAAATTCACCGTATCGCGCCTCGTTGGCGCTCCTCCGGGATATGTAGGATACGAAGAGGGCGGACAGCTTACCGAGCGTGTACGCCGCCGTCCCTACTCCATTGTACTGCTCGACGAGATTGAGAAAGCGCATACAGACGTGTTCAACCTGCTGTTGCAGGTAATGGACGAAGGACGCCTGACCGACAGCTACGGGCGTACCGTAGACTTCCGCAACACTGTTATAATAATGACGTCCAATGTCGGTACACGTGAGCTGAAGGACTTCGGCGCAGGTATCGGTTTTGCCAAAGACGAGCGTGCCGGCGACAAGAAATATTCACGTGATGTCATTCAAAAGGCTCTCAACAAACGTTTCGCTCCAGAGTTCCTTAACCGTGTCGATGAGATAATCAATTTCGACCAGCTTGGCAAAGAGGCTATAGTCGAGATTGTAGCCCTTGAACTTGCACAGATTCTAAGACGTGTAACCGAACTTGGCTACAGCATAGAGCTTACAGACGAAGCAAAGCTCTTCCTTGCCGACAAAGGATATGACATTCAGTACGGCGCCCGCCCGCTTAAACGTGCATTGCAGAACTATGTCGAGGATGAGATTTCAGAGTTGTTGCTCGACAATGCCCTGCAGCCCGGCGACACGATAATGGTAGAAGCCGACAACGAGAACAACAAATTGAAGTTCGAGGTCAAAAGATAAAATCAGAGAGTGCGGCGTAAAAAGCCGCACTCTCTGATTTTATAATTACAAAAAATAAGCAATTCTATTAAATTCAACAATATCTTTCATAGAAAGAACAGATAGCGCTTATAACGAAAAGCAGTATCATAAACAACAGTCATACCTATACTCATAGCCGGCCGGGCAGGGCGTTATATTCTAAAAATAAAGTATAATACTCTGGCAGGAGTAATATCCGGTTCATGCACCAACCCTCCCGCATTGGCATTTGCCAACCAGCAATGCAAGGGCGGTGACGCCGCAGTCGGTTATGCGACAGTCTACCCTCTTGCGATGTTCCTCAGAATACTTGCAGGACAGATGATGATTCTGATTTTCTGTTGAGAGCCCAAAAGGTATGCCAAAATGTCAGTTGTGAACAACTGGCATTTTTTTTGTTTATATATAAGGTGCAGGGAGCATCCCTGCGTGTTTATAAGGATTAATACTAAAAATACAATCATATGCAGAAAGGAAACATTGGGGTAACTACCGAGAACATCTTCCCCGTAATCAAAAAATTCTTGTATAGCGACCATGAGATTTTTCTCCGTGAGATAGTTTCTAACGCTATTGACGCGACGCAGAAATTGAAGACCCTTTACGAGAAGGGCGAGTTCAAAGGCGAGTTAGGCACACCGAGAGTAAAAGTGACACTCGGCAAGGAAACAATTACCGTGAGCGACAACGGCATTGGCTTGACCGCAGAAGAGATTGAGAAGTACATCAACCAGATTGCTCTTTCTGGAGCAACCGACTTCCTTGAGAAGTACAAGGACAGCGCCAACAACATAATCGGCCATTTCGGTCTCGGTTTCTATTCGGCGTTCATGGTATCAAGCAAGGTCGAGATTGTAACGAAATCGTACCGTGACGGAGCCCAGGCCGTAAAATGGAGTTGCGACGGCAGCCCGGAATACACTATCGAAGAGGTTGAGAAGGCAGAACGAGGCACAGATATCATAATGTATATCGACGAAGAGAGCAAAGAGTTCCTTGAAGAGAGCCGCATAAGCGGAATACTCAACAAATATTGCCGTTTCCTACCTGTAGAAATCGCATTCGGCAAAAAGAAGGAGTGGAAAGACGGCAAACAGGTAGAGACCGACGAAGATAACATCATCAACGACACCACCCCGCTCTGGACACGCAAGCCGAGCGAGCTTAAGGACGAGGACTACAAGGAGTTCTACCGCAAGCTATACCCTATGAGCGACGAGCCGCTGTTCTGGATACACCTCAACGTCGATTTTCCCTTCCACCTTACTGGAATACTCTACTTCCCTAAGGTTAAGAGCAACCTTGAACTGCAAAAGAACAAAATCCTGCTCTTCTGCAACCAGGTATACGTTACCGACGAGGTCGAGGGCATTGTACCCGACTTCCTGACACTGATGCATGGCGTCATAGACTCTCCGGACATTCCTCTGAACGTCTCACGTTCTTACCTGCAGAGCGACTCAAACGTGAAGAAGATTTCAACATACATTTCAAAGAAGGTTTCGGACCGTCTGCAGCAGATTTTCAAGAACGACCGCAAGGAGTTCGAAGAAAAGTGGAACGACCTCAAGATTTTCATTCATTACGGCATGCTTACTGAGGAAGATTTCTATGACAAGGCAAGCAAGTTCTCTCTATTGCAGGACACCGACGGCAATAAATACACATACGAGGAGTACAAGAGCCTTGTAAGCGCAGAGCAGACCGACAAAGAGGGTAACGTAATTTACCTCTACTCCAACGACAAAGAGAAGGAATACAGTTTCATTGACAACGCCAAGAACAAAGGCTACAACGTGTTGCAGATGGACGGACAGCTTGACGTTGCGCTCATCAGTCTGCTTGAACGCAAGTTAGAGAAGACACGCTTCACTCGTGTGGACAGCGACACCGTAGAAAACCTCATTGTAAAAGAAGAACACAAGGGAAGCACTCTCAGTGAAGAACGTCGCGAGGTGCTGACCGGGGTTTTCGAGAGCCAGCTGCCGAAGATGGAAAAGAAGGAGTTCTATGTTCAGACACAGGCTATGGGAGAGAGCGGCGCGCCCGTAGTAATAACGCAGGCCGAATATATGCGACGTATGAAGGATATGGCTGCCATTCAGGCCGGTATGTCTTTCTATGGTGATATGCCCGACATGTTCAATATTCTGCTGAACGAAGAACACCCGCTCATCAAACGTGTTCTTGAGAATGCGGAACAGGCTTGCGCAGAGAAGCTGCAGCCGCTTGACGAAAAGAAAGCATCACTCGAGAGCCGCCGCAAGGAGCTTTACGACGCACGCTCAGGCAAGAAGGACGAGGATATTCCTCAGAGTGAGAAGGACGAACTTTTCGAGATCGAGAAGGATATAACAGCGGCAAAGAGCGAAAAAGAGGGCATTCTCGGCGAGTACGCAGCAAACGACAATACCGTCAAGCAGCTTATCGACATTACACTGGTGCAGAACAACATGCTCACAGGCGAAGCTCTGAACAACTTCGTTAAACGCAGCATCGAACTTATGAAATAACGCCAAGCTTATTGGCGTTATTATAAAGAGAGAGGGCTACCGCATTAATGCGGTACCCCTCTCTCTTTATAATAAATTATCAGCTTATTCTATCAATTATTATCGCAATTTCCTTGTCCATTACCGGAACAGGAACGAGCCTGTAGCTTTCATGTTCCGGATGAAGAACTACAAGGTTCATACGGCTGATTTTGATTCCGTAGTTCTTTTGCAGCATATATCGGTAAAGATTCTGCTGAAGACAGTAATGGACATACGAAGTATCGGTCAAGTGGTACAACCCGTTCAGACCGCTTGCCCATTGGTTCACCTCCTTCGCATCGACCTTGCAACTGCGTTTCCAGTCATAAATTTCATATGTTCCGTCCTCGCATGCGCACACAAGGTCAAGCGTTCCTGCCATACGTGATTCGAGGTCGTACACTCTCCATTCCGTACGGAAAGGTACGGGAGAAACAGCACGTTCAAAAGCCTTGAAATAGCTCCATTCACGGGAAATGTCAATTGTAGAGCTATGTTTCACGAACTTGCCTTCATAGTTCACGTCGCAAAGCAATTCCGGAACAGCCTTGCCGTTGAAATAGTCCTCTATCTGTTTATGCAGGAACGTGCCTGCCTGACTTGCCACGCATCCCTTGCATGTCCAAACCTCACGAAGTTTTGCGGCCTCTAAAGAGTTGCCGTTGCATTTTTTAAGGCTCACGAGTTCCGCATCGAACTCCTTGAAGAACATCCCCACTATGCTGCTCACAGGACGCATGTCGATATCGCCTATGAAGTAACGGTGGGCTTCTTCGTCGAACGACAGCTTGCCGTCTTGCTCGAAGCAGATATTCGAGCCGTTAAGATTCTTTATCATAATATCAATTTTTTCAAAACAAAAAGCCGCTCACGCCCGCAATCAATGCAGAATTTTATAAAGCAGCTCACGCATTATCTCGCTATCGGCAGTCTGCGCTCCCTCTGCGCCTTTTGACTGAGCGTCGGCAAGACGTATCAAATGCAGTATCTCCATAACATGTACCGCACGATAGTTTCTCATGGCCTTAAGATAGTCGCCTACGCCCCATGAGCTTCTGAGGCCGAGAAATTCGGCAACGCCTCGCTCGCTCTTTTCGGGGGCATAATAGCACATCATAAGATTGGAGAAAAAGCTGAACAGCAACGCAAGCGTCATCTGTATCGGGTTTTTCTTCGGATTGCGCGCAAAATACTGTATAATCTTGTTGGCCTTAAGTATATCCTTGTTTACCAGAGCATTCTGCAGCTCGAAGTTATTGTACTCTTTGCTGATACCGATGTGTTCCTCTACAAGTTCAGGGGTTATAGCCGCTGTTCCTTGAGGAAGAGCGATTGACAGTTTGTCTATCTCTCCTGCGAGGCGCGAGAGGTCGGCGCCTATCGACTCACGCATCATAAGAACCGATTTGTTGTCGGCGACCAGCCCTTTTTCATGCAGATAGCCTGTTATGAACGCAGGCAACTGGTCGTCACGCATCTTCTTCGATTCAAGAACCACACCGCAACGTTCAAGTTCAGACGCGACTTTTTTGCGTTTGTCGAGCGAGCCGTTCTTGTGCGCAAAAACAAGAACCGTAGTAGGCTGAGGAGCCTGAAGATAGTACTGCAGCGAGTCGAGATTCTTCAGCATCTGAGCCTCTTTGACTATAATAACTTGCCGTTCCGCCATCATCGGAAAACGCTTCGCCGCAGTAACAATGGTATCTATATCAGTATCAAGACCGTAATAGACAGTCAAGTTAAAGTCACGTTCAAACTCGCTTAGGGCATTCTCCATTATATAATCGGTTATACGGTCGGTGAAATAACCCTCTTCGCCCATAAGATAGTATACAGGCTTGAAGTTGCCTCCTTTGAGTTCCGACATTACCGATTCGTATGTATATTTTGCCATAATTGATTATAAAGGAGAATTTTTAAAATTTATGTCCTATCTTTGCATTAAATGCAAAGATAGTAAATGTTAGCGTTAAATTTACCAGCTTACGAAACAAAATTAACTGTCAGCGAAGGGAAACAGCAGATTTTCGACGTTCTTCGCAAAAGTTACGTTGCGCTTACCCCCGAAGAGTGGGTAAGGCAGCACTTCGTGCATTATCTTATAAACAGCAAGAACTATCCGGCCCAGCTCATGGGCAACGAGGTGCCCATAACGCTTAACGGCACAAAACGCCGGTGCGATACAGTTGTCTATAACAGAGCATTAAAGCCATGCGTGATAATAGAATACAAGGCGCCTGACGTAAAAATCACAAAAGAGGTTTTTGCGCAGATATCACGCTACAATCTCAAGCTTAAGGTCGATTACCTTATTGTCAGCAACGGACTGCAGCATTACTGCTGCAGAATGGACTATGTGAATAACACATTCACATTCCTCAATGAGATACCCGAATATGAAAAGGTGCAGTAATATGACAACCGGACTTAACGGTTCAGTTGTTGCATAAGACGGATTTTCCGGAGCATCTCATCATCGAGTTCAGCCGTCAGGCTGCACTGCTCGCCGTCACCGCACTCAACAAGCGTCTGGCCGTAAGGATTCAAAATCACGCTGTGTCCTTTATAAGTGCCGTATTCGTCAGCCCCTACCCTGTTGCTTGCCGCCACATAACAGACATTCTCAATCGCGCGGGCGCGAACAAGCGTATCCCATGCAAGCAAACGGCTGTCGGGGAAATTCGCAGCCACCAGCAATACATCATATTCCGCACGGTTGTATATATACACAGGGAAACGGAGATCGTAGCATATTATAGGACGGAACCTGACGCCGCGCCACTCCCAAACGACCTTGCCGTTCCCGGGCTCGAAAACCTTGTCCTCGCCGCTGTACTCGAAGAGATTATACTTGTCATACTGGCCGGCGACACCTTCGGGAGTAATGAAATACATGCGATTATAGTATTTCCCGTTTTCATGTGTCATTACAGGTACAGCCATAGCCGCATCATGCTCAGCCGCAAGGCGTTTCATAAGCTGCAGAGTCTCTCCGTCCGTCTCTTCAGCCACTCCGCCTGGCTGCATGCAGAAGCCCGTTGAACACATTTCAGGAAAGAGATAAAGGTCGGCACGCTCGGCATTAACTACAAGACTTTCAAGACGCCCGAGATTCTTTGACACATCTTTCCATGCAATATCCTGCTGTATGACTGTTATTTTCATTCTGTTCTTTTCTAAAAAAACGCATGCAAAGATACCTCTTTTAAATAGCATATACAAAAATCGGTTTGCCAAAAAGCAATTATGGCAAACCGATTTAATTATACTCAGTCACTCTATTATGAGTACATGAAACGTTTGATGCTCTGCTTAGGAGTCTTTTCGAACGGCTCACGGCGAATTTCAGTATAGCCGATTTTACTGTATGCCGCAAGCTCAGAGTTAAGAGCAAGCACATTGCCGTCTATGAGCTTATGCAACTCATCTTCGCCGATACCGGCTTTTGCGGCTCCGTCATAGTCCGCTACTACAAGAGCGACAATCGCATTCTTGCGGCCTACAACCAAAGACTCTATGACATACGGAAGATTGTTTATCTTGTCCTCTATCTCTTCCGGGTAGATATTCTGACCGCTTCCGGTGAGAATCATATTCTTGCAACGGCCCTTGATATAAAGGTTGGATTTGTTATCAAACACACCCATGTCGCCCGTTCTCAACCAGCCGTCTTTTGTGAACGCGGCCTTTGTCGCCTCTTTGTTATTGTAATAGCCGAGCATCACAGCGTCGCCCTTTACCTGGATTTCTCCAAGCACACGACGGGGATTAGCCGAGTCAATGCGTATTTCTATCGGATGAGCGTTTGTTCCGCAAGAGTACTTCACATATTCGCTCTTGTCACGATAAGCGATAAGCGGACCGCACTCAGTCATGCCGTAACCCACGACATAAGGGAACCTCATACTTTTGAGCAAGTCTTCAACCTCACGGTTAAGAGCGGCGCCTCCGATGATTACACCGACAGTAAAGCTGTTGCCGAACGCATTAAGCAGCGAGTTACGTATCTTGTTGAGAACAATCCTTCTAAGACCCGGTATTTTAAGCAACAGCTTAGCAGGGAACTTTCGTGTAGCAGGAAACACCTTGGATTTGAATATTTTCTCGATAACCATAGGCACGGTGAGGAACATGAACGGCTTCACCGCAGCTAAACCGCCCAACAAACGAGCCGGAGTAGGCTTACCCGGCATAACATAAACATGGCAACCGCTGCATAGAGGGAAGATTACGTCAAATGCCTGACCGAACATGTGAGCCATAGGAAGGATAGCCAATATATGACCGCCTGCGCATGCCGGAACTTCACGTAATCCGAATTCAAGGTTTACAGAAAGTGAACGTGCCGGAAGAACGACACCTTTTGACGTAGCGCTTGTAGTACCGGACGTAAAGCTTATCTCAACAGGCGCATTCATATCACGCTCTTCCTTATAATAGTTCACACAATCGGGAGTAAAGCCGTCAGGGTGAAGCGAAGAGGCGATAGACTCAATATTCTCAACACTATTCGCCAACATATTGGAAGTATCACGTAAAACCTTAATACCCATAAGATTAATAACGCCGACAAACTCTTTTATTTCTTCCAATTTATCGTACAAATCAGGATTTGACTCAAAAGCTGCAGCGGCACTGTCGTCAAGAATAAGCATCTTGCACTCCGAGAATGTAGAGAGTTCTACAACAGCAGACGGCAAGAAGTCCGGAAGGAAAGGAACAGTTACGGCATCGTATGTAAGAGTCGCGAAATACGCGATACACCACTCAGCTGAGTTACGTGCATAAAGCGCCACCTTGTCACCTTTCTTTATACCGGATTTCTCAAAAAGGATGTGATATTTTTCTATCTCCTCGGCCATTTGAGCATAAGTGTATGTCCTGTTGCCGTAATTTGAAACAGCAGGCAAATCCCAGTGTTTTTTGATAGAGTCGTTGAAATAACTTATAAAGTGTCTCATATAATGTTGATAAGTTTTGATTTTTCGAGTACAAATATCTGTTATTTTTTTTATATCTCAATGAATTTTGCACAAATTAACTCAAAATGTGCAATAAATTCTCAAAAAAAGGCGTATCACGATTTAATAATTAACAATATTTTGCATTTGAAAGCATTTTTTTGCTTTTGCTTTGCAATTATAAAAAAAAAGGAGCGTACTTGCAAGCACGCTCCATAAAAGTATATATATCAAACCTGTTACTTATACATAAAACGCTTAATACTCAACTTAGGAGTCTTTTCAAAGGGCTCTTTCATAATCTCACAAATTGTCAGCCTGCTGTATACAGGTAATTTAGCGTTAAGAGCGAACACATTCTCCTCCATCACTTTATACAACTGTTCAGCAGAGAGACCGGCTTCTGCAACTGCATCAGGGTTAGCGACTATAAGAGCGGCCAAACCGTGTTTACGACCGACAACCAAAGACTCAGCCACCATAGGCAACTGGTTTATAAGGTCTTCAATCTCCTCAGGATATACGTTCTGACCGTTAGCTGTAAGAATCATATTCTTGCAACGGCCTTTTATATAGATATTCTCGTTCTTATCCATAAGTCCCATGTCGCCGGTCTTAAGCCAACCGTCCGCAGTAAATGCAGCCTTAGTCGCCTCAGGGTTCTTATAGTAGCCCGACATAACCGAATCGCCTTTCGCCTGAATTTCGCCAGGCACATTAGCCGGGTCTTCCGAGTCAATTCTTATGTCTACGCCGGGGTGAGCGACAGCGCCGCACGAACGCATCACGAAATCCTCCCATTTTCTGTAGCTCAACAGCGGGCCGCATTCAGTCATTCCGTAGCCTACGGTATAAGGAAGCTTAACCTTCTTCATAACCTTTTCGACATCCTTATTCAACGCCGCACCGCCGAGAATGATACCGCCTTTCTTTATATTGCCGCCGAATGTAGCAAGAAGCTTCGCACGGACCTTATTATATATAATATTGTTAAGGCCCGGAATATGCAGAAGCACCTTCATCATTCCGGTCTCCAACTGAGGCATAACCTTTGCACGGAAAATCTTTTCGATAAGCAAAGGAACAGTAAGGAACATATACGGCTTGACATCAGAGAGAGCCTTCAGCAAACGTGCCGGTATAGGCTTTTCAGTAAAAATATTGATGTGACAACCGCTTGACAACGGATACACGAAGTCGAAAATCTGACCGAAGATATGCGCCAACGGCAACATTGAAAGTATCTTGTCATCGTTGCATACGGGGATATGGTCACGAGCGAACTGAACATTTGAAGAAATCGAACGGGCTGTCAGCATAACGCCCTTTGGAGAGCTGCTTGTGCCGGATGTATAGCTGATTACCGCTAAGGGCTCCAAATCCTCTTTTCTGTAATTGATATCTTCGGGCTTCAATCCATTGGGAAAGCGTTCCTCGAAAGCCTTGTCCAGATTCTTAGCGATAGAAAGCAACTTTCCGTTGCAATCGTTATATACGGACAGACCGGAAATGTTTACAAGACCGCAGAATTCCTCTATCTCATTGAACTGCGGAACCACATTGTCACGGTCAAGACCGCCGTATATCGAATTGTCCACCAAAAGCAAGCGGCTGTCCGACAGACGTGTAAGGTCTGCCACGTTCTGCGGCAAGAAGTCCGCAAGCAAAGGAACACAAACAGCGTCGTACGCAACGATAGCAAGGTAAGCGATGCACCACTCTGCAGAGTTTCTTGAACAGATAGCGATTTTCTCGCCTTTCTTTATTCCGCACTGCTCAAAGAAGATATGCATCTTCTCCACTTCAGCCGCCATCTCGGCAAAAGTATAAGTATTAGCGCCATAGTTACTCAAGGCATTGCGGTTCCAGTTCGCCTTGATAGACTCATCAACATAATACAAAAAATGTTTCATATAAAATAGATTTTATAATCAGTTATACATAAATCTCTTAATACTCAATTTCGGCGTTTTTTCAAAAGGATTGCTGCGGAACTCGCAACGTGCCAACTGGCTGTACGCAGGCAGTTTTGAATTCAAGGCCATGATGCTCTTTTCTACTATGCCCTGCGCGTCAGTTTCCGTAATACCGTTCGCGTTTGCAGAGTCACCGTCAATCACGATTATCGCTATAAGCGCATGGTTGCGTCCCACAACGATTGATTCCGCTACATAAGGAAGACGGTTTATCATGTCCTCTATTTCTTCGGGATATATATTCTGTCCGCTGCCCGTGAGAATCATGTTCTTGCAACGTCCTTTTATATATACAGTACCATATCGGTCCTGAATGCCCATATCGCCAGTCTTAAACCAACCGTCATGCGTGAACGCAGCCTCAGTAGCCTCTTCATTGTTGTAATATCCAGTGGTGACGACATCGCCTCGTACCTGAATTTCACCAGGGAACTTCGAAGGACGTTCAGAATCGATACGCAACTCTATCGTAGGCTTAGCGACACCGCCCCTTGAATCAATAGTAGGGTGAGCCGAAGCTACATAACTGATAAGAGGACCGCATTCGGTCATTCCGTAACCGACGGCAAACGGAATTCTTATCTTTTTCATCACCTTTTCTACGTCCTTGCTTATTGCAGCTCCCCCAATGAAAAAACCCGCTTTAGCCAAATTGCCTCCGAAGGTATTGATTATCTTTGAACGCACCTTATTTAGAATAAGCCTGCGTATACCTGGTACCGACACCAAGAACTTCATTACCGGTTTTCTTAGCGTGGGAATAACCTTCGAACGGAAAATCTTTTCTATAAGCAAAGGCACAGTCAGGAATATGAAAGGCTTGACGTCGGCCAGAGCCTTCAGCAAACGTGCGGGAACCGGCTTTTCGGTAAAAATATTGATGTGGCAACCGCTTGAGAAGAGAAACAGGAAATCGAACGCAAGACCGAAAATGTGGGCCAAAGGCAAAATCGACAACGTAGCCCCTCCCTCCTTTACGGCCAAAGGAACAAGTTTGCGTGCCATTTCTACATTGCCCGACAAAGACCTTGCGGGCAACATCACTCCTTTAGGCGAACTGCTCGTACCGGAGGTATAGCTTATTACGGAAAGGTCATCAAGCCCTCCATTGCACAATTCAAGGTCATCGGCACTCATACCCAACGGATACCGCTTGTCAAACTGCGTATCAACGCTCTCACGTTTCACATTAAAAGTACCTTCATAACCGCTTACTGCTTCACAAGTTACAATATCAACGATACCGATAAAACTTTCTACTTCAGACAGTTTTGAAACAACGCCGTCCTTTACCAGACCAGCCAAAACATTCTTGTCTACGAAGAGCATGCGGCTATCCGACGCTTTTGTAAGTGTAACGATATTTTCAGGCATAAAGTCCGCCAAAAGAGGCACTGCTACAGCCTGATAAGACGCAATGGCTAAAAAGGTAACGCACCACTCGGCCGAATTTCTCGCACAGATTGCAATATGGTCACCCTTTTTTATTCCGCATTGCTCGAAAACGATATGCAACCTGGCTACATTTACGGCAATGTCTGAATATTTGAATTCGTTCGCTCCATAATTAGAAATTGCAGGCTTGTTCCAATTATCTTTTATGGCGTCTTCAACGTAAGCTAAATAGTGTCTCATTAAAATTCGTTTTATGGCATAAAGAAATTTCTTGCCAAGTTAATAAAACAATATATGAATGCGTTTTTTACAGCATACATTATTTTATATTGCAAAATTACAACATCCTTTTATATATAGCATTTTTAGGCGATATAGAGCTGCTTTTATTGGCAAAAATAAAAAATATGAGGTAAAATTACATATTTGGTGGTAAAATACATTTATAAAAGGGTTGTTTTTTAATTCATATTTTAAATTTTCGCCACAATTCGACATTTGCAAATGTATATTTTGAACAAGTTTTATAACTAAAAACACAGAGAAAAGATTATTGCAAAAAAATAGTAAAAAAATAGGTTATATCAATAAAGAGGCTAACTTTGCAAGTGTTATACTTTAAATCAACAACGTAAAAAAAGCAAAGTAAAAACGACTTATATAACAACTATAATTATGGAAAAGGAGATCAAATTCAGTTTAGTCTACCGAGACATGTTCCAGTCATCAGGAAAATTCCAACCTCTTGCCGACCAGCTCGAAAAGGTTGCTCCTGCTATTATAGAAATGGGATGTTTTTCAAGAGTCGAGACTAACGGCGGCGCATTTGAACAAGTAAATCTCATGGCGGGCGAAAACCCTAACAATGCAGTCAGACGTTTCACCAGGTTTTTCAACGAGGTGGGAATTCAGACACACATGCTCGACAGAGCCCTAAATGCGCTCAGAATGTTCCCGGTACCTGCAGACGTAAGACGTTTGATGTATAAGGTAAAGAAGGCGCAAGGAGTAGATATCACAAGAATATTCTGTGGGTTGAACGACACACGCAACATTATACCTTCAATTAAGTACGCCCTTGAGGCAGGCATGATACCTCAAGCCACGCTCTGCATAACATCCTCCCCTATTCATACTGTAGAATACTACAGCAACATTGCCGAAGAGCTTATTGCAGCAGGAGCCACGGAGATATGCCTAAAAGACATGGCAGGTATCGGACGCCCCGACTTCCTCGGCCGCCTTGTAAAGAACATAAAGGAGAAGCACCCGGAGATAACGATACAATATCACGGTCACAGCGGCCCGGGCTTGTCAATGGCCTCTATTCTTGAAGTATGCAAAAACGGATGCGACATTATCGACACAGCCGTCGAACCGTTGTCATGGGGCAAGGTACATCCGGACATCATCAGCGTTCAGGCAATGCTCAAGGATGCGGGATTCAAGGTACCCGAGATAAACATGAACGCTTACATGAAGGTACGAAGCCTTACACAGGAGTTCATAGATGATTGGATGGGCGTATTCATGGACAAGAACAACAAGCTTATGAGTTCTTTGCTGCTGACAAGCGGCCTTCCCGGCGGAATGATGGGTTCAATGATGTCCGACCTCGCAGGCGTACATAAAGGAATAAACGGAATACTGCAGAGCAAAGGCAAGCCGACATACACTCTTGACGAACTTATGGTAGAGTTGTTCAACGAGGTTGCATACGTTTGGCCACGAGTAGGATATCCCCCGCTTGTAACCCCGTTCAGCCAATATGTAAAGAACATCGCTTTAATGAATCTTTTGTCGCGCGCTCAGGACGAGCCCCGTTTCAGCCGCATGGACGAAAGCATGTGGGGTATGATTCTCGGCAAGAGCGGCAGACTTCCGGGCGATGTAGCTCCTGAAATAAAGGAACTCGCAAAAGAGAAAGGATTTGAATTCACCGATGCCGACCCGCAGAGTTTCTATCCCGATGCTCTTGACAAGTTCCGCAAGGAGATGGAAGAGCTTGGCTGGGAGCCCGGCGACGACGAAGAAGAGTTGTGGGAATTCGCCATGCACGAACGTCAGTACCGTGATTACAAGAGCGGCGTAGCCAAAGAACGTTTCCTTGCAGACATCGAAAAGGCAAAGGAGAGCGAAATGGCAAGCAAGGGAGTAAGCGTAGAGGAAATCAAGGCCATAAAGCACGCAAAGGCCGACCCGATCGCAGCGCCCGAGAAGGGACAGATTGTTTGGGAAGTTGTTGTCGAAGGAGAGTCAATGGCTCCGGCTATCGGCAAGCACTACGACGCAGACGAGCTGTTCTGCACCATAATCACTCCGTGGGGAGAACTGCAGCCTGTAGCGACAGGACTCGGCGGACGTGTTGTCGAAATATGCGCAAAACAGGGAGACCATGTAAACCGTGGCGAAACAATAGCCTACCTGCAACGTGACGAGCTGTTCAACTAACAGCTTACAACAATATACGGCAAGCGGCGTGCCATATGGCACGCCGCCTGCCGTATTATCAACTTCGTCAGCATGGCATTGCTATTGCTATGCGAACAACCCGACCGTTAATCTCCAAGCCATCACCGTTGCCTTATTATTTTATGATAATGAGGTAATAGTTCTTCTTGCCTTTCTGAACAAGTATGTACTTGCCGTTTAGCAGATTCTCCGTTGTTATAATCTGGTCAAACGCGGCAAGTTTCTCTTTGTTTACCGAAACACCTCCTCCCTGAACGAGCTTGCGCATCTCGCCTTTTGAAGCGAAAATCGCCGCAGCGTCAGTTGTGAGATCCACAGCCTTGATGCCGGCCTCTACCGCATCACGCGATACCTCGAAACGGGGCACGCCGTCAAAGACAGCAAGCAGAGTGTCCTCATCTAACGAACGCAAAGCGTCGGTCGATGCGTTTCCGAAAAGGATATTCGAAGCCTCAACAGCCTTGTTTAGTTCTTCTTCGCCATGAACAAGAAGCGTAACTTCCTTAGCCAGACGCTTCTGCAACAGACGCATATGAGGAGCCTCGGCATGTTCCGCAACGAGCGATTCAATCTCCTCACGGCAGATTGATGTAAAAATCTTTATATACTTCTCGGCATCGTCGTCGCTTACGTTAAGCCAGAACTGATAGAAACGATAAGGCGACGTGTAGCGTTTGTCAAGCCAAATATTACCCTGCTCCGTCTTGCCGAATTTCTTTCCGTCAGCCTTAGTAATAAGAGGACAAGTCAATGCGAACACCTCGTTGCCCGACATCTTGCGTATCATTTCAGTACCCGTAGTGATATTGCCCCACTGGTCCGCGCCGCCGAGCTGCAGTTTACAGCCATGAGTCTCGTTAAGATGAACATAGTCATAGCCCTGAAGCAGCTGATATGTAAATTCAGTAAACGACATGCCGTCGGTACCTGCCTCGCCCGAAAGACGACGCTTTACAGAGTCCTTAGACATCATGTAGTTCACCGTTATCATCTTGCCTATGTTACGGATAAAATCAAGGAATGTAAACTCCTTCATCCAATCATAGTTGTTCACGAGTACGGCCGCATTAGGCGCATCGCTGTCAAAATCGAGGAAACGTGCAAGCTGTTTCTTCAAAGCCTCTTGGTTGTGACGGAGTTTCTCTTCGTCTATCAGCACACGCTCCTTAGACTTGCCCGAAGGGTCGCCGATCATGCCCGTAGCGCCTCCGATAAGAGCGATAGGCTTGTGACCGCATAGTTGGAAATGACGCAACATCATCACGCCTACGAGGTGACCTATATGCAAAGAATCGGCAGTAGGGTCAATACCGAGATACGCGCTTGTCATCTCTTTCTGCAACTGCTCTTCCGTTCCGGGAGTCATGTCCTGAATCATGCCTCTCCATTTAAGTTCTTGTACAAAATTCATAGTTCTATTATTTTATTCATCAATATCCTTCTTATTCTTCATCACAGACGGTAAAGCTGTGACGGCACGGCACGTTTAAGCACCGTAAGCTGAACATCCTTGCCGGCGATTATGCCGTAGTCTCCGAACTCCATCTCGACAGCCTTATATGCGAGTTCCGGATGGTTGTTCTCTTCGCTCAGGTGACACAGCCAAATATACTTGAGATGCTCATTGAAATGCGATGCAAGATACTTTGCGGTCACCTGATTGCTCAAATGCCCTCTTGGCCCCGAAACACGCATCTTTAGGAATTCCGGATAACGTCCCATTGCGAGCATCTGCTCTTCATAATTCGACTCAATCACAAGAAAGTTGGCCTTGTCCACATATTCCGACACGACCGGAGTTATCTCTCCGAGATCAGTAGCGATACAGAACCTCTTTTCGCCAACCTCTATGAAATAGCCGACATTGTCGCTGCCGTCATGAGGTACCTCGAACGGCGTTATGACCATGTCGCGCAGAACGACAGGCTCCTCTTTGACAATGCATCTTACATATTCAGGCTCAATAGGCTTTGAAACGCAATAGTTCCTTGTTATGCCTTCATGTACCTCACGGGTGGCATATACCGGAATATTCGCTTTTGAGGATATCACGCCGAGCGCCTTTATATGGTCAGCATGATCGTGAGTGACGAACATGGCGCATATGCTCTCAAACGGAATTCCCTCCTTTTTCAACGCGCTCCTTATGGTCTTCGAGGGTACTCCCGCATCGACAAGGATGCCGTAGTCCCCTACCCCGAGGTAGTAACAGTTTCCGCAGCTTCCGCTGCCAATACTCATAAATCTAATCTCCATTTATATATTTTTTTCTTCTTTCAAAACAAATTGCCACGCATCAGAACGGATATCCGACTGCAAAGTGCAGAGCGAAGTCACGTCCGAAGCGCGGACATATTATCGGGAAATGTTCCTTGCCTTCGTATGCAGGATTTATAGCCTTCATAGCCGCATCGAGGCGGAATATGAACATGCCGAAGTCGAACCTGAATCCGATGCCGTACGACAGAGCCAAATCCTTATAGAAAGTCGTGAACTTGAACTGGCCTCCGGGCTGCTCCTTGTAGTCTCTGATAGTCCATATATTACCAGCATCTATGAATAGTGCCGAATGGATTTTCCAGAACAAGTGCGTACGATATTCAACGTTCAAGTCGAGCTTTACATCTCCGGACTGATTGATAAAGTCAATGCTTTTGCCTTCGTTCCTGTAGCGTCCAGGACCGAGACTTCTTACGGTCCAACCTCGCATACCGTTGGCGCCGCCTGCGAAATAACGTTTCTCGAACGGCAACACACGCGAGTTCCCGTACGGATATGCCACACCGAGCCCGAAATGCAGAACTATAGAGTTGCGGTCGTCCATGTTTATTCTTGTCGCGAAATCAAAGTCGCCTTTGACGTACTGGGCATAGGCAATGCTTAGGAAAGTATACTGCCCGTCGTCATTCTTCTTGCCTCCGAACAGGCTGTTCACACCGTAAAGCACGTTACCAGAACACTCCACGTTGGCGCGCATGGAGTATACGACACGCTCAAAGCGGTTGGCGTCATTGTGCGACGAGTTGAACGAATATGTATATCCGAGCTTTGTAATAAGCAGGTTCTCGTAGTTGTACTTGAGAATAGAGTTCCTGTTCGACACGCTGTCGAGATACTCCTTCTTGAAAGTTTCCGAAATCCAGGGTACATAGATGTAGTTGAGGTCAAGAATGTCGAGCTTGTGGTTGGTATCCTTTTTCCTGCTCCACATATAGCTCCATGAGCCAGAAAGGATACGTCTCTCGAATTCAGGACGTTCTTGCGAATTGAGTTTCAGAGAGAATACCGTAGAAGAGAGCAGCATACGCCTTTTGGCAGGTATTACGCTCTGCGCAATGCCGCCGGGCAGACGCAGGCTCACTTCGGCACCATACTCAAAATAGCTGTCACCCGTATAACCGCTCAGGTTGGATACCGCCTCATATGCGCCGAATATGCGCAGCGAAAGCAATTCCGAGCCTCGGAAAAGATTCTTGTCCGAGAATGTCACGGACGCCGCCGCTCCCAAGTCTCCCGCCGTGTTCGTGCCTTCTATTTCAAAACCGACAGAGCGCCGTTTGTTACGTTCAAACAGTATGTAGCAGTCAAGCACTGCCGTGTCAGGGCGTTCCACCATACGTATTGTGGTGTACTTCAACGCTGTCAGCTGAGAGAAAGCGTTATATGTTCTGTCCACATTGTTCTGCGAATACAGTTCGCCGGGCTCAAGATAGGTATTTTCGGCAAGCACGCTCGGACGCACTATAGTGTTGTCGTTATAGAATATCTTAAAGTCGCGGTACTTCATTGTATCGCATTTTGAAAGCGCCTCGTCGTCAAGACGCATGCCAGCTCCGGCGATATAATAGACGTTACCGACCGTATACGAGGGATGCGGCTCAGGAGCCGCGTTCACCGACGGAGTGAACATGGCAATATCCATAGACAGCTTCACTTTGTTCGAATAGTGAGCCGTGTCTGCGGTAAAGGTGATATAATCCTTTTGAAAACGGTAATAACCTTTGTTTCTGAGCATTTTCACAATCCTTGTACGCTCCTGTTCAAGACCGTCCACGCTGAAAGGCATTCCGGGACGAAGATATGATAGCGCAGATGTGGAATCAATTATCGCTTTCAGGACCGTATCATTGGTATTCAGCGAAATGTCCGACACGAAATACCTTTCACGTTCATGAAGATAATATGTTGCCACGGCACGTTTTTTCTTGTCGTTCTTCGCGCACTCGAAATCGACCGACGCGTGCAGATAGCCGTCATTTACAAGCATCTGTTCAATGTTTCTGCGGCTTCTTTCGGCAAGCTTTTCATCAAAAACGACAGGCGCTTCGCCAAGCCTCTGCAGCACCCTGTTTATCCACAAAGTAGTGTCACGTCCCGAGAGCGCATACGTATACAGCGGCACTTTGACAAGACTGAACCATTTTGCGTTAGGCTGCTGACGCACATAATTGCGGGCTTTCTTAGCATTGCCGGCATTGGTGTTGGACACAATCTTCACGTCCTTAAGAAGATGCTCACCCTCGGGAATAAACTTATTCACGGAGCATGAGACCGTCAAAAGGATGGATAAAAAAAGATATGTCCACTTTCTAATCGGCATCAGTACACCTAATTTTAAAAAATTCTTGCAAATATAACAAAAAGATGAAAGATTTAAGGTACATTTGCCCCACTTTAACGAAAGAAAAAACCATTATGATAAGCAAATCGCTGCTAAAACAGATAAAGGCTCTCGAACTGAAGAAATTCCGTAATGAAAGGGGAGTTTTCATTGCCGAAGGAAGCAAGACCGTACTCGACCTTCTCGAGCTTGGCATAAAAGCTGAAAAACTCATCGCCACAGAGGGGTGGCTGAGAGAACATAGCGTTAAAAGCGATTGCGAGGTTGTCGTCGCGAGCGAAGACGAAATGAAGAAGGCGAGCCTTCTGCGTACCTCACAAGGAGTAATGGCAATATTTCACCAACAGCAGAACGTCATAGACAATACAGTTCCCGAACGTGAGCTGTGCCTCGCGCTCGACAACGTGCAGGACCCGGGCAATTTAGGAACAATAATACGCATAGCCGACTGGTTCGGTATCGAGAACATATATTGTTCCATAGGCTGCGTGGACGCTTACAATCCCAAAACAGTCCAGGCCACGATGGGAGCCATTGGAAGAGTAAAAATTCATTACACAGACCTGCCGAAATTCATCAAATCCCTTGATAACGGAGTACCTGTATACGGAACATTCATCGACGGCAACGACATATATTCCGGCGAACTCAGCGGCAATGGACTTGTAATTATGGGAAACGAAGGAAACGGCATCAGCGATGAGTGCGGCAGGCTTGTAAACGAAAGGCTTCTCATACCCAACTACCCTGCAGGACGAGCGACATCAGAGTCACTGAACGTCTCTGCCGCTACTGCAATAATATGCAGCGAGTTCCGCCGCAGAGCAAGATAATCAATCGAGTACAGCGAGCCCATCCTCGCCGCAAAGCCTGTATGCGAATAATTCGCCGCTACCGCATGAGCGAGCGGCCTCTTTAAGAGACGAAACACTTTCCGCACCAGAGATTGCGGACAAGTAAACTTCAGGAACATACACCACAGACGGCTTTTCTTTCAAAAAAGGATAAAAATCCTTTACAACACCATTTTCAGTTTCAAGAAGTTGCCCTGTTTCCGTCTCACCCGAAGGCATATGCAACACCGACACTGCGTACAACATAATTACCTGCGTTTTTTAACTTTCTTGCTTTCCTGCTTAGGATGAATTCTGACGACTGATATGTCAGCCAGAAGAAGACGTGCCTGAGCCGTGCTGTCATTGTCGGAATAGTAGACGAAGCCCGACATCGACTTCAGCTTGCTTTTTGCGTAGCGCGGCGCGGAGAGGTGATATTCTCTCGATGCATCAACCGTAAGAGATTTAGTATAAACCGTTCCGTCCGCATAGTCAAGCCTTATCGCCGAATAAGCCTTCTGCACGAGCGAATCAATGGAGGATGGAATAAAATATGCCGTAAAAGAGAACGACAGACTGTCACCCTCTACAAAAGTAGTATCCTTCGGCACCTCGAACGAAAAAGAGAGCTTGCTGTTCAACGGGGTTGCCAGAAGCTGCTTTATCTTTGAACTCGTCCAGATGTCGGCACTATCCTCGGCGAGATATGCGACGTCGAGCGACACGCCGTCCACGAGCGTAGCTCTCGCATTGTTAAGCATTTCCACCTCTTTTTCGAGCTTTGCCTCAAGATTTTCGTATATACGTTTCAAATGCTTCGGGTAACGGTTATACCAGAGCATAGAAGAGTCGAAACGCTCTTTGCTGATATTATGCTTGTCGAATACGTAATTATAGTGGAGTTTCTCCATATAATCATACGACGAATACCTGTTCGTCATTGCCTGTACTAAATGGTAGTCATATAGGAATTCCTCCATTTCGCCAGGCGGCATCACATTGTCGGGCATCTTGACTTCGCATGAAACAATCAAGGCCGCAAGCGCGACAGCAAATAGATGTCGGAGACGCATTCTGTTAAAGAAGATATTTTCGGTAGAAGATTATCATCGCAACGACGCTGCAGCTTATACATGCGTCGGCGAAGTTGAAAACAGGCGCGAAGAAGATGCCTCCGCCTATGAAAGGCAACCAATCGGGCCATCTGAACAACGGAAAGTAGAACATATCCACAACACGTCCCTGCATGAATGTTCCGTAACCCTCGCCCCAGGGAACAAGTTCAGCGACCTGGCCATAGCTTGACGTAAAAATCTCGCCATACACAAGACAGTCGATTATATTGCCAAGCGCGCCGGCAAGTATCAATGCCACACAAGCGATAAAGCCCAACGGATATTTATCATCCTTGACAAATTTGTATAGCAGATATACAATAAACGCAACGGCGAGCAAACGGAAGCTCGTCAGGAAAATTTTGTTGAATATTTCCATGCCGAACGCCATTCCGTTATTCTCCACGAAGCATATCTGGAACCAATCGCCGAAGACAGGAATTGATTCGCCAAGCTGCATATTGGTCTTGACCGCAAACTTTATCGACTGGTCGATAATGATTGCGGCAAGTACCAATAACACTGCAGCTGCAAAACGTTTATTTACCTTTTGCACCTTTGCTGCATTATCTGTTCTTCTTCGCCTCGATGCTCAATGTAGCATGAGGTACAGCCATAAGACGCTCTTTCGAGATAAGCTTTCCTGTCTCACGGCAAATGCCGTAGGTCTTGTTCTCGATACGGACAAGAGCGGCCTGGAGACCCTGAATGAACTTTGCCTGACGGCCGGCGATCTGCATCTGCTCTTCGAGGTAAGCCGCATCGCTTCCGTCTTCAAGGCCTTTATATGTAGGCGAAGTGTCGGCGACATCATTTGAGTCTTCGTGACGCAAAGCCCTCATTATTTCGTCATAGTCTCTTTTGGCCAGCTCCAGTTTCTTCAATATCACTTCACGGAACTCCTCCAACTCAGCATCTGAGTAACGTTGTTTTTCTGACATATTTCAAATTATTATGGTTAATATTATTCAATAATTATACTTTGGCTACCGCAACCTTGATTACAGCGCCGTCAAGCTCTACATCCTCGCCCTCGGCTACATTGCCAATAACGAGCGAGTCCGCAAGCACCTGATTGCAGATGTACTCTTTGAATTCCTCGACAGCCGCATCGCTCGCCTCGCTTCCTGACACGACAACCGAGATACGGTCGGTAATGTCAAAGCCGCTATCCTTGCGCACGGCCTGTATCTTTTTAACGATTTCACGAGCTATGCCCTCACGGCGAAGAGCGTCGGTAACCTCAACGTCAAGAGCTACCGTCAGAGCGCCTTCATTAGCGACAGTCCAGCCGGGAACGTCCTCGCTGTATATTTCCACGTCAGCAAGTTCTATAAGAGCACCCGTGCCCTCAACCTGCAATGTTATGCAGCCCTCTCTTTCGAGTTGGGATATCTGCGCCTGCGACATCTCCGTAACCGCAACGTTCACGCTCTTCATGAGCTTGCCGAACTTTTTGCCGAGAGTACGGAAGTTGCACTTGATTTTCTTAACGAGAATACCGTCGCCCTCAACGAATACAAGTTCCTTTACATTGACCTCGCTGAGGATAAGCTGCTTCACAGCCTCTATTCTTGACTTCATGACCTCGTCGGTTGTAGGTATCGCAATCTTCTGCAATGGCTGACGCACGATAAGCGCCTCTTTTTTACGCAGAGCAAGCACCATTGAAGATATCTGCTGAGCAAGCTCCATACGGTACTCAAGTTCACTGTCTACGGCAGCCTCGTCACACTCGGGGAACTTGGCAAGATGTACCGAAGCGGCATCGCCGCGTCCTGTAACAGCAGTCAGGTCCTGATAAAGTCTGTCGGCATAGAACGGAGCTATAGGAGCCATCAGGCGTGAAACCGTTTCAAGGCAAGTATACAGAGTCTGGTACGCCGACAGCTTGTCAAGGCTCATATCGGAGCCCCAGAAACGTTTACGGCTCAATCGCACGAACCAGTTGCTAACATTATTTATAACGAACTCTTGTATCAAACGTCCGGCCTTTGTCGGCTCATAGTCATTAAGGCATGCGTTCACGTTCTTGACAAGAGTGTTCAATTCCGACAATATCCAGCGGTCGAGTTCAGGACGCTCGCGCAAAGGCACATCGGGCTCTTCGTAAGTAAAGCCGTCTACATTGGCATACATCGTAAAGAAGCTGTATGTCTGGTACAGTTTACCGAAGAACGAACGGACCACTTCTTTCACGCCCTCTTCGTTGAAACGCAGATTGTCCCATGGGGCGGAGTTCGTTATCATGTACCAACGCAAAGCGTCGCTGCCGTACGTCTCAATAGTATTGAACGGGTCTACCGCATTGCCCAGACGCTTTGACATCTTATCGCCGTTCTTGTCAAGGACAAGACCATTGGATATGACAGTCTTGAACGCAATGCTGTCGAACACCATTGTAGCGATAGCGTGCAATGTGTAGAACCACCCGCGTGTCTGGTCTACGCCTTCGGCAATGAAGTCTGCCGGATATACCGTGCGGTTGTCAAGCAGTTCCTTGTTCTCGAACGGATAGTGTATCTGCGCGTATGGCATGGCTCCGGAGTCGAACCATACGTCGATAAGGTCAAGTTCACGCTTCATCGGCATGCCTGTAGAAGAGACGAGTTTTATGTCATCGACATACGGGCGGTGAAGGTCTATCTTGTCATAGTTAGCCTTGCTATAGTCACCGGGAACGAAGCCTTTCTCTTTATACGGGTTGCCGCTCATTATTCCTGCCGCAACAGCCTTTTCTATCTCGTCATACAATTCCGCTATCGAGCCGATGCATTTCGCCTCGCCGTCCTCGCTTGTCCATATCGGAAGCGGAGTACCCCAATAGCGGCTGCGGCTCAGGTTCCAGTCGTTGAGGTTTTCGAGCCACTTGCCGAAACGTCCTGTACCTGTCGATTCAGGCTTCCAGATAATATTCTTGTTCAGCTCGCTCATGCGTTCTTTCATCTGCGAAGCTCTTACGAACCAGCTGTCAAGAGGATAGTACAGCACAGGCTTGTCCGTACGCCAGCAATGCGGGTAGTTGTGAACATGCTTCTCTATCTTGAACGCTACGCCGCCCTGCTTCATCACCATGCACAATGCGACGTCAAGCGTTTCGGCCTTAGCTGCTGCCTTGTCGTCATACTTGCCGTCAATGGTATATTGAGGGTCATAGGCGTTCTTGACGTATGCTCCGGCGAATTTAGAATAGAGTTCCTTATTTACGCAGCTGTTCACGAAATCCTCGTCAAGCTCGTCGAGCAGCCAGAACTTGCCTGTAAAGTCTACCATAGGACGCGCCTCCCCCTTCTTGTTCACCATGAACAGCGACGGCACTCCGGCAGCCTTAGCCACGAATGCGTCGTCGGCGCCGAACGTAGGTGCAATATGCACTATACCCGTACCGTCCTCGGTCGTAACGTAGTCGCCGGGAATTACACGGAATGCGTCAGCCGAAGCGTCAGCCATTCTGTCGCCATCCTTTACAGTAGGCTTAACCCACGGGAACAGCTGCGCATAATGCATGCCTACGAGATCACTTCCCTTGTATTCAGCGATGACCTTGTACGGAATTATCTTAGCGCCCTGCTCATAACTGTCAAGAGGCATGTTTTCACCCGCCGGGTTAAAGTGCACTCCCAACAGAGCCTTAGCCAGTACTAATGTCACAGGCTCGCCTGAGTATGCGTTGTATGTCTGAACGGCCACATAGTCGATCTTCGGGCCTACGCACAAAGCGGTATTCGAGGGGAGTGTCCAGGGGGTAGTCGTCCACGCTATGAAGTATGGCGTGCCCCACTCTGTCATTTCGGGTTTGGGGTCAAGCATGCGGAACTGCGCCACTGCGGTCGTATCCTTCACGTCACGGTAACATCCGGGCTGGTTAAGCTCGTGTGAACTGAGGCCTGTGCCCGCAGCCGGAGAGTAAGGCTGTATAGTATAACCTTTATAAAGAAGACCCTTGTCGTATAGTTGTTTCAACAGCCACCACAACGATTCAATATAACTGTTCTCGTATGTGATATATGGATTGTCGAGGTCTACCCAATAACCCATCTTACGTGTAAGGTCGGTCCATTCACGGGTATATTTCATAACCTCTTCACGGCAGTTCCTGTTGTAGTCATCAACAGATATCTTCTTGCCGATATCCTCTTTTGTAATATTCAGTTTTTTCTCTACGCCGAGTTCCACCGGCAGACCGTGAGTATCCCAACCTGCCTTACGCTTTACCAGAAAGCCTTTCATTGTCTTGAAGCGGCAGAACGTATCCTTGATGCTGCGGGCCATCACATGGTGAATGCCCGGCATTCCGTTCGCCGATGGAGGTCCTTCAAAAAACACGAACGAAGGAGCGCCTTCACGTTCCGTCATACTTTTTGCGAAGAGATCATTCTCGTCCCACTCATTCAGCACCTCCTTGTTTATCTGAGGCAAATTCAACTGCTTATATACCGGAAATTTCTTTTTCATATTATATTTTCCTAATACTTTCAATTTAATTTCGCAAAGATAACAATAAAAAACGGGAATTAAAAGAGCGAAGCGCTTCAATATTCAACATTTAAACAGAATAAAAAAGCGCTTGAAAATGAATTTAAAAGTATGAAAAAGATTACCGCCTCGATTCTATAACATAATGTTTATTCAGCATCTTATGCGTAACCGCCACCTTCACCCCGAACCTGTCGGCGACATGTCGGGCAATATGTTCAGCCGAATATACCGAGCGGTGCTGGCCGCCGGTGCAGCCGCAGCACACTTGTATATGAGTAAACCCGCGCTCGAGATACGTTTCAACCATATTATCGACCATAGAATAGGCATTGTCGAGGAACGACGCGATACCGCTCTCTTTTTCAAGGAAGTCAATCACGGGCTTGTCCATGCCGTTCAGTTTCTTATAGGCTTCGTAACGTCCCGGATTATGTATCGCCCTGCAGTCGAACACAAAACCGCCGCCATTGCCGGACGTATCGTCGGGAATGCCTCTGCGATAAGAGAAGCTCACCACATCCACCGTCAGTTCCTTTATCTCTTCACGACGGAACAGCGGCAAAGATGAAATTTCACCGACCAGCGTTCGCAAGTATGGAAAACCGACGGCAGGCAATCTCAAGAGCCCTTTCAGCTGCGCCAGCGCCGCCGGTATAATCTCCACGAATGCTTTTTTACGTTCAAAAAGTCCTCGGTAGCCGTATGTACCCAAGTTCTGCAACAGACGGAAGACACGGAAGAGCTGCAGTTTGTTCATGAATTCATCACGTTCAACAAGCTTGTACGCCGACAGCGACTCAAGATATGCGTCAATCATCTTTTCCACGGCGTCGGGAGTGTAACAAGCCCTTGCCTGCCCTACGAACGACGCCACATCATAATATATAGGCCCTTTACGGGCACCCTGAAAATCAATGAAGAAAGGTTCGCCGTTATGCAGCATAACATTGCGCGACTGGAAATCCCTGTAAAGGAATGTATTCTCATTCTCTTGGAGCAACAGCGCCGCCATTCTTTCGAACTCATCCTCAAGCATACGTTCGTTGAACTCCCCCCCTACGCCTTTGAGAAAACAATACTTGAAATAGTTAAGATCCCACATTACCGACCTTTTGTCAAACTCGCCGTAAGGGTAAGACATCGAAAAGTCGAAATAAGCAGGCACCTTATATTGTATATGAGGCAGCGCCGACATCACCTTGCAAAGCGTATCGATGTCATTATGAGAGAAAGAGCCGCTTTCCCGGGAACTTTTCATTGAGGCGAAGAGCGTTTCATCGCCCAGGTCACTCTGGAGATACGAAAGGTTGTCTCCCGACACCGCAAACACCTGCGGCGACGCTATTCCGCATTCGGCAAAAGCCTTCGCTATGGCAATAAACGCTCTGTTCTCCTCAACAGACACTCCAATGACGCCTATTGCCGACACCTTGTCCGCGGCAAGGCGGTAATAGGTGCGGTTCGAGCCGTCGCCGCACAATTTGACGACCGACGCAGGCTCTCTGCCGAAATACTCTACAAAAAGACTCTTTAAGCTGCTAACCATAATCCGATACAAATCCAAGCTTTATGCGAAGATAGAACAAGTTGAACAATATTTAAAGAAAACATAAAAAAAGTTGCTCTCAATGTGAGAGCAACTTTTTCCGTTATAAGACCTATAGTTCTTATTTCAATATCATACGTTTCTTGCCGTCAATAATATAAATGCCGGGAGCCGTAATCTCTTCGAGCTTGCGGCCCTGCATATCATAGATACCTTTTACAAGTTCTTCGTCTGTAACATCCTCAATGCCTGCCAACGTCTCAGGGTCAATGACTCTAATCTTAAAGTCCACTATCTGACCGCCGTTCTCCATGAAATCACCGAACTTGCCGTCACGGTCGCCATCAGGATCAATATTAGACCAGTCGGTCTTTACACGCATTGTATACACTTTCATTACGTCAGTTACCCTGAACGGCGGGAGCGTGACCGTAGAACGGCCATCGCCAGAAATAGACTCGCCGGCACTGTTCTTGCCATTATCGTCCTTTTCCGCATTGTTATTATAGAATGAATAACTCATAAGATCCTCCGCAGGCGTATAGCCGTCTTCAAGCACCGATGCGGAAAAGCCGTTCTTGTCGGTGTCGATATACACGTATGAATTTATCCATGAACCTCCACCAATATTCACCTCTACTGTAATTTCTTCGCCGGGAGCGACCAACACGGTATCCCTGTTCATGTAATCGTTATAACAAAGCCGTTCGCTATTGTCTACATAAACGATATTCTCCGCTTCGTCCGCATATGTAGCGCTGACAACCTTTATATACTGGATAGCACGGGCGTCTTGATACGACCCTTTGGTTACGGTTTTTACGCCCGTATATGATGGGGTGTAATCTATCACGGGCTCAGGCTCCTCCTTCGGCTCTTCAGGTTTAGGTCCCGGAGTCGGAATTGTCACATCCGGAACGAGCGACGGGTCGGCTTCCACATTAGGATTGGCAATCAACTGCCATGCAGCGCCTTGGTTGTCGCTTGTCCACGTAGCGACAGAAGTTCCCGGGCGGAAAGAGGTACACATGAAGTTTGTATCCTCTTCCGTCGCATTGAAAGCGAAACCGTTATCGGCAAGAGGCACGACAGAGAGCGGAGTCGCAGCTGACGCGAACACGCTGTTGCCGCCTGCGGTGTCGAGATAACCCTTCGCCCCCACGTTAGCCAAATAATACTTGCCGCCGACATTCATGACCATCCAGCTGTTGTTCGCCGAAGTCAAGTCAAAAGAATCGTCATTAGCCACCGCCCAGACGTTTGATGCCTGTTCGGGATTATATACAGCATACTGGTTGTAATATTCATTATAAAGCACGTATGTGCTGTTCACGTCGGCATTGTCGATAGATGTAAGCACCTCGCCGAGTTCGGGCTCGACAATAACAGGCTCGTCAGAAGCGAAGTTCACGATATACTCATGCGCATTACTCTTGTTCAGGGCATAATCGCCGCCCTTTATTGTAACCGTAAGCACTTGAGTGTCCGCATCGTACTTCTTCTCAATCGAAGCACTTCTTCCGTTAGAAGAGACCGACAACTTGCTCTCGTCAAAAGCCTCACCGTACTCCAACGGCACCTCGAATATTCCGTTCACGTCCTGTCCGAAGTAGCTGACACCGTCATAAGACAATGACGCAAGTTCCGAATAGTAGACAAACTGAACATCATCGGCCTCAAGAATACTGCCTTCCTTAACATTATCCCTTGTCCAATAGTCACCGCTTGAGATTATTACATTTACCATTTCAGGCACATCATCGCTGTTGTAGTGCAACGGAACGGTTATCTCTTGCCAACCGTTATTCGTTGTAGCCGTAAACGAGTAGTCGCAGCTTGCGATACGCACGCCATTGCCGGTACTGCTCACCATACCCATTACAGCACGGTCCGTATTATCCACCACATCATTCGATTTTGCAGACTTAATTTCATTTTTGAACGTCCCCTTCCACAAATATGCAATAATGTGAGCCTTTTCGCCAGTACCGCCCGTACGTTTGAACCACCCTTTTATTGCATCAGGGCGATGCGTGAATGATATGCCTCCGTATGCTCCTCCGTCACAACTTGACACAGTACTTACAGCATACACCCACGGTGTCGCGAAGGTAATAAACGCAGGAGCGTTCGAACCAATTCCGGCTGCGCCAACCCATTTGTTCTCCATTTTCACCGCAGCTGAATTATTATAGCTTGGCGTTGATTTATATATAAGAGTCTCCTCCTTTGTTACATTAAAAACAACTTTAACTTTTTGGTTAATGCTTGATCCGTTCCATGACGCAGGTTCATCGCCCGGACGCTTACGCATCTCGTTGCCATTCGAAGACTGGTAGGTACTGCCGCAACTTCCTTTCCAACTCTCAAAAGATGAGTTAGGCAAGTGCTGGGCTTGCGTGCAGAATGCGAATGATATAAAAAAAAGTGAAGTAAAAATTTTTCTCATAAGCAATATGATTTAAATTCATTTTCAAAAAAGGCGGCTGTAAATCAATCTATTAAGAGTTATACCATAGTAATAGACAGCAGACAGGGAACAGCCTGATTATTCTAATTTAATAACATTGTGCAAATATAAGCCATATCGATAAAACACAAAAACAAAAAATTGTTTTTTTGGCTCTATGTGACAATTATTGAACACAATGACGTAAAAATGGAACACCCGCATACAAAATGCTTACATTTCCTTTTATTTAACATTTTTTGTCCAATAAAAATCGCCACTCAAAAGATTTTTTCTTCAAAATTCAAAAAAAAGCTTACGTTTCTTTATTTTTTAAAACATCGTTATTATATTTGCACGGCTTTAGAAAAACAGCATATAAATAAGGTGTTCGGAACCTTATCGCAAAACAAACAAAAGAACAAAAAACAACATAAGATGAAAGTATCAACAACATTAGAAGAACTAAAGAAAAAATTTCCGCATGAGCCTGAATATTTCCAGGCGGTAGAAGAGGTGCTTAACTCCATAGAAGAGGAGTACAACAAACATCCGGAATTCGAAGCGAGCAACCTGATTGAAAGATTGTGTATTCCCGACAGAATATTCACGTTCCGTGTAACATGGGTAGACGACAGCGGCAAGGTGCAGACAAATACAGGTTACCGTGTACAGCACAACAACGCCATCGGTCCTTACAAAGGCGGCATCCGTTTCCACCCTTCGGTAAACTTGGGAATTCTCAAATACTTAGCTTTCGAACAGACTTTCAAGAACTCGCTTACCACCCTTCCTATGGGCGGCGCCAAGGGCGGTTCAGACTTTGACCCTAAGGGAAAGAGCGACAACGAGGTAATGCGTTTCTGCCAGGCTTTCATCACCGAGCTTTGGCGTAACATTGGCCCGGAAATGGACGTTCCCGCAGGCGACATCGGCGTAGGCGGACGTGAGGTAGGCTATATGTTCGGCATGTACAAGAAACTGACCCGCGAGTTCAACGGCGTGTTCACAGGTAAAGGTCTTGAGTTCGGCGGCTCGCTCATACGTCCCGAGGCTACCGGCTACGGAAACATATACTTCCTGCAGGAGATGCTCGATACAAGAGGCGAGACCATAGAGGGCAAGACATGCCTTGTATCAGGTTCGGGCAACGTGGCGCAGTACACGGTTGAGAAAATAATCCAGCTTGGCGGAAAAGCCGTCACCATGAGCGATTCTAACGGCTACATCTACGACCCGGACGGTATCGACAGAGAAAAGCTCGACTTCATAATGGAGTTGAAGAACGTACGTCGAGGACGCATTAAGGAGTATGCCGACAAATACGGATGCAAATACGTAGAGAATGCACGTCCCTGGTGCGAGAAGGGCGATATAGCCCTGCCCTCTGCTACACAGAACGAGATAAACGGCGATGATGCGAGAATGCTTGTCGCAAACGGAGTAATCGCCGTTTCCGAAGGCGCCAATATGCCGTCTACCCCCGAGGCCATCCACACGTTCCAGGAGGCAAAGATACTCTATGCTCCGGGCAAGGCCTCAAATGCCGGAGGCGTTTCAGTGTCGGGTCTTGAGATGAGCCAGAACTCAGGCAAAATCAACTGGAGCAGCAAGAAGGTAGACCAAATGTTGCACGAGATTATGCACAACATCCACAAGTCATGCGTAAAGTACGGCAAACGCAAGGACGGCTACATCGACTATGTAAAAGGCGCTAATGTGGCAGGTTTCCTCAAAGTCGCCAAGGCCATGATGGCACAAGGTGTCGTATAACAAAAGAAAACTGCTATCAACATACAAAAACGAGCCCTTCACGGAGGGCTCGTTTTTGTATGTGCGCATTTTTAAGTATCTTCGCACCGCAAACAAAAAAAAAGAAACAAAGATGTCCCAAAAGAACAGCGCATGGCTATGGATTCCGACTTTATACTTCGCGTCAGGCCTCCCCTACCATGCCATAACATCAATATCCGACATAATGTACAAAGACATGGGGATAAGCAATACCGACATTGCGGTATACACCAGCATGCTGCTCATTCCCTGGACCGTCAAACCATTATGGAGCCCCTTTGTGGAGATGATAAGCACACGACGCAAATGGACCCTGCTGTCGCAGATTATACTTGCCGCATGCTTCGCAGCCGTAGCCGCGGCTATACCGTCGAACAACTTCCTGTGGTTCACGCTCGCCGCTTTCATGGCAGGGGCGTTCGTCTCTTCGACACACGACATAGCTCTTGACGGCTTTTACATCCTTGCGCTCACTCAAGACAAGCAGTCATTCTTTTCGGGCATAAGAAACACATTCTACCGTATCGCTACCGTGTTCAGTTCGGGAATACTCGTAATGCTCGCCAACAGGCTTGCGTTACGTTCCGGCAATAACAGCCATGCATGGAGCGTCACTTTCCTGACTATAGCGGCAATAATGACCGTACTCTACTTCTATCACAGAAAAACGCTCCCGCATCCCGAAAGCGACGTGAACAGAAAGACCGGAAGCCTCAAAGAGGTGTTCAACAACTTCGGCGATATTATTAAGACTTATTTTCAAAAGCCGGGAATAATCCCCGCCTTGCTGTTCCTGCTTCTTTTCCGTTTTCCCGAAGCCCAGTTAGGCAAAATAGGCAAACTTTTCCTCATGGACAGCGCAGCCACAGGCGGTCTTGGTCTTGACAAGGGAGATATAGGCTTCATAAACGGCGTGATAGGAATAATAGGGCTTATAATCGGCGGCATTGCCGGAGGCATATGCATCTCACGCAAAGGACTGAAATACTGGCTATGGCCGATGGTAATCGCAATATCTTTGCCCGATATAGTATATGTATACATGAGCATGGCTCTGCCGCATGACTTGACGGTTATAGGCAGCTGCATCTTCATAGAGCAGTTGGGATACGGTTTCGGATTCACGGCTTACACTCTGTATATGATATATTTCGCCAAAGGCAAGTATCCTACGGCGCACTTTGCGATATCGACAGCCTTCATGTCACTCGGAATGATGCTGCCGGGCATGATATCAGGCAAGATACAGGAGTGTTTAGGGTACAGGAATTTCTTCATTTGGGTAATGCTCTGCACAGCCGTAACCTTTATTGTATCGGCTTTAATAAAAATTGACACCAATTTTGGAAGGAAATAGTTTTTTTGCCGTATATTTACCGAATATTTAACATAAAAACAATGATACTAATAGCAGACAGCGGTTCGACAAAGACCGATTGGGTTTTACATGACGGCGAAAGCATTGTGTCAAGAATAAAGACGCAAGGCCTTAACCCGACATTGCAAAGCACTGACGAGATTTTTGAGGTACTGCTGGCAGAACTTGACGGAAAGATTGCCCCTGACGCCCCCGATGCCATATATTTCTATGGAGCGGGATGCGCATACGACAATGCGAACGGCCGCATGAGAAAGGCGCTTGAGCAGTTTTTCACGACAAGAACGATTGAGATACAGAGCGACCTCCTCGCCGCAGCACGCTCCTTGTGCAGACACGAAGAGGGAATCGCATGCATTTTGGGAACAGGTTCAAATTCATGTCTGTTCGACGGCGAAAAAATAATAGACAACACGCCCTCGCTCGGCTACATCCTCGGCGATGAAGGCAGCGGAGCCCACCTCGGCCGCCAGCTTATAAGCGACTGCATAAAAAAGCAGCTATCGAGCGAGTTGAGAGAGAAGTTCATGCAGCAATACAAACTCGACCTTGCGAGCATACTCGAAAGAGTCTATTACACCCCTCTCCCCAACCGTTGGCTGGCAAGTTTCACGCCTTTCATCATTGAGCATAAAGAGAACATAGAGATTAAGTTGCTGCTGAAACAATGTTTCACGCAGTTCTTCCAACGCAACACAATGGTCTACCGCCGTTCGTGGTTGCCTATACACATTATCGGAGGCATTGGAGTGAACTTCGCAGCAGAAATCAAGGAGACAGCCGAAAGCCTCGGCCTCTCTATCGGCAACATTGTCGAAAGCCCCATAGCAGGACTGATAGAATATCACAAAACAAACTAAATATTATATTATGAAGAAATTATTATCATCAATCTTCGTATGCGCTGCAGCATTCCTTGCAGTGTCATGCAGTTCAAACGATTACCTTACCGCACCCAAGATTACCGAGGGCGGCAAACAGCTTGACACATTGTCATACATCTACGGGCAGAGTATCGGCCAGAGCATCGTGAACGGCATAATGCCTCAGCTCAAGGCAGACTATGACGTTATCCTCTCTTCATTCGAGAAGGCGCTTAAAGGCGCAGAAAGCATTAAAGTCGAGGACGTCAAGATTACAAAAGAGAACATCAACGAGCTTGGCCAGGAGTACCTCGGGCCTCAGATCAACGAAAAGGTAATGGCAGCAATGCAGGATTCTACAGGCATGACAGAGGTTTTCACTGACGCAAGAGAGAAAAAGATTGCATCGGCATTGCTTGGTGCGAACATCGGCTTCGGACTTTCCGAGTCAGGCCTTCCATTACAGGTTTCATGGCTCAAGAAAGCCGTGAACGACGTGAACGCAGGCGAGATGAACATTGAACAGGACGAGGCAATGGCATTTATGAACAATTATTTCTCGACAGTCGTTCCCGAGAACAACAAGAAGGACTCTGAAGAGTGGCTCGCAAGCATGGCCAAGAAGAAAGGCGCTAAGGTAACCGAATCGGGCATTGTCTACATCATAGAGAAAGCCGGTTGCGACAGCATCAAAGCGGTTAATGACGAAGACAAAGTAAAGGTGCTTTACACTGGCAGAACATGCTACGGCAAGGTATTCGACTCAAACCGTTGGAACGACATGCCTAAACAGCGTCAGGAGATGATAAAGGCATACCAGCCCGAGGCAGAAGGAACGGACAACCCTATCGAGTTCGGACTCAACCAGGTTATAGCCGGCTGGACCGAGGGCATGAAGCTCATCGGCAAGGGCGGTAAAATCACATTGTGGATACCATCGGAACTTGCATACGGCGAGAGAGGTACGGGACAGGATATCGGTCCTAACTCAGCGCTCCGCTTCGATGTAGAACTGCTTGAAGTAAACGGCAAGTAAGAAACAGGATTAACTGAAAAAAAATGACGGGCAAAATTTTGCCCGTCATTTTTTTTCAGTTAAGGACGAATTCCCTTATATCTCCTTCGATATTTTTCTGTACCTTGAAATTTCTCGCGAAATTCTTTATGAACTCAATAGAAGAGAGACTCGGTTTGGGACATTTCTCATTTTTCAAGGCCTGCGCGATTAAAGTACCGCTGATCTCAAATTCAGAAGTAAATGTTTTATCCATAGGCATTATTATTTCGTATTCTAATATAATAACGCACAGCATCTATAAATAGTATATGCCGTCACGAAAAAAAAAATCATGACAGCATATTATTTAAAAAATATTATGAAATTTATTCCAGCGCCAAAGATATCGACTTCTCCGCAGCGATGCGACGCATGTTCATTACAGCATAACGCATGCGGCCAAGAGCCGTATTTATGCTCACTCCGGTCATCTCTGCGATATCTTTGAACGAAAGGTCCTGATAGTAACGCATGAATACGACCTCACGCTGACAGTCGGGAAGCTCGTCAATGAGGGCGCGTACATCCTTCAGTACCTGTTCGTTTACCATGCGGTTCTCAATATTTCCTTCGGACAACTTAGCATCGTTCAGGATGTCGAAGTCAGTATCGTCATTCGAGATAAGATTTTCGTTTCTCTCGACACGGAACTGGTCAATTACAAGATTGTGAGCAATGCGTGTAATCCACGCTCCGAACTTGCCGTCCTTTTGATAACGGCCCTGCTGCATGGTTACAATAGCCTTGACAAAGGTCTCCTGAAAGATATCCTCTGCCACTTCACGTGAACGTACCAAGAAATATATATAGTTGAACAACCTGTCTTTGTGACGCTCCATGAGAACGTCAAATGCTGAGTTATTGCCTTTCAAGTAGAGGGTGACCAACATATCATCGGTCATCAGCTTTAAATTCTCCATTATGTCTTCTTTAAAAATTGAAGTAGAGATTTTCTATAGGCAATTATTTTTACAGGTTTATAGATAAATTTTCAAAACTGCGACAAAGGAAATAAATAAATTGTTCAATTCCAAACATTTTAATAAAAAATGACACAAAAAATGCATTAACGATACAATATCGGCATCTGTATCTCGTTAAGCTAAACCAAAAAGAAGGCGGCATTGAGCGCCGCCTTCCTTGTCCATTACCTAACAATTGTCATTTCCTGCATCGGGAAGCCTCGCAGTAAATCAGCGACGTTCATACGTTTTTTGCCGGCCAACTGAATATCGACAAGCTGAAGATAGCCGCCGCTTACCGCAATTTTCGCGAACGTTTTGCCGTCGGTCAGGAGAGTACCCGGTTCGTAAGAATGGTTTGCCGTCTCCTTAGCGGCCTCATATACCTTTATAGCGAACTGTTTGCCTTGAGCGTCGGCGACCTCAAACCACGCCGCAGGATACGGCGACATTCCACGCACGAAGTCATACACGGCGACAACGCTGCCGTTCCAGTTTATACGGCAAGTATCACGGAAAATTTTCGGAGCCGGACGAAGCTCGCTTTCCGAAGCGTACATATTGTCCTGAGCCGTAGCCGACACCGTTCCGTTCACGATAGCCTCTACTGTCTTTACGACCGTATCGCCACCCTGAAGCATGAGTTTGTCGTGCAGTGTGCCCGCATTATCTTTCTCATCTATAGCTACCGAGTCCCTGAATATAATGTCGCCGGTATCAATTTCGTGTTTCAGGAAGAATGTAGTGACACCCGTCTCTTTATCTCCATTTATGATAGCCCAATTTATTGGAGCGGCGCCTCTGTACTGCGGCAGCAGCGAGGCATGAAGATTGAACGTTCCGAGAGGCGGCATGTTCCACACGCTTTCGGGCAACATACGGAACGCCACTACTATCTGCAGGTCGGCATTCCATAATGCCAATGAGGCTTGGAAAGCCTCGTCCTTCAACGATTCGGGTTGCAACACCGGCAAGCGCTCGGCCACGGCATACTGTTTCACCGGGCTCATCAGCAGCTGGTTGCCACGTTTGCTTATAATTTTGTCGGGCATTGTAACCACGCCGACTACCTCATAGCCGCAATTCCCGCACGCTTTCTGTTTCTCTACAAGGCGGCGCAACGGCTCCACCGCAAAATCGGGAGTACCTAAATATACTATTCTCAGCTTTTTCATTATTAATCCGATGTAAATTCCAACAAAGTCTTTCTGTACGCAGTAAAAATCGCCGACTTTGATATAAAGCCGATATATTCTCCCGAAATATCCTCTACGGGCAAGTTCCACGCTCCGGTCTCTTCAAACTTGCGCATCACCGATTCCATAGGCTCTTCAATGCTCAGTCTTTCGGGCACCTCACGCATGAACATTGCGACAGAATAGCGGTGATAAAGTTCCTGACGGAACATAATGTGTCTTATGTCGTCGAGGTACAGTATACCGACAAGCCTGTCTCCCGCATCTACAACAGGGAAAATATTTCGTTTTGTCTTGGCAACGACAGATGTGAGCGCGCCGAGGTCCATTTCCGGACTGACTTTCTTGAAATCCTTTTCAATGACATCGGCGACTTTGAGTATTGTCAGCACAGCCTGATCCTTATGGTGAGTTATAAGTTCTCCGCGCTGGGCAAGACGTATAGCATAGATATTGTTGCTGTCGAACACCCTTACCGTAAGGTATGAACATACAGAAACAATCATAAGCGGCAGGAAGAGCGCATAGCCTCCTGTCAGTTCGGCAATCAGGAACACGCCCGTAAGCGGCGCATGGAACACTCCGGACATGAGCGCCGCCATTCCGAAAAGGGCGAAATTCTTGTCGGACACAAGAACGCCTACGCCTGTCATGTTGCAGAGTGTAGCGAAGAGGTATCCCGATATGCAGCCCAGGAAAAGACTTGGAGCGAAAATACCGCCACAGCCTCCGGCGCAGTTGGTCACTGTCGAAGCGAAAGCCTTGAACAGTATTATAAAGAACATGTAAAGCAATACATACTTCGCATGACCGTAAAAGAGCGAATTATCGAGTATGATATTGTCGGACGTGCCGTTTATCAGTTGCGTTATGGTTTCGTATCCTTCACCGTAGAGAGGCGGAAAAAGGAAAATAAGCACGCTCAGTATGCCGCCGCCTATCGCCAGCTTATAGTACGGATTGGCTATCTTCTTGAACTGTTTCTCGACAGCCGTAGTGACATGTGTAAAATAGAGCGATATAAGACCGCAAATAATTCCAAGCAATATAACGTATGGCAGGCGGGCAAGGTCGAACGCATCCTCCATGTGGAATTCGAAAGTAGCCTCAGTACCCATCAGCACATACGATATTGTTGCGGCCGTGACACTCGAAATAAGCAGAGGCAGGAGCGATGACATCGTAAGGTCGAGCATAAGCACCTCAACGGTAAAGACAAGGCCTGCTATAGGAGCCTTGAAGATACCCGACACAGCTCCCGCTGCGCCGCAGCCAATGAGCAGCATCATGACCTTCTTCTCCATTTTGAACAGGCTGCCGAGGTTTGAGCCTATGGCAGAACCCGTCATAACGATTGGTGACTCTGCACCTACAGAGCCGCCGAAACCGATGGTTATACCGCTGGCTATAAGCGACGACCAAGTGTTATGACGGCGTATCTTTCCTTTGCGGCACGAAATGGCATAAAGCACTTTCGTTACACCGTGACTTATGTCGTCCCGCACCACTTTGCGTATGAAAAGTCCTGTTATAAGAATACCTATGACAGGATATACGAGATAGAGCCAATTAAAAGTGTGAGCGTCGAATCCGCCTGTAAGCAGATGCTGTATAAAGTGTATAAGATGTTTCAGCAAATATGCGGCAAGCGCCGACAGGGTACCCACCACGAAGCTCAGAATAAGTATGAACTGTTTTTGAGATATATGCTTTTCACGCCAGTCAATGAAACGTTCAAGCATTCCATTTTCCTTTGCTCTGCCCATTATTCTCTTATGATTGTAACAACGCCGTCGGCTGTCAGTTTTATTATGCTTGATGATTTGGCTTTGCCGAGTTCAAGCTGCTTGTAATTGACGACATAATCGACGCTGTCTATTATGTCCCGGCTTATCTCGCTGTAGTTGTTAGGTGTAGGCTCGCCGCTGATGTTGGCGGACGTTGAGACTACAGCCTTTTGGAAGCGGTAGCACAACTCCTTTGAAAAGAGTTCCGATGTTACACGGATACCGACGCTACCGTCTTCGGCAATGAGATTAGGGGCAAGATTTCTCGCTCCGTCGTATATTATCGTCAAAGGCTTCGTGGTAAGTTCTATCAGGTCCCATGCCACAGATGGCACATTGCCGACGTAACGTGCAAGACGGTCGGCGCTGTCCACGAGCAACAGCAGCGCCTTGCTGTCCTCACGTTTTTTTATATCAAAGACACGCTTTACCGCTTCCGGATTTGTCGCGTCGCAGCCGATGCCCCACACAGTGTCTGTCGGATAGAGTATTACACCGCCCTTCCGCATAACCTCGACACATTTTTTTGCCTCTTCCGCTATTGTACCCATAATCTTCTCTTTTAGAATTCACTTGTAAAATGGAAACGTATAGACTTGAAGTCGTTCTGCGCCATCTGTAACACGTAATTGCTGTCGGCGAGGAAAACGTCACGTCCTTCAATGTCCTTAGCCATATATTGGTACTTGCGTTTCTTGAACGCCTCAAGTTCCGCAGCGTCGTCGCTCTCTATCCAGCATGCCTTGTAGAGGTTTACTGGCTCCCAACGACATTTAGCGTTATACTCGTTCTCAAGGCGGTACTGTATCACCTCAAACTGCAGCTGCCCCACTGTACCTATAAGCTTACGGCCGTTATTCTGATTCACGAAAAGCTGCGCAACACCCTCGCCCATGAGCTGGTCGATACCCTTGGCAAGCTGTTTGGTCTTCATCGGGTCGGCATTCTCGATATATTTGAACATTTCAGGCGAGAAGCTCGGCAACCCCTTGAAATGAAGGAGTTCGCCCTCGGTCAAAGTGTCGCCAATCTTGAAGTTGCCCGTATCGGGCAAGCCGATGATGTCTCCGGGATACGCCTCTTCTATGGTACTCTTGCGTTGAGCCATGAACTGGGTAGGCGAAGAAAAACGAAGCTCCTTGCCCAGGCGGATATGCTTGTATGGAGTGTTGCGGACAAACTTTCCTGAACATATCTTGCAGAAAGCCACACACGAACGGTGATTAGGGTCGATGTTCGCTGTTATCTTGAATATGAAGCCCGTGAATTTAGGGTCTTCGGGCGACACCGCTCTTTCCACAGCCTGAACCGGACGGGGACTCGGAGCTATTTTAACAAAACAGTTCAAGAGTTCCTCAACACCGAAGTTGTTAAGGGCAGAGCCGAAGAAGACCGGAGCGACCTTCGCATCAAGATAATCCTGTACATTGAATTCGGAGTATACGCCGTCTACGAGTTCAAGGTCGGAACGGAGCTTGAATGCCAAATCCTCGCCGATATTGCGGTCAAGTTCCTCGCTGTTAATGTCAATCTCAACCTTTTCTGTCACACGCTGTTTGTTTGGAGTGAAGAGGTCGAGTTTTTGCTCATATATATTATAAACGCCTTTGAAACGGGCACCCTGGTCTATCGGCCAGCTGAGCGGACGTACCGATATCTGCAATTCGCTTTCAAGTTCATCGAGAAGTTCAAACGGGTCACGTCCCTCACGGTCCATTTTGTTTACATATACTATAACAGGGGTGTTACGCATGCGGCAGACCGACATGAGCTTGCGTGTCTGAGTCTCCACGCCCTTTGCGCTATCGACGACAATGATTACGCTGTCTACGGCAGTAAGAGTACGGAATGTGTCTTCGGCAAAATCCTGGTGGCCCGGAGTATCGAGAATATTTATCTTATAGCCTTTGTAGTCGAATTCCATGACCGATGTAGTTACAGAGATGCCGCGCTGCTTCTCTATTTCCATCCAGTCCGATGTCGCCGTCTTTTTTATCTTGTTCGACTTTACAGCGCCGGCAACCTGTATCTGACCGCCGAAAAGCAGCAGTTTTTCGGTAAGGGTCGTCTTACCGGCGTCAGGGTGCGAAATAATCGCGAATGTACGTCTTCTTGCTATCTCTTCTTTTATATTACTCATTTTGAACTGTTTTTAAGTGTTTGTGCGGGTTACTCCTCGCTATCGAGGTCGAGCTTGCCCTCCTCTTCTTCTTTGAAATACAACGAGAGCATTGATATGAACTTGCTTATCTCTGCCGTAGCCTTAAGAGTGCCTTCATTTATTTCCCTCTTTTGCAGCTTCATCAGCCATAACATGTATAATGCGTCAAAGCAGTTCTCAATCTCATTCTTTTCACGTCCGTCGCTCTTGGTACGGAACTCTACGATGAACGGCAACGCCTTATAATATGCAGCCGAATAGAACGGCATCTTAGGCGATTTCAACAGACGCAGATGAAGGTCAGTCATGTTGATTATCACGTTCTTGTTGATTTGCAGATGCCCGCTCTCCTTGACGCTCTCCTGACGCATCATCTCAATGAGGTTGTCGTACCAGCAGAAGAGTTCTCGCGCATTGGCATCGTCAAGGCCGTAAGGCTCTATCAAAGATTTTTTGACCTTTTCCATTGAAAGGTCATTGGCACGAAGCAGGTCTTCGACCTGCCACATATACAGCAGATACTCTGCTATATTTTTTTTACGTAGTTCTCTTGAAACAAACAAAGCAATAAAGTTTTAGTGTAGTGACCAAGTACCGGTACAAATAAGAATTCCTCCAATAAACGAAGCCGTCATCACGATAACACCGATAATTCGGTTGATTATCTGTATTCCACGGTCGTCGAAACGGGCTCTCAGCTTGCTCACGGCAAGAGTTATAAGGAACCACCACAATATCGCGCCGCCGAATATTGAAAGGTATCCGATGCACTGCATAAGGAACGGCTGGTCGGGCAACATGAAGTTCAGCGGCGTAAAGAGGCCGAGGAACAGGAATATAATTGTAGGATTAGACAATGTTATGAAGAAACCGGTCACGCCGTTATGGACAAGACTGCTCTTGTTGCGGCTCACTTTGCGGACATTCTTTACCGGATTGGCACGGAAAGTGTGAATACCGAAGAAGAACATGATTGTAGCTCCGACAAGCTGCAGCCAGAAAAGCGCTGTCTGATTGTTTATTATGTCATACAGGAACGAAAGACCGTAACCTGTCAGCAGAGCATAAAGTATATCGCTCATCGCAGCGCCCGTACCGGTGACAAAGCCGTAGGCACGTCCTTTGTTCAATGTACGCTGAATACACAACACTCCTACCGGTCCCATCGGAGCAGAGGCGACAATACCTATAATCATACCCTTAATTACAACCTCAACGATTGTAATCTGTGATATTATCTGCTGAAACAAATCGTTTATTTCGTTCATAATGCAAAGTTGCCATTTTTTTATGAATTTTCACACATTCATACGGACTTTTTTAGCAGCCCGGCCATATATTATATATAAGGCGCTGCTACTGAGCCGCAGGAAGCGTTGTTACTCTGCCGGTGTTATATCGGTCACCTCCTCTACCGCATTCTTTCTCGCAATTATATATATTACGATATCGGACAATCCTGCAACGACGGCGCATGCCCCGAGAATGACAGACACAGTGGCTATTGTCCCGAAGGGATTGGCAAGAACGACAATAGAAGCTACGGCTAAAAGCAAAGGCGTCACCAACAATCCCCATGGAGAATGCAGGCTGCGGCGTACAGAAACGACGCTGTATATCTGGAATAACGAAAAACCGAGCAGCGCTACAGCTAAAATCACAGCCAGCAGACCGAGGAATGTCATTGGCGACACAAGAAGCCACACCCCGAAAGCGATTGAGCCTACATCGATGACAGAAATCATGACAAGCGGAAAGAGCGCCGCGCCCTTACGTGTCATAAACAAATTTATGACCGAGACAAGCGCCGGGAAAAGAAACGCCAGGCCCAGAAGCCTCACAAGAAACGGCATGGCGCTGTCCTTAAGGACAATAAGCAGAACGCCCACAAGCACTGCAAAAAGAGAACGTGTAATATTAATAACCATATTCTAAAATATTTTTGCGGTAAACAATATATTTCTTAACATCGCAAAACCTTAAATTAAAGCTTAAAAGCTATAAAAAAAGATTAAGGAACAGCCGCAAGGATTTGGCACAGGCGTCGCCGCGCATTTCCGTAAGCCTATTCTTCCTCGGCAGAAGGCAAAGTAACCTTCACCTTCACTATTCTGTGTTTATCCTTCTGCACAACCTCAAATAAAATGCCGTTGCATTCTACTTTCTCGTTGAGTACAAGGAATTCCCCTTTCACCTCTAACAGCAGACCCGCAAGCGTGTCGGCTTCGCCGGCAACCTCTTCGAATTCGTCGCTGTCAAGAGATGTAATCTTGTAGAAGTCCGAGAGCATTGTCCTGCCGTCGAAAAGGTATACATTTTTGTCGAGCTGCTCATACGAAGTATCAGGTTCGTCGAATTCATCGTTTATCTCGCCAACAATCTCCTCGATGATATCTTCAAGAGTTATAAGACCCGAAATCCCGCCGAATTCATCGACCACAATAGCCATATGCACCTTTACCGTCTGGAAATCGCACAACAAGTCGTCGATTTTCTTTGTTTCGGGGACGAAGAAGGGCTGGCGTACAAGCGACTGCCATCTGAAATTCTCTCCCCTATTCAAATGCGGTATAAGATCCTTTATATAAAGGATGCCCCGAATATCGTCCTGAGTCTTGCCATACACCGGTATACGTGAATAAGCGTTCTCGGCAGCGCACTTCAGCACTTCGCTGTAAGGCGCCCTTATATCGAGCATGACCATGTCGAGACGTGATGTCATGATATTCTTCACCGTCTCGTCGCCGAAACGGATAATGCCTTCGAGCATTTTTTTCTGTTCCCCTATTTCTTTGTTGTCAGTAAGTTCGAGCGCCTGCTCAAGCTCGTCCACCGAGAGAAGATGATTCTTCTTTGAGACAAGACGCTGGGCGAAAGTCGTGGAACGTACCAGCAGCTTCGAGAATGGTGACAGCAATCTGTAAAGAATATAAAAACCGTTCGAAGAGAAACGGGCGAATTTCAGCGGATTGCTTTTTGAGTATATTTTGGGCATTACCTCGCCGAAAAGAAGCAGCAGGAATGTCAATATTACCGTCAGCAACAGGAATTCAAGCCATTCAGCCCCTTCGCCGAACTTTAAAATACTCATAAAGAAAAAGTTCAGCAACATGACTATTCCCACATTGACAAAATCGTTCACTATGAGAATTGTCGCCAAAAGCCGTTCGGGATTATCGAGCAACTTCAAAAGACGGCTGTCACCCGGCGACCTGCTTTCGCCAAGCTCGTCTAAATTCTGACGGCTCAATGAGAAAAATGCAATTTCGGAGCCTGAAGCGAACGCTGACAGCATCAGCAGCACAACAGCGATGCATAGAGCTACTATCGCGCTTAGAGAGGGAGGCACCACCTCGGGTAAAGCCGAGGTAATGAAATTAAAAGAATCTGTATCCAAAACCAATCGTTTAAATTATTAAAAGGGCGCCGCAGAGGGTGTTCCGTCTACTGCAGGAGCCGCGCCGTTTCTTGAAGAGAGCATCTCCATTGTTTCGGCAAGAATTTCGGTACGGTAGCGTCTTATACCGTTCTGGTCTTCGTATGTATTTGTCCTTATCTTGCCCTCGATGTATATGCGGTCACCTTTGTGAACATACTTTTCCGCCACCTCGGCAAGACCTCCCCAAAGCACGATATTGTGCCATTCGGTACGTTCGGGCACCTGGGTTCCGTTTTGCAAAGTATAAGCACGCTCGGTCGTTGCCAGAACCATATTAGCGACAACAACGTTACGGTCAAGATGACGGACATCGGGTTCTTTGCCCACATTACCGATAAGAATAACTTTATTAACAGACATATATTTATAAATTAAATTTTTGCAAAAGTATAAAAAAAGAGAGGCAATATCAAGTATTGGATGCATTTTTATTAATGATGCCGCAATGAACAAGCGAAGGAGCGGGAAACAACAGACACAAACAGAGCGAAACGGGTATAAAAAATCAAGTTGTCTCACATTTTTTCCAAAAAATAGTTTATAAATTTCGGAGATAGCAAAAAAAGCTATATATTTGTAACCCGAAATTCGACTTCACTTTTAGATAACATAAAATCACAGAGAAAGATGACAAAAGCAGAGATTGTAAACGAGATTGCGAGAAAGACTGGGATTGAGAAAGCTATAGTTCTTACTACTGTAGAGTCTTTTATGGATGTAGTAAAGGAGTCATTGTCTAACCAAGAGCCTGTATACCTGCGTGGTTTCGGCAGCTTCATTATCAAGCACAGAGCAGAGAAGACAGCGCGCGACATTCACAAGGAGAAGACAATCACTATCCCGGCACACAATATTCCGGCATTCAAACCGGCAAAGACATTTGTAAACGATGTAAAAAAATAATAGTGATAATCAATAAATTTTTTAACCATGCCTAGCGGAAAAAAGAAAAAAAGACATAAAATGTCTACGCACAAGCGTAAAAAAAGACTGAGAAAGAACAGACATAAGAGCAAGTAAGCCTTAGCCTGTAGAAACACAAAAAACAAACTTGCAAGGAGAGTTAAAAAGACTTCAAGTTTGTTTTTTGTTTTAAAAGGAAAAGGGACTCGCCATAATTAAAAGGAGCCCCTCTAAATCAAATTGAAAGAATTGTGACAAGCGAACTGATTGTAGATGTTCAATCTCAGGAAATATCCATAGCGATTACTGAAGAAAAGCAGTTGGTGGAGTTCCAGAGAGAGAAACAGACAGACACCTTTTCAGTAGGCAACATATATCACGGGCGTGTCAAGAAAATTATGCCCGGATTGAATGCCTGCTTCGTTGATGTAGGTTCCGAAAAAGAAGCATTTCTTCACTATTCCGATTTAGGACCCCAATTTTACTCTCTACAGAGATATTTGAAACAGGTCACAAGTGACCGTAAGAAAAATTTCCCGATAGCAAAGGCATCCATCATGCCTGAAAAGAAGAAAGAGGGAAACATTGCCGAAGCGTTACAGACAGGGCAGGAAATTTTGGTACAGATAACCAAAGAGCCCATTAACACTAAAGGCCCAAGACTGACATGTGAACTCTCGTTCGCGGGACGTTTCCTGATACTCATCCCTTTTGAAGACAAGGTATCGGTATCGTCGAAAATAAAATCCCCGGAAGAGCGCACACGACTGAAACAGCTGATGCAGAGCATTAAGCCAAAGAACTTCGGAATTATCGTACGCACAGTCGCCGAAGGCAAAAAGGTCGCAGAACTCGACAACGAGCTGCGTTCGCTCGTAGCCAACTGGGAATCATTGGTCGGCAAGGTGCAGAAAAGCACAAAGCCCCCTACAGTCGTGCATGAGGAATCGGACAGGACACTCGCTCTGCTAAGAGACCTTTTCAACCCGTCGTACGAAAGCATACATGTCAATGACATTGAGGTCTACAAGAGAATTAAGAATTACGTGTCGGTAATTGCGCCGGAAAGCGTTGATATCATAAAGCTTTACCGTGGCGAATTGCCTATTTTTGACCACTTCGGCATAACGAAACAGATTAAGTCGTCATTCGGACGTATCGTTTCATTCAAGGGAGGCGCTTACCTTGTTATAGAGCACACCGAAGCGCTTCACGTCGTAGACGTGAACAGCGGCAACAGAGCCCGTAACAACGCGAGCAACCAAGAAGAGAACGCCCTTGAAGTGAACCTTGGAGCCGCAGATGAGTTGGCACGTCAATTACGTTTACGTGACATGGGCGGCATTATCGTTGTCGATTTCATCGACATGGACAAGGCCGAACATCGCCAAGCATTGTACGAAAGAATGAACGAGAACATGGGACGTGACAGGGCAAAACACAACATTCTGCCATTAAGCAAATTCGGCCTTATGCAGATAACACGCCAAAGAGTACGTCCTGCAACGAACATGGAGGTTGAGGAGAGTTGCCCCGTATGCAACGGGAAAGGCAAGATTCAGCCGTCGGTACTTTTTACCGAGACATTGGAGAGCAAGATTGAAACAATGGCAAAGACCATTGGCCTGAAGCGATTCAGGTTGCACGTCCACCCTTATGTCGCAGCTTACATAAAGAAAGGCTTTATATCGACATACAGGAAGTGGCAGATGAAGTACGGAATAGGAGTTCGTGTCATACCCGACCAGAAACTTGCATATCTTGAATACCATTTCTATGACAAGAAAGGCAACGAGATTGACATGAAAGAGGAATCAGAACTGAAATAACTGCTCACCCAACGCAGTTACAATAAACATTCAGGGCGGCTATTCAATAGCCGCCCTGAATGTTTATTGTTTATGACATCTGAAATCAGATGCCCATAGCCTTCTTCATAGCCTCTATAGTCTCGTCAGCCTTCGCGCACGCGTCGGCATAGCAGTTGCGGCAACCCATCTTGCCCTTAGCCTCCATATAGAACTTGATCTTAGGCTCAGTACCCGAAGGACGTACGGAAACCTTGTTTCCGCTCTCAGTGAAGTACTGCAGAACATTTGAAGGCTCCGGCATGTCAATATCGGTAACATTGCCCTCGCCGTCCACCTGCTTCATTGACTTGAAATCTTTATAGCATACAACCTTCTCGCCAGCCATCTCCTTAAGAGGGTTAGCGCGGAAATTCTCCATCATCTGACGAATCTCGTCTGCGCCGCTCTTGCCCGGCTTAACGACATTCACGGTAACCTCCTTAGAGAAACCGTACTCAACATATATATCCATAAGCATCTGATAAAGGCTCTTGCCGTTATCTTTTGCCCACGCCGCTACTTCAGCAATCAAGCTGCATGCCGAAACAGAGTCCTTGTCACGGCAGAAATCCTCAGCGAGGAAGCCGAAGCTCTCTTCACCGCCGCCGATGTATTTAGCAATGCCTTCATTGTCACGGATAACCTTGGCTATCCACTTGAAGCCAGTGTAGCAGTCATACATCTTGATATTGTTCTTTTCGGCGATATTCTTGATGACCTCTGTAGTAACGATAGTCTTTACGACGAACTCCTTGCCGGTCATCTTGCCTAACGCACGATACTGGGTAATGATATAGTAAAGGAATATCATGCAAGTCTGGTTGCCGTTCACAATCATCCACTCGCCCTCGTCGTTCTTGCAGGCAATGGCAAGACGGTCGGCGTCGGGATCTGAAGCCATAACAAGGTCGGCGTCAATTTTCTTGGCAAGATTGATTGCCATTGTCATAGCCTCGGGATTCTCAGGATTAGGAGAAACAACAGTCGGGAAGTTGCCGTCCTTGACCATCTGTTCCTCGACGCAATGAATGTTCTCAAAACCCCACTGACGCAAAGACGCCGGAATAAGAACACGTCCGCATCCGTGGATAGGCGTATATACAATCTTAAGATCCTTGTGACGTTCGATTACATCGGGAGCGATAGAAAGCGTATGAACTTTGTCGAGGAACGCTTTGTCAATCTCTTCGCCGATGACCTCAATGAGAGCCGGGTTGCCGACGAACTTAATGTCTTCAACATTCACCTTCTCCACGTTCTTGATTGTGTTCACATCGTGCGGAGAGAGCATCTGAGCGCCGTCGTCCCAGTAAGCCTTGTAACCGTTGTATTCCTTAGGGTTATGGCTGGCAGTGATGTTCACGCCGCTCTGACAGCCGAGATAGCGTATCGCGAAAGAGATTTCGGGCGTAGGACGCAAGTCCTCGAAAAGATACACCTTGATGCCGTTAGCAGAAAAGATGTTCGCTGTTATTTCGGCAAAAAGACGGCTATTGTTTCTGCAATCATGGCCTACGACAACAGATATCTGCTCCTTGTCCTTGAAACACTCGTTGAGATAGTTGGCCAAGCCCTGAGTAGCCTTGCCCACTGTATAAATGTTCATACGGTTGCTTCCGGCTCCCATAATACCGCGCAGACCGCCTGTTCCGAACTCGAGTTCACGATAGAATGCGTCGATAAGCGGCGTCTTGTCCTCATTGTCGAGCATCTGCCGAACCTCTTTGCGTGTCTCTTCGTCATAATTCGGTGAAAGCCATTCATTAGCTTTTTCAGTCACCATTTTTATCAATTCCTGGTCCATAATAAATATATAATGATTAATGTATTATAAACAATTTAACTCTACACATTACTCATAACCGCAAATATAATAACAAATGAGCGAGAAATATGAAGCTTGCTTCAATATTTTTCAAAGCGGATGCAGAAAATATTCGGGCTTTAGTTCAAACACGTCCAAATCTTTGATTATTTTGCACTTGGCACAAGATATCTGTCACCTGTTTCTTCCGCAATCTTTCTCCAGAAATCGGCCGGATAACCGGGACGGACTATTTTGCCTGCAAGTCCGGTATTTGAGCGCATAAGCTTGCCGTCAGCTTCTTCTTTTACCACGAAGTCGTTATACTTCACTATCACTTTCTCTCCGAATTTACGCCATTCCGCAAGAGCATGCTCTGCACTTTCGCAGGTAAAATCCGTAAGCACTTTTACAGCATGCTTAGGAGAAACGCCATAAGCCTCGGCAGCGTCCCGCTCTACCCTCTTGCTCTGCTCATAAAGCGATTTTTCAAGACGGCTTTGAACAGCACGCATGTCATCGATTACCATTGAGTACTTTGGATATATCATATTGGAAACCCAATTGAAAACCCAGAACGATGACTTCCATGAAAACTCCACAGGGTCGGCATATTCCGCGGCATAGCAAGCGGGAACAGCTGTAGCGCAGCAGTAAACAGGAGTATACACCACCATATTGGCGTCATCTGTTCCGAACCACATGACACCGCCCACAGCGTCAGGAAGATACGAGCGAAGCTGAGCCACAAAAGTGAAAGCCGTCTGGAACGTAGAGATAGGACGCTCGTTGAAATACTCCTTGCCGTCCACCTCGCAGCTCAACGGCGACATACGGTAAGGCATTTTATAAGGCCCTGCGCCCAAATCGCCAGTAATATCGAACGGAGTTCCCTCATAATGGTCTCTCATGCCGTTCTGAACATCCTGCAACGACAACGGAGCCTTTGGCTTGAAATAGAGCGGCATAGGCTCAGCCGTCGCATCGCCCGAAGCCCAAGCGACATATTTCGACATATCGGCATCGGCGAACATATTGAAAAAGCTCCACACACGGGCATCGCAGTAACGCAGACCGCCGAAGTCGGCAGGACAGTAGGCCGCGGCGAAATCAAAATCGGCGTCAGAGCCATTGTAGTAACCCATCTTGCGCGCGAACTTTATGACATCCTTCGAACAGAGGACATTCTCCTTGTCTTTCATGTCGAACTTGCGGATGCGGGCCTGGTTCGCATGCGCCGAGATACAGTCGTCAGGGATACGCACCGCCACCCAGACAGCGCCCTTCTCGTGAGGTCCTTTGCTTATCATTTCCAGCACCCACGCCTCGTCGGGATCGGCAATGGAGAAACTTTCGCCGCTGCTGTAGTAACCGTATTCCTGAACAAGCGACGTCATCACGTCAATAGCCTCACGTGCCGTCCTTGAACGCTGCAACGCAATATACATGAGACTGCCGTAATCGATAATGCCTGTCGTATCGACAAGTTCGGGACGGCCGCCAAAGGTCGTTTCCGCAATAGCCACCTGATGTTCGTTGATATTTCCCACCACATTGTATGTCACAGGAGCTTCGGGTATCTGTCCCAAGAGGACGCCGGTATCCCAATCGTAAACGTCGCGCATGGTACCCTGAGTATGTCTTGCCGCAGGGAAATGAGCGAGAAAGCCGCTCATACCGTAACTGTCGGCACTGTATGTTATGAATACCGAGCCGTCGGCCGACGCCTTTTTGCCGACAAGGAAATTAGTACACGAAATGCCGGAACAGAAAGAGAATATCGCGACCGACACAGTTATCAGAAATCTTTTCATAGCATATATTTATTTTTAATAATTTATCTCTTCTTCAAAAACAGACTCATTGCCGCAATCGTCAGTAACAGACAGCCTAAGGAGGCGTTTTCCCCGCCTTACCCCTTCACGTTTCATGTCAAGCGTCAAAGTTTTGTTCTTGCTGCTGTACTCAAAGAGAATGAACTTGCCGTCAATAGTACCTTTAAACGCGCTCAAAGAGGTTTCGTTTTCAGCCACCTCGAACGAAACGGCACCGCTTTGGCTCCACAGTTCTTTGTTTACAGGAGTGAGTTCAGGGGCTACAGTGTCAATTGCGGCCTCGTAGCAGCTGAGGCAACGGATATTAGCAGTCAGCCAGCCGTTCTCATACGTTCCGCCGACCGACGAACTGTCATCAGGCTCTACGTGTCTTATATAAAGCTTAGAGTTGTCTACAGGCAGGCCGTTTCCGACCCACAGCGACAGCTTCGCTCCGCGCAGCATGGGATAGACCGTGTCGGCAAGGCAGTACCGCCACGAAAGCGTATCACCCTTTTGCAATGTAATATTCAGAAACGCGTCCTCGAAAAGCACGCCGCGAGGCACGGAGAGACGCATGCCGAGATATTCGACCTTGTTGTCGGCGTTACAATAAAGAGTATGCGAAGATTTCGGGAAGGGAGGGATGCCACTTCTCTTGCCTTTTACGACAAACGAGCAACTGACAGCATTCCCATGAAAATCGGTAACCTTGCACTCTACATTATACAGCCGTTCTTCATTTACCGAGAGCCAACCGTTTCCCTCTCCTGCATTCAAGAGCCTCAGCCTATTGTTCGGCGCGACATACAGCTTCTGAAACCACTCGTCATTGTAATAAAGACGCCCGTAATCGACCCAGGAATTAATGTAAAGGTCTTCGCTGAATGAGAAATTTTCCATTGACGACGAAAAACGGCAGTCGCCGTCTATAACGAGTTCGGTCTTATAAACGCCATATTTATTGTTCGTGCCGTCCATAAAATCAATAGTCCTTATACCGAACGCAATATCGCCCCACGCCTCTATCGTGTCTGGCACAGCGTCGCCCTTCACGTCGTAGACCCTCGAATCCGCAGCCCCTGAAAGAGCCCCTTTGCCGGGTTTTGGATATACGGCAAGCCCGTATATCTTCGGCAGCGTCGTGTCCTTGATTCTCTCCTTGTAAAAGCGAAGCGGGTCATACAGTTCGTTGCCCGATGCGTCACGCACTTCAAAATGAAGATGCGGTCCGAAGGAATAGCCCGAGTTGCCGGCAAAGGCCAGGACTTCGCCGCAATGAACAGGAAACTCTCCGGGCTTGAACCATACATTGACACCGAACTGTTCCTTTTTGTACTGAATGTCACGCACACGTTTTTCCACCCCTTTCGGAAAACGGTCGAGATGCGCGTACACAGTCATATAACCGTTATCATGCATCACATAGAGAGCTTTCCCGTAACCGCCCGGAGTCACCGCCGCACGGCATATGTATCCGTCGGCGACGCATCTTATCGGCAGCCCTGTCACGCCTTGCGTCTTGAAATCAAGCCCTGAGTGAAAATGATTCGTACGCAGTTCCCCGAAATTGCCGCTCAGATAAAGCGGAAAATCAAAAGGAGGCAATAACGAAACATTGCCCGTTTGAGCATACGACAACGACGGCATTACGCAACATATAATAAGCAACAAAATAACCCTTCTCATCTTTTGAATATCCTTAGAAACTTTTTGATGTAATTCTTGAGTCTGCCGTAAACAGCGACTTTTTCTCTAATCTTTTTTATAGATACCGCAAATGACAAAAGCAAGAATATTGAAGATAAAAACCATAGGAACGGCATGCTTTCATATTGCAGAGAGAGAGTTATCACGCACAGGAACAGAGTCAATTGAATAAAGAATATTCGCCATACGCTCTTGGAAAATTTCAAACCATATCTTTTCTTTGCGACTATCCACAACATAATGAAATCGCAAACGTGAGCCAATGCCATACCGGCGCCGACACCTATGAAACCGCATATATTGTAACCCGCCACGACAAAGAACAACAACATCACATTATAGACACTCTCGAGCAGCACATATAAACGGGACTCGTTCTTCGATATCGACAAGTACGAAAGCGGATAAGTCAATGTCCTTGCAAACATTCCGAGCATTCCGACCTGTGCCATCGAGATAGCCGGCGCGAATGCCGTATCATAAAACAGAGGTACAAGAATCGGCATCACAGCGACGAATGTCATAAGCAAGGGCGACTGAACGAGCAACTGCACCTCAGCCTGTTCGTTCACAATAACATTAACCTTATCTTTGTCCGATATAACGGACGCCAAGCGTGGATAGTATTCCGAATCGAATGCTGAAAAAAGTATTCCCGGCAACATCATCATTATGACAAAGCCCGCATTGAAGATACCGGCAACCTCGTTGCCGCCGAAATCCTTTAATATAGCGTATATGAGCCATAGTATCAGGGAACTCAGCATAGCCACGAACATATAGCCTATTCCAAGCTTTACGATATCCGAGCCCTCTTTGAGAACGGAAAACGAAAAAGGCGATGACTCATATCGGTACAAAGAGCTTGACAAAAAAAGGATAATGCACATTTGTATAAAGGCTACAAGAAAAATCGAAAGGAAAATACCGTCCAAGCCCATGAAGATATATAGCGGCACAGAAACCAGCAAGGTCGGGACCGCAATCGCCGTTATGTATATCGTTATCCTTGTAAGGTTCTGCGTTCCTCGCAACACCGCCAATTCTCCGTTTGTCACAGCCATAAACAACAGTACAGGCGACAAGAGCATAAGACGCAGCAAAAAGAATTCTCCGCCGTCAAACAGCCACATATTAATGAATGGCGTAACAGCAAGCATTACCAACATTCCGAGCAAGCCGGTAAAGAGAGCAATGCTGCGCACAACCTTTACGCAGCGTTTGACATCGCTTTCGTTTTTTGCATACGCATTGGAAAGAGCCCGCACGCCGCTAAAAGAGAGACCGAGACCAGTCGCATCGCTTATCATCTGCAAAGTGCGGTTACACATCGCTATAATGCCGAGTCCGTATGTTCCAAGAATTTTAGCGGCGGCCTTATTCTTAACAATGCCCAAAAGCATTGAAAAGCCTTGCGCTCCGCTGAACATGCCTATGTATTTCATTACACGGCCATGCCCTCCCTGCCTGTTTTCAGACTCTTTTCCCGTACTCATCGCAATATAAATAATTATTTGCGAATATACGCTTTTTAGCCCGAATTGTAAAATTTAATCGCCGCATATTTGGATATTCGGCGAAGAGGAGCGAAAGCATGCGTTAAACAGATAAAACATTATTGACAAATTAGATTGTATTCATATATTTTTACTAACTTTGCAATTAACGGCGGACAGGCCGTATAAACATAACAGCAGAGAACTACCAAAATGAAATTAAGCATAATAGTACCGGTATACAAAGTCAGAAGACACTTGCAGAAATGCATTGAAAGCATTCTGCAGCAGACATATACCGACTACGAGCTTATTCTTGTAGATGACGGTTCCCCCGATGGTTGCGGAGCCATATGCGACCGCTACGCACAGGAGTGCGATAAAGTAAAGGTAATACACAAAAAGAACGGAGGCTTGTCGTCGGCCCGCAATGCCGGAATAGCCGTAGCTAAAGGAGAATACATAACATTCGTGGACGGCGACGACACCATTGCGTCAGGGACATACTATTATAACATGCATATTCTGCTGTCAAATCCTGACATCGACATACTTGAATACCCTGTAATAAGAGACTACGAATCGCCAAAAAGCGATGTCGTGTCATTCAGTCCGCAAAAGATCAGCGGCAACCCGGATGTATTCATAGATTGGATAAAACGCAAAGGATATGACCACGGCTACGCATGGAACAAGATATATCGTGCAGAGATGTTCCTTTTCGTGAGGTTCCCCGAAGGCGAAGTGTTCGAAGACATGTACACGACCCCAATGCTGTACGAAAGCGCATACAATGTCTACTATTCGGACTGCGGCTTCTATTACTATTACAAACATGAAAAGAGCATAACAACGAACTACTCATTCAAGTCACAGTACTACTTATACAGGAATACGCTGTCGCTGTTCAAGAAAGTTAATGACACGTATAAAATGCACGAAGAGGCAAAAGAGCTTCAGTTTTCTTGCCTTGACAGGCTCACAGACCTTCACCGCTGCAGCGACGGAGAGAAAGACGAATACAAAAAGGCAAGAGAGATGATGAGCCGTGAAAGACGCATCGGCATTCAAGAATTGTTCAAGATGAACATACCCACAAGCCGTAAGATAAAATTCGTTATATATTCAATCTTCGGCGTAAGGGCGCATTGCCTGCTTTTTGCTACCATACATAAAAAACTTTGCTGACAACACCATGTTCCTTACCATCATAATCCCCCATTACAACCTGCCCAAACAAATGCTTGAGCGTTGTTTGCAGAGTATCATGCAGCAAAGCATGCAAAAAGAGGAATATGAAGTGATTGTCGTAGATGACGGTTCCGACGACGCCCCTGCATGGATACTCGAAACATTCACCGCCCTGCCGTTAAAGCTAATACGGGCAGAACACAAAGGACTCAGCGAAACAAGGAACAGAGGCATAGACGAGGCTGCCGGCAAATATATCATGTTCCTTGATTCTGACGACAGCCTGCAGCCTAACAGCATTCAGCCATGCATTGAGACATTAAGAAATGAATGTCCGCAAATACTGCGATATCGACATAAAGTCTGCAAGAAAGAAAAGGATTTTCGACCCGCAAAGAAGAAAAAATACAAGACAAGCAACACTATAAGCGGAGCCAAATACATGGAAGAGAACAACTTGTTCGGGTCGGCATGCCTCTATTTCTTCAAAAAAGAAATTGTCGCAAGGCATAACATCAGATTCATCCCCGGCATATATCACGAAGACGAGGATTTCACAACAAGGCTGCACTATCATGCGACAAGCTTGATTTACTGTAATGCCGTCATATACAACTACTGCATACGGGAAAATTCAATAATAACAGACCCGGACGAAGAAAAGAGAGAAAAGCACATAGCAGACCATTTGAAGATCCTGAAAGGAATTGTAACGTTCCGTTCAGGAAATGCGGCACACTGCGATATCCAAGCAAGAGGCCTAAACAGAAAAATAGCGACACTTACCGTCGATTATATAATCAAGTTATTCAGATATAATAAAAGCACGAAAGAAATAGAACGTGAATGCAAAAGAGAACTTGCGCCTTTAGGGTTATACCCTTTACCCAAAGAGAGTTTCTCTTTTAAATATATAGTATTCAGCAAACTTGCCAACAGTTTTATCGGGCTACTTATTCTGCGCTTATTACTTTTATTCAGGAAATGACATAAAGCTGCAAGATATGAGAATACTGCTTATAGGAGAATTCAGCAACGTCCATTGGTCGTTAGGAACCGCATTGCGTAAGCAAGGGCATGACGTCACAATCGTTTCGGACGGGAACAATTGGCGTGAATACCCATGCGATGTACAGTTACGCAGAAAAAGCAAATCAAAGCCGCATACCGCCATATACATCTTAAAGATTATATACCACCTTCTGTTCAAATGGCACGGCTACGATGTAGTGCAGCTCATCCACCCCACGCTGTTCCTTGAACTGCGTGCCCATCGTCTGCAGAAGATATACGACTATCTGCGCCGCCGCAACAAGAAGATCTTCATCCTCGCAGCCGGCGACGACTACCAATACGTTTACGACAGCTACGTAAGACGCCGTTTGCGCTACTGCGATTACTACACGTCCGAACGGGAGATTGAAAACAGCTACAACAAAAAACTCGTTCAAGAGTTCCTCCATACCGAAAAAAAAGACGTGTGTCTTCATGTCGCAGACACATGCAACGGCATAATTGCCGTATTGTATGAATACTATGTCGCCTACGCCGATGGGTATGACACAAAGACAGCATACATTCCGCTTCCTATAGAAATTGAGAATGACAAAAAAAGCGACACCGCACAGACATACCCCATACGTCTTTTTATAGGAATGGACCGCAGACGTGATGCAATAAAAGGCACCGATATACTATACCGAGTCGCCATGCAGTTGAAAGAGCGATATCCCGACAAGTGCGAAGTAATAAAAACCGAATCGCTGCCATACAAAGAATACATAAAAATCATGAGCGCCTGCGACATGCTCCTTGACCAGATATACTCATATACACCGGCCATGAATGCGCTCAAAGCAATGTCCATAGGTATTGCAGTTGCAAGCGGGGGCGAAGAGGAGCATTATGAGTTGATAAAAGAAAAAGAACTCCGTCCAATAATAAACCTCATTCCAGAAGAAAAGGATATATACGAAAAGTTGGAAGAGATAATACTGCAGCCCGAAACACTCTCCAAGCTGAAACATGATGGCGTAAAGTACATACAAAAGCACCACGACAGCCTCAAAGTCGCTCAGCAATACATTGATTTCTGGAACAGCAAATAAAAAAAACAGAACTCGAAAGAGTTCTAACTGAAGTAGCGCCTACGGGAATTAACGAAGTTAATAGACAAGGCTTGCAGCAAACGGTCATGGCTCACCAGCAAACTCTGGGGACTAAGTAACTTTTTGCTTAAAACAAAAATCTCGCTTCCGCTCGCCGTTATATTCTACCGCAGTCCTCAACCTTAAACTGCGGATTGTTACAATGCGTAGGTCTTTCTCTCATTACTTTTTCTCTCGTGAAAAAGTAATCAAAAAACGCCCGTCACACGAAAAAGATGCGATTAAGTGAGCGCAAAGGAAATTCATTTACTTTGCCGAGCGTGAGCATCTTATCTAAAAATTAGTCACGGCAGCCTTTTTGTTGGCAACGCCGCCTGGTCGCAACCCGTGCGGCACAAACTACGTCTGTGCTACGCACGACCAATTGCTGGCGGTGTTGTCGATTTAAGTCGGAGGCCAAGGCGGTCTTAGGAAGACAAAATTTGTATTCAACTCCTTGGCTCACAGAACGACATGGCTACGATCCGACTTACCCCGCCTGGTCGCAACCCGTGCGGCACAAACTACGTCTGTGCTACGCACGACCAATTGCTGGCGGTGTTGTCGATTT
>JAZNPP010000031.1:0-23484 GCA_045589695.1 Bacteroidaceae bacterium
TAGAAATTGATATGGGGTATATATGTCTATTCCCAGCAAAGTCTTTGACTTTTTACTCTGTAGGAAACGATGCTGAGTGGAATTATTTTAGACTTGATTCATATGATGATATTAAGCCTATTTATTTGAACAATATCCCTCTTGATGCGACTGAAGCAGATGAAGAATTGACTGAAATGCTTATCTTTGCACTAAGAAAAGAGTTATTTGAAAAGCATGAGGAATATAGTGTAACAAAGCAAGTTAGCAATTTCTTATCCATTGCCCATTCTCATGCAAGTTCTTCTTAATGGTTTGATACTCAATGAATCTTAATCAAACTACATCAAATATACGAAAATTCGGCGATAGAACACAAAAAAGATTGCCGCCTGCATAAAAAAGGGATTTTATTATATATAATAATGTAAAAAAGTTCAAAATACTTGCACGGAAGAGCAAATATTCATAAATTTGCAGTGGAATGATGATGATGAGGGGCCGGCAAGCCCCTCTTTTCTATATTATCACATCATGCATCAATAACTGAAGTTTAGCTATATGATTGAAAGACAACAGGTAATCGATTTAACAAACGAATGGCTCGCCGACAAAGAGTATTTTTTAGTTGATGTCATCATTGGAAAGGATGACAAGATAACAGTTGAGATTGACCATGCCGAGGGCGTGTGGATTGAAGACTGTGCCGAACTAAGCCGTTACATTGAGAACGGGCTCAACGGCGCCGCCGATGATTACGAACTTGAGGTAGGCTCAGCCGGCCTCGGACAGCCGTTCAAGGTTATACAGCAGTACAAGAACCATGTAGGCCTTGAGGTTGAGGTCCTCACCAAAGAGGGCAAAAAATTAAAAGGCACTCTCAAAGAGGCCGATGAGAACGGTTTTGCAATCACAATCACAAAAAAGGAAAAGGTTGAAGGAGCAAAACGTCCGCAGCTTGTCGAAGAGGAACTGCGTTTCGCTTACGACAGCGTCAAATACACGAAATATGTTATAAATTTTAAATAAAATGGCAAAGAAAGAAGAAACAATCAGCCTTCTTGATACATTTCAAGAATTCAAGGAGTCGAAGAACATCGACCGTACAACAATGATCAGCGTGCTCGAAGAGAGTTTCCGCAAAGTTTTGGTAAACATATTCGGTACAGACGAGAACTACTCGGTTATCGTAAACCCCGACAGAGGCGACTTTGAAATTCAGCGTCGCCGCGTTGTCGTTGCCGACGATGAGGTAAAGGACAGCAATTTCGAGATTTCGCTCAGCGAAGCCCAGCTTATCGACGACTCGTTCGAGATTGGCGAAGATGTAAGCGAGATTGTCAATTTCGCTGAGTTCGGACGCCGTGCTATCCTCAACCTTCGTCAGACTCTTGCATCAAAGATTCTTGAGCTTGAGAAGGACAGCCTTTACAACAAGTACAGCGAGAAGATAGGACAGATAGTAAGCGGAGAGGTTTACCAGATATGGAAAAAAGAGCTGCTTCTCGTGGACGATGAGGGCAACGAACTTATCCTCCCGAAGACAGAGCAGATTCCGAGCGACTTTTACCGCAAAGGCGACAATGTGCGTGCTGTAGTTGCCCGTGTAGACAACCAGAACAACAACCCTAAGATTATCCTTAGCCGTACCTCGCCCATGTTCCTGCAGCGTCTTTTCGAGCTTGAAGTGCCCGAAATCAACGACGGTCTTATCACTATCAAGAAAATAGCCCGCATCCCAGGCAAGAGAGCGAAGATTGCCGTAGAGACATACGACGAGCGTATCGACCCGGTAGGCGCATGCGTAGGCGTGAAGGGCTCACGTATTCATGGCATAGTAAGAGAGCTGCGCAACGAGAACATCGACGTCATACCTTACACATCAAATACAGAACTGTTCATCAAGCGCGCTTTGAGCCCTGCCAAAATACAGGATATTACACTCGACGAAGAGAAGCGTGTAGCAGACGTGAATCTCAAGAAAGAGGAAGTTTCGCTCGCTATCGGCAAGGACGGTCTCAACATCAAGCTCGCCAGCATGATTACAGAGTACACAATCAACGTATTCCGTGAGATTGACGCTCAGCAGGAGGACGACATCTACCTTGACGAGTTCGCCGACGAGATTGAAGAATGGGTAATCGAGGCAATCAAGAACATTGGTCTCGACACAGCGAAAGCGGTTCTGAACACACCTCGTGAGGTGCTTATTGAAAAAGCCGACCTTGAGGAGGATACTGTTGACCACGTCATTGAAGTTCTGCAGTCTGAATTCGAGGACGAGGAATAACCGAATGACGAAGATTAACCCTAAAAGAAAGTATCAGGAATGAAGATAAGATTAAATAAAGTACAAAAAGAACTGAACCTCGGTCTTTCCACTATCGTGGAATTTCTGCAGAAGAAGGGCTTCGAGATAAAAGAAGACCCCAACGCTGTAGTACCCGAAGAGGGCTATAACATGCTCATCGAGGAGTTCAGCGCTGACAAAAAGGCCCGAATTCAGTCGGATAATTTCACAAAAGAACGTCAGAACAGAGAGAAGCCTAAAGCAGCAGCTCCCGCTGTTGAGGAGAAGCCCGCACCGGCACAGGCTCCGGTACAGGCATCCAAACCTGCCGAAAAAGAGACTGTAGCCGACGAGCCTAAGAAAGAAGAGATAGGCATAAAGATAAAGGGACACATCGACCTTGACGCTCTCAACAAGAAGAAACAGCCTAAAAAGGCTGAAGCGGCTCCGGCTATTCAAGAGCCTGCAAAGCAGGCAGCTAAAGCCGAAGAGAAAAAGGATGAGGCAAAGCCGGTTCCTGTCGAGAAGGCGGCAGAGCCCGTAAAAGAGGTTGCGGCAGAGATGCCTGAAAAAGAGGAGCCGCAACCGCAGCTTACGCAGGTCGAGGAGGTTGCTCCCAAGCTGAACATCATCGGACAGATAGACCTTTCGGCTATAAACCAATCGACACGCCCTAAAAAGAAGAGCAAGGAGGAGAAGAGAAAGGAGCGTGAAGAGAAAGACAAACAGCGTGAGGAGCAGCGCAAGCAACAGCGTGAGGCTCAAAGACAGCAGTCCGGAACCAACGGCGAAGGCGGGGACAAGAAGAAGAAACGCCAGCGCATCAACAGCCAGCGCGTCGATATAAACGACGTCAAGGAGAACGGCGGCGACAGCAAAGACTGGAACGCAAACCGCAATAAGGGCAATAACCCCACACAGGGCAGCCGCAAGGACCGTGACCGCCAGCATAAGCGTTTCGACAAGAACGATGTCAGCGATGAAGACGTTTCAAAACAGATTAAGGAGACGTTAGACCGCCTGACAAACAGAGGCAAGTCAAACAAGTCGGCGAAATACCGCAAGGAGAAGCGCGACCTTGTCGCTGAACGTCAGATGCAGCAGATGAGCGAGGAGATGGAACAGAGCAAGGTGCTGAAGCTTACCGAATTCGTTACAGCGAACGAGCTTGCGAGCATGATGAACATATCCGTAACCCAGGTCATCGCTACATGTATGAGCATCGGCATGATGGTATCCATCAACCAGCGTCTCGATGCCGAAACAATCAATATCGTTGCCGAGGAGTTCGGCTACACTACCGAATATGTCAGCGCAGAGGTAGCCAACGCCATTGAAGAGGATGCCGACACAGAAGAGGATCTCGAACCTCGTGCCCCTATCATCACTGTCATGGGACACGTAGACCACGGTAAGACATCCTTGCTCGACTATATACGCAAGGCCAACGTTATCGCCGGCGAGGCAGGCGGTATCACCCAGCACATCGGCGCATACAACGTCAAGATGGAGAGCGGCAAGCGAATAACATTCCTCGACACTCCCGGTCACGAGGCGTTTACCGCCATGCGTGCGCGCGGAGCGAAGATTACCGACATCGTTATCATCATAATAGCAGCCGATGACAATGTTATGCCTCAGACAAAGGAGGCCATCAACCATGCTATGGCCGCAGGCGTGCCTATAGTATTCGCTATAAACAAGTGTGACAAGCCCACTGCAGACCCCAACCGTATTAAGGAGGAACTCGCGAACCTCAACATGCTCGTTGAGGACTGGGGCGGAAAATACCAGTCACAGGAGATATCCGCGAAGAAAGGTATGGGCGTCGAGGAACTTATGGAGAAGGTGCTGCTCGAAGCGGAGCTTCTTGACCTTAAGGCTAACCCAAACCGCAAGGCTACAGGTTCCGTCATTGAATCGACGCTTGACAAGGGCCGCGGCTACGTTGCTACCGTACTTGTCCAGAACGGCACATTGAAGGTTGGCGACATCGTCGTTGCCGGCACGCAATGGGGAAAGGTAAAGGCGATATTCAACGAACGCAACCAGCGTATAAAGGAGATTAGGCCGGCAGAACCTGCGCTTATACTCGGCCTTAACGGCGCGCCCGCAGCCGGCGACACGTTCAACGTCGTGGAGAGCGAGCGTGAAGCGCGCGAGATAACAGGCAAGCGTGAGCAGCTGCAGCGCGAGCAGGGTCTTCGTACACAGAAGATGCTTACTCTCGACGAGGTCGGCCGCCGTATCGCTCTCGGTAACTTCCAGACACTCAACATCATTGTCAAGGGTGACGTGGACGGCTCTATCGAGGCTCTCAGCGACTCGCTTATCAAGCTCTCTACCGAAAATATTCAGGTGAACGTGATACACAAGGCCGTAGGCCAGATTTCGGAGAGCGACGTGAGCCTTGCCGCCGCATCAGACGCGATTATCGTCGGTTTCCAAGTACGTCCATCCGTTACAGCCCGCAAGATTGCCGAGAATGAGGGTGTAGACATACGAATCTACTCTATCATTTACGATGCGATCGAGGAGGTTAAGGCCGCTATGGAGGGTATGCTCGCTCCTATTGTCAAGGAAGAGATTACCGCTACTATCGAGGTACGTGAAACATTCCACATCAGCAAGGTCGGTACCGTTGCCGGCTGCATGGTACGCGAGGGTAAAGTCAAGCGCACTGACCGTGCCCGACTTATCCGTGACGGTATCGTTATACACACGGGTTCTCTTGCAGCCTTGAAGCGTTTCAAGGATGACGTAAAAGAGGTAGGCACGAACTTTGAGTGCGGTATAAGCCTTACATCACAGGACGACATCAAGGTCGGCGATATCATCGAGACCTTCGTAGAGGTTGAAGTTAAACAGAAACTCTAAAAATCGTTTGAAATGAACACACTCGATATAATCCTTCTTGCAGGAACCGTCATCGGACTGATTTACGGTTTCAAGAACGGATTAGTCAAGCAACTGACACTTGGAGCAGGCGTTGTAATAGGCTTGCTCCAAGCCACTATCTTCTACCAAAAGGCAGGCATATGGCTGCAAGAACAGACCGCCTGGGATGTATGGATCTGCTACCCGCTCTGTTTCCTGGTTATTTTAGTGTTAGTTGCGGCATTGATAAACCTTGCAGGCTTCCTGCTGAGGTTGCTGTTGAGGATTGTTTTTCTCGGTATTGTAGACCGCATATTAGGCGCTCTGTTTTCGGCATTTGTCGGGTGCGCAATCGTGGTGTTTGCCGTAAACATAAGCTGCAGTATACTGCCCGAAAACGACATAACAGGAAAAACTTCACAGAACGAGGCGCTGTTATATAAAGAGATCGCAAGCCTGACAACCGCAGTTATTGAAGAGGTGAAAGAAGAAGTGAAAGAGGAAGTTGGTTTGATTAATGAAGAAAGATAACATACTTAAGAAGCTGGCGAACAAGGCCTACGAGTTCGGATTTGTCAGCAAGATAAAGACAGAAATCATTGAGCAGGGACTCAACGAGGATATCATAAGGCTCATCTCCAAGAAAAAGAACGAGCCAGAATGGTTGCTTGAGTTCCGCCTTGAATCATACCGTTACTGGCAGACTCTGGGGATGCCGGAATGGGCGCACCTGAACATCCCCCCTATCGACTACCAGGCGATATCCTACTATGCCGATCCTTTGAAGAAGAACAAGGAGAACAAGAACAAGGAGATTGACCCGGAATTGATGAAGACATTCGAGAAGCTCGGCATTCCGCTCGAAGAGCGGCTTGCGCTCAGCGGAACGGCTGTCGATGCCGTCATGGACTCGGTTTCGGTAAAGACCACGTTCAAGGAGGAACTGAGAGAGAAAGGCATAATATTCTGCTCTATGAGCGAAGCTGTCCAGGAGTACCCAGACCTCGTACGTAAATACCTCGGCAGCGTAGTGAACTACCGTGATAATTTCTTTGCAGCGCTCAATTCCGCAGTATTCAGCGACGGCTCGTTCGTGTATATCCCTAAGGGAGTACGCTGCCCTATGGAGCTGTCCACATACTTCAGAATAAACGCAGCCAACACGGGGCAGTTCGAACGGACTCTGATTGTCGCCGATGACAACAGCTACGTGTCTTACCTTGAGGGCTGCACAGCGCCGATGCGTGACGAGAACCAGCTCCATGCGGCAATAGTAGAGATTGTCGTGAACGACAACGCAGAAGTGAAATACAGCACGGTGCAGAACTGGTACCCGGGAGATGCCGAAGGCAAAGGCGGCGTATACAATTTCGTAACCAAACGAGGCGACTGCCGAGGACGAGGAAGCAAACTGTCATGGACACAGGTGGAGACAGGCTCTGCTATAACATGGAAATACCCGAGCTGCATACTGCGCGGCGACAACTCGCAAGGCGAGTTCTATTCGGTAGCTCTGACGAACAACTACCAGCAGGCCGACACGGGCACCAAAATGATACATTTGGGCAAGAACACCCGCAGCACAATCATAAGCAAGGGCATTTCGGCAGGCAAGAGCCAGAATTCGTACCGAGGGCTTGTAAGAGTGAGCAAGAACGCCGACGGGGCACGCAACTACAGCCAATGCGACTCATTGCTTTTAGGCAGCGAGTGCGGAGCCCACACATTCCCCTACATGGACATTCACAACAACAGCGCTGTCATCGAACACGAAGCGACTACTTCAAAGATATCCGAAGAACAGCTCTTCTACTGCAACCAGCGAGGGATAGGCACCGAAGAGGCCATCGGACTGATAGTGAACGGATACGCAAAAGAGGTGCTTAACAAACTTCCTATGGAGTTTGCCATTGAGGCACAGAAGCTGCTTAGCGTTTCGCTCGAAGGCGCAGTAGGATGAAAACAGATGAAAGAAGATGGAAAATTTACTTGAAATAAAAAACCTTCATGCCACAATAGACGGCAAAGAGATACTGAAAGGCATAAACCTCACTGTAAAGGCCGGAGAGGTTCATGCGATAATGGGGCCTAACGGCTCGGGCAAGAGTACATTGAGCAACGTGCTTGTAGGCCACCCTGCATATACAGTAACCGAGGGAGAGATAATCTATAAAGGCAAGCGCCTGCTTGAGCTTGCCCCCGAGGACCGCAGCCACGAGGGATTGTTCCTGTCGTTCCAGTACCCTGTAGAGATACCAGGCGTGAGCATAACAAACTTCATGCGTGCGGCAGTAAACGCTAAGCGGCAGTATCTGGGACAAGAGCCTATGAACGCTACCGAGTTTCTGAAGATGATGCGTGAGAAGCGTGCAATGGTAAACCTTGACAGCAAGCTCGCCAACCGCTCGGTCAATGAGGGATTCAGCGGCGGCGAGAAAAAGCGTAACGAGATTTTCCAGATGGCGATGCTTGAACCTACCCTAAGCATTCTCGACGAGACCGATTCGGGCCTTGACATCGACGCTCTGCGCATAGTCGCCGAGGGGGTGAACAAGCTGAAGCGTGACGACACGTCAAGCATTGTAATCACCCACTATCAGCGCCTGCTCGACTATATCAAGCCCGATATTGTCCACATTCTTTATAACGGACGTATCGTGAAGACCGCTGGACCTGAGCTTGTAATGGAGCTTGAAGAGCGCGGATACGACTGGATAAAAAACGAGAACTGAGATGGTGTGCGGAGAGGAATACATAGATTTGTTCGAGAAGAACAGAGAACTTATTGACGAGCCATGCGCGCCCTGCCTGAACAGAGAGCGTGAGAAAGCTTTCGCCATGTTCAGGGAGAAGGGATTTCCCGGCAAGAAAGAGGAGAACTGGCTGCATACAGACGTCGCAAAGAGATTCGCGACGGACTACGGCATTGACCTCGGACGCAAAACACGCATAAACAGCGTAAAAAGCGGCTTTACATGTGACGTTCCTAACCTGAAGACATACAGAGGCTATGTAGTCAATGACAGTTTCGTCAATCCCGGCAAACAGAATAGAGATTTGCCCGAGGGAGTAATTCTCGACAGCATAAACAATTTCGGCAGACAGCATCCCGAAATCATAGAAAAACATTACAACAGGCTTGCCGGGAAAGGCGACAGCATTGTTCAGTTCAACACTTCGTTTGTCCAGGACGGCATTGTGCTTTATATTCCAAAGAATACCGTAATAGAAGAGACGATGCAGATTGTCGCTCTTCTGCAGACGAACATCGAGCTGCTCACCAACCGACGCATGCTTATAATAATGGAAGATAACAGCCAGGCGAGTCTGCTTCTCTGTGATCATTCAGCGACAGAAAAGAGTTCTCTTTCGACAGAAGTCATAGAGGTTTTATTGGGACGCGGCGCTTCTCTCGACCTTTACGAGCTTGAAGAGACCGCTGAAAGCAATACACGCCTGAGCAACCTCTTTGTGAGCCAAGAGGCCGACAGCCGTTTCAACCATTGCAACATAACCCTTACGAACGGTTTCACGCGAAATTATATCGAAGTGTCTCTTGAGGGGGAAGGAGCCGAGACAAGCATCAACGGACTCGCTATCGGCGACAAATCGCAACACATCGACAACCGCACCCTCATTGACCACAAGGTGGGCTACTGCACAAGCAACGAGCTGTATAAATATATTCTTGACGATGAATCTACTGCCGTTTTCGCTGGCAAGATGCTTATACGCCCCAACGCTCAGCAGACAGTATCGCAACAGACTAACAGAAACTTGTGCCTGACAAACTGCGCCCGCATGTACGCTCAGCCGCAGCTTGGGATATACGCCGACGATGTAAAATGCAGCCACGGCTCTACTGTGGGACAGCTCGACGAGAATGCCCTGTTCTACATGCGGCAGAGAGGCATTCCTGCAGATGAGGCACGCCACCTTCTCATGTACGCATTCGCCGGCGAGGTAATAGAGAACATAAAGCTTGAGCCGCTGAAAGAGCGTCTGCATATACTTGTCGAGAAGAGATTCAGAGGCGAGCTTAACCACTGCAAAGCCTGCAACCTTTGCAAATAATAAAGAAGAGACAGAAATGCTGGACATCGAAAAGATACGCAAAGAATTCCCTATACTCGAGACACGTGTTTACAACAAGCCTCTTGTATACCTGGACAACGCAGCTACCACACAAAAACCTAAATGTGTGATTGACGCGATAAGCAACGTATACGCCACTATCAATTCAAATGTCCACCGAGGCATACACCACCTATCGCAGACAGCTACAGCCGCCATGGAACGCAGCAGGGATATTGTACGGCAGTTCATTGGCGCTGAGCATAGCCACGAGATAATTTTCACGCGAGGTACTACTGAAAGCATAAACCTTGCAGCCTTCTCCTTCGGTGAAACATTCCTTAGAGAGGGGGATGAAATCATAGTATCCATAATGGAGCATCACAGCAATATTGTACCCTGGCAGCTGCTGTGCGAGAGAAAAGGGATAAAACTGCGTGTAATTCCCCTGACAGAGCGTTGCACGCTCGACATCGACAAATTCAGAACGATGTTTACCGGGCGCACACGCCTTGTGAGCGTAGCGCACGTTTCGAACGTGCTTGGCGTGACAAACCCCGTCAAGGAGATAATAGAGATCGCTCACGGCCACGACGTGCCTGTACTCATTGACGGAGCGCAGAGCATACCTCACACAAGCATAGACGTAAAAGAGCTTGACGCCGACTTTTTTGTCTTCAGCGGACACAAGATATATGCACCGACAGGCGTCGGCGTTCTCTACGGCAAGGAGAAATGGCTGAACGCCATGCAGCCCTACCACGGCGGCGGCGAGATGATAAAGAGCGTACGGTTCGAAAAGACAACGTTCAACGAGCTGCCGTACAAGTTCGAGGCAGGCACGCCCGACTATACAGGAATAATAGCTCTCGGCACAGCCCTTGAATGGGTGAATTCATTAGGCATAGCGAATATCGCTACCCATGAGCATGCCCTGACGGAATATGCGACAGAGAGGCTTAGAGAAATCCCAGGAGTACGCATATTCGGAGAACCCGACGGCGCAGCCGTCTCATTCCTCACGGGAGATATACACCCGTCTGACACTGGTACCATTCTTGACCATTTAGGCATTGCTGTACGAACGGGGCACCATTGCGCACAGCCGCTTGTAGACGCCCTTAAAATTACAGGGACCGTTCGTGCCTCATTTGCGGTATATAATACAAAAGAGGAAATTGACACCTTTATCAAAGGCGTTGAGAGGTCGATTAAAATGTTTTCGTGATGCTGAAGCCATATCATACAGAAGGAGTCATTGAGGCAGGATGCGACGAGGCCGGACGAGGATGCCTTGCGGGAGATGTCTATGCGGCAGCCGTGATACTGCCGCCCGACTTCAGAAACGAACTGCTTAACGATTCCAAACAGCTTACCGAAACAGACAGATACAGTTTGCGTGAGATAATAGAGCGTGAGGCTGTCGCTTGGGCTGTAGGCATAGTGACCGCTGCGGAAATTGACAAGATAAATATCCTACGAGCCTCTATTCTTGCGATGCACAGGGCTGTCGATGGCTTGAAAGTACGCCCGCAGCATCTGCTTATCGACGGCAACAAGTTCAACCCCTACCCCGGCGTAACACACAACACCGTAGTCAAAGGCGACGCAACATACATGAGCATAGCGGCTGCATCAATACTCGCGAAGACATACCGCGACGACTACATGCTCTCGATAGCAAAAGAGTACCCGATGTACGATTGGGAAAACAACAAAGGATACCCCACCGCAAAGCACCGTGCGGCAATCAAGGAACACGGTACGACACCCTACCACAGAATGACGTTCAACCTGTTGGGCAATGAGCCAAAACAGCTTGAGATTAATTTTGAACAGCATGCTCATTAACGAAAAAGGAGCCTCTTGTTAGAGGCTCCTTTTTCGTTAATTTATATTCGGAATTCATCTGTTCCAGCTGCAACGATAACCGTAGAGGGCTACCGTGACGAAACAGAACATAGGCAACACGAAAGAGACATTCACAGCAGGCATTCCAAGAATAACGCCCTGGTCGATTATAGCTCCCTGAAGAGGAGGCATCAAAGCGCCGCCTACAATAGCCATGACAAGGAATGCGGCACCCAAGTTAGTATCTTCACGCTCTACATTTTCCAAAGCGATGCCATATATTGTCGGGAACATAAGAGACATAAAGAAACTTATCGCCACAAGACAGTAAAGACCGAAAATGTTCTGTATGAGTATTGTGCCGAGCGTTGCCATTGAAGCGCAGACACCGAAGGCCGTCAAGAGATAATATGACTTCACGTACCTCATGAAGAATGTCGCTACGAAACGGCTAACAAGGAAGAGCGACATTGCGACAATATTATACCTTTGCGCCGTAGCCTTGTCAATACCGAGATTATCGGCATACTGTATGATAAATGTCCACACCATTATCTGAGCAGCCACATAGAACATCTGGGCTATTACGCCATAACGGTAGCGGCGGTTATGCCACAGACGCCACAACGTAACCTTGTTGCTTACATACTTGGCAGTATTGTTCACACGAGGTATCTTTTTCAAAGCTATCATCGCAAAGACAACCAGCACTATTATGCCAAGCATGACATACGGGTCACGTATAATCTCAAGGTCATGCAGACGGATATCAACCTTTTCCGCATCGCTCAGGCTATGGAATATCACCTTGCCGGTTTCGTCACGCTTGTCCGAGATAAGATTAGGCAGGATAAAATTAGAGGCCACCGCCATACCCATGAGCGAACCCATAGGGTTGAATGCCTGAGCAAGATTGAGTCTTTGGGTAGATGTCTCTCTTGCGCCTAACGAGAGAATAAGCGGGTTTGCCGTCGTTTCAAGGAACGCCAAACCGAAAGTCATGATATAAAGTGAAAGGCAGAAGAATGAGAACGCCTGATAATGTGCAGACGGGATGAAAAGGAAAGCGCCTATCGCATACAGCACAAGACCAAGCAGAATTGCGCTCTTGTAACTGAAGCGGCGGATGAACAGCGCTGCCGGGACAGCCATAGTTGCATAGCCGCCATAAAAAGCGAACTGCACCAACGCGGCCTTCGAAGCCGGCAGCTCCATAAGCGTCTGGAATGCGGCTACCATAGGGTTTGTAATATCATTAGCAAAGCCCCACAATGCGAAAAGAAGGGTTATCAGAACAAATGTGAGCAGATACCTTTTTTCGACCAGTTTTGGTTTTGTCTCTTTATCCATAACATTACTTGTATAAATTGAAAATTCTCTCCATCATACGCCACTTCTCGTTTGAAGATGCGCCTTTTGCCGCAACCTGGAAACCCGACATGTAGTCTTCCCACTCCTGTTGGCGGGGAAGAGTCGATAGACGAGCCATCGCGCTATCCCAATCAAAATCGAGAGGTGTCTCAACTATCATGAACAGACGTGTGCCTACAAGATATATTTCCATTTCAAGAATGCCTACCTGACTTATTCCGTCAAGTATCTCCTGCCACGCCTCGCCTTCGCTATGACGGCGTCGGTATTCAGCTATCAGTTCCGGGTCGTCTTTAAGATCCAGTGTCTGACAATAACGCTTGACGGGCCCGTTATACTCCTTTACCCTGTAACCTTCGGTACAATTCTGTTCCATATTATGTCAGCTTTGGAATTACTTGTTATAAAGCAGCCAAGCTTTCTGGAAATCACTGTTTCTGGGATGGCTTGACTTGAACTGCGCACGGCTTGCCGCCGCTTCCTCTTTTGTATCGAAAGAAGCGCACACGACACGGTACATGCCGGTTTCGGGATTCTGCACAACAATTGCCGAATAGCCCTCGCCGATAAGCGATGAACGAAGATTTTCGGCATTGCTTTTTGTCGAGAAGCTGCCGCACACCACGCTGAACGCCTTTAGTGATCCTTCCTCACCCGAAGCGAGCACAACTTTTTCGGTACGGAAAGTATCATCGGCCGCACCGCTTTTCGTTGAAGAGAGTACCGGCGCAATCTCAACAGCGTCGCTCTGCTGTCCCTGACCTGCCAATTCGCTTGCACGAGCCTCGGCATAAGCATCCTTATAAGCATCCTTTGATGATTTGCACGATGAAACAGCAAAAACAGATGAGATAGCAAGAAGTAAAACAGATATTTTCTTCATAATCATTTAATTATTAATTCATAACATTCCGCAAAATTACAAAAAAGATAGCTAATGTTCAAAATATGCTCCCTTTTTCACTGCTATTTTAAATATTTTTTCAAATAACATGCAGACAAACAGACTAAAAAGCATAAAAAATTAGATACATATTGAAATTATAATTAATTTTACAGAAACATAATTTGCATACGTTATGAAAAAGATTTTTACTTTTTTGGCTGTATTTTTCGCTTTGCTGTCGTGTTCAACTAACAAAACGACGACAACCGCACGTACGCAAAGCGAATCCGAAATAGAATACGGCAAATTCTTTACCGGCAACACAATGCGGTATGACTTTCATCATGCCGGGAACAACCTTTACGAAGAATATTATTTCGACAGAGTAATACGTGAGGGCATTTGGGCAGGGTCGGAGGCATCGCTAATAAACCCGTTCGATTACGGAGAGCAAATGTTCAGGATAATTGACGCCGAAAGCGGCAAAGTCATATACAAGAACAATTACTGTACTTTGTTCAACGAGTGGCAGACAACGCCCGAGGCGGCTGCTACAAAACGCTCTTTCCCTGAAAGCGTTATCTTTCCTGAGCCGAAAAGCAATTTCACAATAGAGTTTTTCGCCCGTAACAAGAAGAGCAAGGAGTGGGAGAAGAAATACAGCCAGAATGTCGATGTCAGCGACTTCAACATTCAGAAAAGCCTTGCAAAATACGAGGCTTGCGACATTCATATCGGAGGCGACATCGCGCACAGCCTCGACATCGTTCTGCTGCCCGACGGATTTACGGACGAAGAGAAAGAGAAGTTCCTCGCATCGTGCCGCATGTGGAGCGACGCACTTTTCAGCTATGCGCCATTCACACAGAACAAACACAGAATAAATATCCGTGCAGTCTGGGCTCCTTCATTAGAAAATGGAATAAGCAAGCCAGGCAACGGAAAATGGGTGAACAGCCTTTTGGGAACACGGTTTTTCACATTTAACAGCGAGCGTTACCAAATGACTGAGGAGTTCCAGAAAGTACGTGACGTTGCGGCAAACGCGCCGTATGAAAGCATTTTCATACTTACGAACACGGACAAGTACGGCGGTGGAGGCATTTACAACCACTATGGGCTCGGCTCCGCCGGAAAGACAGGACGTACGGGCGAGGTCTATGTTCATGAGTTCGGCCACTCGCTTATGGGACTCGGCGACGAGTATATCGAGAAAGGCAACACGGTGAGCGCTCTCTACCCCGAAGGAAAAGAGCCCTGGGAAGCCAACCTCACAAGACTTGTTAAATTCGAGGGCAAGTGGGAGAATATGATTGACAAGAATACCCCGATACCAACTACCGTTGCCGAGGGCTCTGCTGAAAAGGATTGGGTGATAGGTACATATGAAGGGGGCGGATACCTTGAGAAAGGTATTTACAGAGGGTGGCCTGAATGCATGATGAAAGCGCTGACCGACTTCTGCCCCGTGTGTCAGAAAGCCATAAGCAAATATCTCGATTATTTATGTAAATAGCAAACAAGAGTGGCAAACGCCACTCTTGTTTACTATTCCAAATATGTAACGACTGTCGTTCGACCGTCTGGAGCGGCATATTCCAAAGGATAGCCCTCTTCGTCGAGTTTCCATGTGCCAGGCAGACGCTGGCTCGTTGAGCCTACCATTCCGAATGCCGCTATCTGATAAACGGCATCGTATGGAATATCAATATAAGGTATTTCCACTTCAAAGCCCCAATATCCCAAATAGCCCGAGAAATCGAAGTTCGTGTTGTTCATTACAGTCGAATAGATATACTTATCTCTCCTGTCCACAATGACCGTATCCATATAATTGTCGTAAGCGACGTAACCTGTCACGTCGTTATATCTGTCGCGCAAGAGTTCATAACGGCGGCCTCCGTCGGAATATGCAGTCCTGAGTACATTGCCGGAATATTCAAAGTCCAATGAAGACATTTTTATTATATTGCCGCTTGAGTTGAGAACCGCGCTGGCAGAACCCGACTTGCTTCTGTTCGCTAACGGTTTTTCGGGATATTCCCATTCTATATTGTAACGAATGTCCAAATCCTTGCCAAAGTAGTAATAGTTAGCCTTTGACGTTATGTTGCATTCGTAATAGTCAAAGCCCTCCTTAGTATGACGTTTCATCAAAAGGTTTATCTCCTTAATACGATTATGTTTGTCGTATTCAAAAACATGTTCCCACAAATATTCACGTCCTTTTACGTTGGCTGTTGTCCTTAACGACTTTACCATTCGGACATCTTTAGATGGAGTATAAGCCGATTCAGCCTCGTCGGCATCATATTTCGAGTAATCCCTGCCGTCATCGCATGATGCGAACGACACTGCAAGCAAGATGGCCGCTAAGCCAAAATATTTCTTTGTCATTCTTGTCTGTTTTTAAATATGCCGCTAAGATAGCTTTTTATCTTCATATAAGAAAACCTTTTAATCCAATAAGCCGGTTAAAATTCTTATAAAATATATAAATGCTAATATGATATAGATTTGAGCGTATCCATTCGGAAAGCCTCACATGACCGCAACCACAAAGCCGCGACATTTGTTTTATCATAAAACTTTACATTATGGCATTTATAGATTATTACAAAGTTCTTGGAGTACCCCAGGACGCGACTCAGAATGATATAAGAAAGGCTTATCGCAAGCTCGCAAAGAAATATCATCCCGACATAAACAAATATGACCCGCAGGCCAAAGAGCGCTTTCAGGAGATTAATGAGGCCAATGAGGTACTCGGGGACCCGGAGAAACGTAAGAAATATGACGAGTACGGCGAGAATTGGCGGCATGCCGATGAGTTCGAGACGCAACGCCGGCAATACAATACAGGCAGCGGCGGATATGACTTCGGAGGTTTCAGCGGCTTCGGCGACTTCAGAGGCAGCAGCGGCAATGCCAGCGGCTTCAGCGACTTTTTTGAAGAGCTGTTCGGGAGCGGCTTCGTAAAACGTAAACAAGGCAGAGGCAGAGATATTCAGGCTACGCTTTCGATAAGACTCGAAGAGGTTGCTGTTACACATCGCCAAGTATTTACGGTAAACGGCGAGAAGATACGCATTACCGTTCCTGCCGGAATAAACGACGGGCAGAAGATTAAAATAAAAGGACACGGCGAGGAGGCCGGAGGCGTGCGCGGCGACCTTTATATCACGTTCCGCATAGAGCCTGATACACGTTTCCAGCGGAACGGTAATGACATTGCCACCACCGTAACAGCAGACCTCTACACCCTGCTGCTTGGCGGAGAGATGATTGTACCCACCCTTGACGGCAATGTAAAGATAAATGTCAAGGCCGGAACAGAGCCAGACAGCAAGCTGCGCTTGCGAGGCAAAGGACTGCCGGCTTACAAGAACGAGAGTGTCAAAGGAGACCTTATCGTCACTGTAAGAACCAGACTGCCCGAACTCAACGCCAAGCAAAAGGAGCTGCTTGAGAAAGTGCGTGAACTGGCCGGCAAATAGCCGCTTGTCAATTATTCATTATTATATAAAGGTTCAGATAGCCTGCGAAGACAAGCCAAAGCATATAGGGTATATTTATGAATGCCGCCCACCTGTTCTTCACGTAACAACCCGCCACATAGAGCGCTACAAACATGAAAAGCACCACAAGTACAGCAAAGCCGAGTACCGGCGACTGCATATGGAAGAAGCATATGCTCCATAAGAGATTAAGGGCGAGCTGCACTGTAAAGAGCAGTTCAAGCATCCATGAATACATGACTTTAGAATCCCAAACAAGACCAGCCGAGATACCCATGAGCAGATAGAGGATACTCCACACTACCGAAAATACTATTCCCGGAGGCGTAAGCAAAGGCTTTTCAAGGAACGGATACCAAGAGATCATCGCATCGTGCTGCACAAGCATGGATATGAAACCTACAAGGAACGAAAGGAGGACAAACAGCAGAATAGGAAGAAAGGTTCTCATAACAGCATAATTTTAATGAGTGACCGCCTGATGATTGCGGTCACTCATTAAAACAAAGCGGCAGAACTTATAGTTCATCGACGTTGGAATTTATCATTTCCAGACTAAGCCCAAGACTTCGGTAAAAACCATTACAAATATATAAATGCCGTACACCAGTTTAAGCCCTGTAGTAAGCATAAAAGCCGCGAATGTCATGAATGCGATCTTGACAGCATCAGCGGGAGGCGTTTCGTTAATCAGTTCACCGATGAACGCCCCCAGGAAAGGGCAAACGACGACACCGAGCGGCCCCAATAAAAGCCCCACAAAAAGACCGATCGTCGCCCCCCAAGTACCATATTTCGAGCCACCGAACTTTTTTGTAAACCACACGGGAGCTGCATAGTCGAGGATGGTAACAAAGACAGCGAACAGGCCGGCAATGACAAGCTGCAAGGTGCTAATCTCAATGCCGTCGCAAAGCAACAGCAGCAACAGGGCAGCAAAACTTAAGGGCGGACCGGGAAGAACCGGCAGCACGGCGCCGGCAAGACCTGTAAGAGCGAACAGTATTGAAAGGAATATATACAGGTACTCCATTGCCGATTAAGCTTGAATATTTTCGTTTTGTTCTCGTTTCTCCGCCTCACGTTCCTTTACGACACTGTTAATTTCGGAACCGGAATAATAAGGTACCTTGCCTGCCGGAACATACTTGCTCGATGAAGAGAGATGAGTGTCCTGGTCGTCGAAGAATATATGAGCGCCGAACGCCTTCAATAGTTCGTCCTTACGCAAGCCGCCGAGGAAATAAGCCTCATCGACATAAACGCCCCACTTACGCAACGTCTTTATCACACGGAAATGTGACGGAAGGCTGCGTGACGTCACAATGGCAAGACGTAACGGAGAAAGTTCTATTGATGTAGGCAACGACTCCTGTATCGACGAGAGTTTCTTCAACAGATTGGCAAAAGGTCCCTCTTTCAATGGAATGTCGGCGTTCTCTTTCTCATATTTATAAAAAGCGTCGATACCCTCCTTCTTGAAACGGCACTCCGATTCGTCGGAGAAAATTACCGCATCGGCGTCAAAAGCAATCTTCACCCTGCTGTCTTCGGGGTTGAAATCGGTTGGCGGAGCGTAGATAAGAGCCGAAGCGCAGATACCTGAGTCCATCACTCGCTGCACGTCACCCTCGTCCTTAGACAAGAAAAGGTCGATAGAGAACGCTTTGAGATACTTTGACAACGACTCGCCTCCCGACAACGCCACCCTTGTTATATCAAGGCCGTACATGTCAAGCGACTTCAGCATTCTCATGCCTGTTTCAGGGCTGTTGCGTGACATAACCACGACCTCAACTATGGGGCGGTTTGCCTGTTTATTCAGTTCGAGCAGGCTTTTCACGAGATAAAAGGCCGTACCTTTTTCGAGCGGCTCGTCCTCGTGTTCCTCCTGATACTTGCGGTACTTGGCTACGCCGTACTTCTCAAATATTTCATTTTCCGCTTCAAGGTCAAAGAGCGCACGTGACGAAACGCCTATGACCAACCTGCCGTCAAGATTTTCCATATACTCTCTGTTCGCAATTAAAATATATACAAAATTAGTTCATTTCGCATCAAAAGACAACATATAGAACAAAAATAATTTCCTGACCGCACATGAAATATGCCAGCTTAGCAAAAATGATTATATTTGCCGTTAATATAATACAAAATCGATGATAAAAGATATTGTTTTTGATTTCGGCGGCGTACTGACTGCTATTGACACCAACGAGGCATTGAGACGTTTCAAGGAAATTGGCGTAGAAAAACCGGAAACTTACATAAACTCATACTGCCAGAACGGGCCGTTCTTCGCTCTTGAGAACGGCGACATAACAGCCGATGAATTCTGCGACGAGCTTAGCTCGATATGCGGCAGAAGAATAACATACGAAGAGGCGAAACATGCTTGGTGTGGTTTTATAGTTAAGGTACATGAAGAGTTTCTCGAATATCTGCAACAGCTTCGTCCTGATTACCGTCTTTCGATACTGAGCAATACAAACCCGTTCATTCAGAGCTGGGCGCGAAGCAAGGAGTTCACCTCGTGCGGCAAGCCGCTTGACGACTATTTCGACAGACTTTTCCTTAGCTACTGCATGGGAGCGTCGAAACCGGGAGAAGAGATATACCGCAGAATGCTTCTCATGGGCAACATGAAACCCGAAGAGACTCTCTTTATAGATGACAGCGAGAAGAATTTGGAGAGCGCTCGCAAGTTAGGAATAAATACCCTGAAAGTTGAAAACGGCGAAGATTGGAGAGCGTTGCTTGAAAAGAGACTCACGACCTGAAACAGCTTTACATTTATAAAGACTTTTTCACACAACAACTGTTGCTGTTACAAATATTTATGAGTAAATTTGCAAAAATAGTGCATAAAGCAAGAAAAACCGAATATTTATACACACAAAACTTGATTATCCAATAAAATAAACAAATATGAAAAGAGGCATAGCAATTATGGCAACAATGGCAATAACAGGCTTGGCTATGAGCGGCAGCGCCGATGCGCAGACGCGACAGGAGCAGATTATCGGGAAGTCAGACATAAAGATTGAGGGCGGACTGATGACACCTGAAGCGTTATGGGCAATGGGCAGAGTGGGCAACACAGCCGTATCGCCCGATGCAAAAAGCATAGTATACGGCGTAAGCTACTACAGCGTTGAGCGGAACAAGAGCCACCACACCCTTAACATCATGGACGCGAAAGGTGAAAACGACATCAAGCTTACTACGACAGCAGCCAACGAAACAGGGGCCGCATGGATAAAAGGCGGCAGCAAGATAGCTTTCCTATCGAACGAAAGCGGCAGCAGTCAGGTGTGGGAGATGAACGCTGACGGAACAGAACGCCGACAGCTCACAAACGACCCGGCCGACATCGAGGGCTTTCTCTTTTCGCCTGACGGAACAAAGGTCATTCTTATCAAGCGTATTAAAATTAAACCTACAACCGCCGATGTTCATCCCGATCTGCAGCTGGCAAAGGGCTTCGTTGTAGACGACCTCATGTACAAGCATTGGGACGAGTGGCTCAATGACGCTCCGCACCCCTTCATCGCCGACTTTGACGGAAACAGCATAAACGAAGGCAAAGACATGCTTGAAGGCACTGCTTATGACTGCCCCAACCGACCATTCGGCGGCAGCGAACAGCTCGCATGGAGCAACGACTCAAAGAAGATAGCGTACTCATGCAACAAGAAGACCGGACGTGACTACACACTAAGCACCGACACCGACATTTACCTTTACGATATCGCAGAGGGAACGACAACAAACCTTTGCAAACTTGACGAGGAGCGTTCGAACTACGGTTACGACACTACTCCGCTCTTTTCGCCCGACGGCAAGAGCATAGCATGGCTCAGCATGAAACGTGACGGATACGAAAGCGACCAGAACCGCCTGTGCGTAATGGACCTTGCGACAGGCAAGCAAGTTTACCTCACAGGCATGCCCGACAGCGACGGCCATACCGAGTTCGACAGCAACGTGGACAGCTATTGCTGGGCTCCCGACAGCAAGAGCCTCTATTTCACAGGCACATGGCACGGAACCACGCAGGTGTATAATATTACCAGGAAAGGGAAACTGACAAAGATGACCGAGGGCGATTACGACTACACGTCTGTTTCAATGCTCGGCAAAGAACTGCTCATGACACGTGTATCGATGAGTGCCCCTGCCGACATATACACCATGAAGGCCAAAGCGGGTGCTGAGGTAAAACAGCTTACCGCTGAGAACAAACATATTTTTGACCAGCTGGAGACAGGAAAAGTCGAGGCACGCTGGTGCAAGACATATGACGGCAAGGAACTCCATTCATGGGTAATATACCCGCCGCACTTTGACCCTGCGAAGAAATACCCAACCCTGCTGTTCTGCGAGGGCGGGCCACAGACACCGGTAAGCCAATTCTGGAGCTACCGTTGGAACATGCAGATAATGGCGGCGAACGGATATATAGTCATCGCTCCCAACCGCAGAGGACTCCCCGGGTTCGGCCTCGAATGGAACGAAGAGATAAGCACCAATTACGGCGGAAGCTGCATGAAAGACCTTCTGACCGCTATTGATGACATCGCCCGAGAGGAGTATGTGGACGAGGAACGCCTGGGCTGCGTTGGAGCGAGCTTCGGCGGATACTCAGCCATGTGGCTCGCAGGACACCACGAAAAGCGTTTCAAGGCTTTCATCGCACACGACGGATTCTTTAACATGGAACAGCAATACTACGAGACCGAAGAGAGCTGGTTCCCCAACTGGGACCTCGGCGGAGCGCCGTACGAAGATACAGAAAAGGCAAAGCGTTCTTATGCGAACTCTCCGCACAAGTTCGTGGATAAATGGGACACGCCGATACTGCTCATTCATGGAGACCGTGACTACCGCATCCTTTCGTCGCAGTCTATGGCGGCATTCAACGCTGCGCGCCTTAGAGGCATTCCCGCACAGCTGCTGTTATTCCCCGACGAGAATCACTGGGTACTGAAACCTCAGAACGGTATCTTGTGGCAACGCACATTCTTTGCGTGGCTCGACAGATGGTTAAAGAAATAAAGAAACATAACATTATATTACTATGACAACAACACAAAAAATCCAAAGAAAACTGAGCGACTCAAAGGCCGCGCGTTGGAGCGCACTCATCATCGTCTCCTTCACGATGATGATGGCATACTTCTTCACCGACGTCATGGGACCGCTCGAGGCTCCGCTGACGACAAAGGGAAAGCTCGTGTATTTCGAGGACGGAAGCTACCTGCCTGCCGACTCGCTCATAAAGATAAGCATTACAGAAATCGCCGGCGAAGACGATATTCTTGTAGGCAACACCTACAGTATTGAGACTAAGGGCGAAAACGGAGAGAAAGCATGCAAGGAGGTTAAGGTATCATCGACAATCAAAGGTCTCGGCTGGGGAGGCGGCGACTACGGAATATTCTCCGGCGCTTACGGATATATAAATGTATTCCTGTTCATGCTCTTTTTCGGAGGACTGATACTCGACAAGATGGGCGTACGCTTTACGGGACTCATGAGTACCGCATTGATGTTCGCAGGAGCCGCCATTAAGTGGTATGCTGTAGACAATGTCTTTGCAGGAGAGGTTTTCGGGCTTCCCGCGCAAGTCGCATTGGCATGCCTCGGCTTTGCGATATACGGCATGGGTGCCGAGATTGCCGGCATCACTGTCACAAAGGTCATCGCCAAGTGGTTTACCGGCCATGAGATGGCGCTGGCTATGGGACTCCAGGTCGCTCTTGCCCGTGTAGGTACCGCATGCGCCCTGTTCTTCGCATTGCCTATCGCTCAGGCCGCAGGAACCGTATCTGCCCCTGTAATGTTCGGAGCGTCGGCATTATGCATCGGACTCCTTTCGTACATCGTTTACTGCGTAATGGACAAAAAACTCGACAAGTCACAGAGCGGCGAGACCGTGGAGACCGACAGCGAGGAGCAGTTCAAACTTAGCGACCTCAAGGCAATATTCTGCAACCGGGGTTTCTGGCTCATCACACTGCTCTGCCTCATTTTCTATTCGGCCGTGTTCCCGTTCCTGAAATTTGCCACAAACCTTATGATTATAAAGTATGGCGTAAGCCCCGACCTCGCGGGCATGATACCGGGCTTGCTGCCGTTCGGCACGATGCTGCTGACACCGCTGTTCGGTTCATTGTATGACAAGGTGGGCAAAGGCGCTACATTAATGATTATAGGTTCGGTATTGCTCACTGTAGTTCACATACTCTTTGCGATGCCGCTGCTCAACGTTTGGTGGTTCGCCGTTATAATAATGATTCTGTTAGGAATTGCATTCTCGCTTGTTCCGTCAGCCATGTGGCCTTCCGTTCCGAAGATTATTCCCATGAAGCAGTTAGGTTCGGCTTATGCGATAATATTCTATATACAGAACATCGGTCTTTCTATGGTGCCGGTACTCATTGGCAACGTCATTGCCGCCAACACTTCTAACGGCACGACAGACTACACGATGCCGATGTCAATATTTGCGTTGTTCGGCGCAATTGCAGTCGTAATAGCCGTGATGCTGAAAGTTACCGACAAGAAAAAAGGTTACGGCCTTGAGCAGAAGAATATGAAATAAATTCCATAGGAACGATTATCTTTTCATTCAT
>JAZNPP010000032.1:0-5570 GCA_045589695.1 Bacteroidaceae bacterium
GGGCGTTTTTTGATTACTTTTTCACGAGAGAAAAAGTAATGAGAGAAAGACCTACGCATTGTAACAATCCGCAGTTTAAGGTTGAGGACTGCGGTAGAATATAACGGCGAGCGAAAGCGAGATTTTTGTTTTAAACTCACCTACACTAACCCCTAACCCCTCAACTCTTAACTCTCAACTTTCAACTCTACAAATCACTTCTCTTTCTTGCCGAATACCGAGAAGTGAACGTAGCGTTTCGGGTTTGCTTTGAGGTCCAGCAACAAGTCTGTAGCTGCCTGCGTGGTGTTGTTCAGCTTTATGTAGAGCGTACTGTCCTTCAGAAGCTTGCCGACAGTGCCTTCGCCGTTTTCAAGAGCGGCCGTAATGTTCTGAATATTCGTCAAAGAAGCCTCAAGAGAACCTATCAACTTGTTGTAATCGACATCGCTGAGCTGTGACGACATCTTCAGCAAGTCGTCCTCAATAGCGATAAGTTTGCCTGCCGCTGCCGGTATCTCGTTTTCAAGCGTTTTGTTCAGCAGTTTGGCTGTGGCGTTAAGTTCTGCGGTAAGCTCCTCTATGTTCGTTACCGAGCTGTTTATCGCCGGGTTGGCAAGAGTGCTGTTCAGCGATGCGAGGATAGAATCGAGTTTGGGCAGCATGTTCGTTATCTGCGGCAGCATCTCGCTTGCCTCGTCGAGCGCTCCTGTGTTCATGCGTCCGCCTATTGTGTCTCCGGGCTGTATCATCTCATTGCCGTTGCCCAATGCAAGGCTGATAGTGCTGCTGCCGAGCAGTTTAGTGTTTATAAGCGCCAGAGTGCCTTCGGGCAACTTCATGCGGCTGTCGAGAGTCATTTCGACATACACCTCGTCGGGGGTTTCGAAGTTATACGAAACATAGCTCACGTGTCCGACCTTGTATCCGTTGATGAATACAGGGCTTGAGTTTACGATTTCGCCGATGTTGTTGAACTTGACATAATACTTCTCGCCCTCATTAAATATGTTTATACCCTTGAAAAAGTTTATCAAAAGATAAACAATCAGAATGGCAAGAATACCGAGCAAACCAATCCAAAGCTCCTTAGTGAATATTTTCTTCTTCATATCCTTATCTGTTTTTGTTAATTCTCAACTCTCAAAGCGAAGCTTCGACGGCATGAGCAGCATCTCGTCAAGCGCAGTGCCGCAACGTGGCACCGCTTGGGTTGCGGTAGCGAATGCCGCTCAACATTCTCTAAACTCTCAACCCTAAACTCTCAACCCTAAACTCTCAACCCTCAACCCTCAACTTCAGTTAATCGTCGTTCCGTTCGGATATTTTCACGGCCTCTTGTGTGTTAATCTTCTTTCCGTTGAGAAACGCGATTATGAATGCCTCCTTGAACTTCGCTGAAATTTCTTTCTTTATTTTTAGTATTTCGTTGTAGTCGCGGCTCTCGCCGTATGTATATTTGTACATCCCGTTCTCCTTGTAATGGTCGGCTTTGAGCCCTTTCAGGCGGCTGTCGTTGTTTGCGAGCTTGCCCGACGAAGCCAAAATCTGCACCTTGAACACCGGTCTGTCCTCTTTGCTCTTCTGAGCAGACACGTCAGCACTGCCCCTGCGGCCTGTACTCTGTTCTCCGTTCTCTGTACTCTTTTCTCTGTTCTCCGTTCTCTGTCCTCTGTCCTTCCTTCCGTATATCTCGTAGTATTTTGAAAAGCCCTCAAAAATACCCTTTGCCAGCTTCTTCTGTCCCTCTTTCGATGCTATGAAATTCTCGTCGGAGCTGTTCGTGATAAATCCCAATTCAACAAGAATGCTCGGCATCACAGTCCTGTGCAGCACAAGGAAGCCTGCCGATGAAACGCCTCTGTTCTGCAGTTTGCTGTTCTTTACCATCCCTTCCTGTACCAGCTGCGCAATCTCGGCGCTAAGCTCCATATCGTGATTCCTTATCAGTTCGAATATTATGTAGCTCTCGCTTGAATGGGGGTTGAACCCTTTGTATATTTCCTTGAAATTATCCTCGGAGAGAATAACCTCGTTCTCGTACATTGCGGCGGCTTTCGCCTCGGCGCTGCTTCCTGCTCCAAGAGTAAACGTCTCGCATCCGTTGGCCGTTCTCGACTTTGAAGCATTGGAGTGTATCGATATGAAAAGGTCCGCTTCGGCGTTGTTGGCGATGTTGGCACGCTCCACAAGGGGTGTCTTGAAGTCTGTCGTGCGGGTGAACACCACCTTTACCTCGGGATATTTTTCCTTAATCATCGAGGCAAGCAGCTTCGACACGCTCATGTTTATATCCTTCTCCTTTGACTTGCGTCCGAGCGCTCCGGGGTCTACGCCGCCGTGTCCGGGGTCAATGACGACTATGAAGCCCTTTTTCTTCTTGTCGCCTTTTTTCTGGGCGTCGGCAATTGCAGGTACTGCCAGGAGTATCAGAAATATTATCGTGAATCGCGTTAAAAGTCCTCTTATGTTCATTTGCCGTGCTTGGAACGTTCAGTTTGCAAAATTAGTTCTTTTTATCGGAAACGGACTTAAATAAATTTAAAATATACAATTAAGTGCCGAATTTTGTAACAAAAATCCATGTTTTTGGCTCGGAGAAGAGAAGATGTCCCGTAAGCACGGACTTCTATGGCTTTACTTGTGTTTTTTGTCGTTCAAAATATTGTATAGCATATATTTTTTTGTATTTTCGCATGGTTTATGCTATTTGGCATAGAAATAAATATATCGTATAAACACACAATGTACCATTTAGAATTCAATATAAAATACAATGTCACGGGCGGCTGCGGCATGAGCCTTGTGTACAGGCTCGACAACAACGGCAACGTGGCGGACGGCAGGCTGCAACTGCGTGAAATCAGGAAAGGGTGGTGGTACGGAACGTTAGAGGCCGAAGGCGGTTATCCCCGGATAGAGTACGGCTACGAAGTCGTCGAAGGAGAAAAAACAGTAGCAAGGGAGTGGGCCGGAACGCCGCATCACTTGCGTTTCAACTGCGTGAACCGCAACTACATGGTATACGACATGTGGCTGAACTCTCCGCTGGGCTATTACAAGCGTACCAACCTGTTCCGCTTCTTCGACAACAGCGCAGGAAAGCTCGACGAACCGAGCATCAACTGGTATAACCGCAGCGTCACCTTCTCTCTCTTTGTATCAGGGCTGAGAAAGGGCGAGCGTCTTTATCTTACGGGCGACGCGGCCGTCCTCGGTGGCTGGGACCCGAAAAAGGCTCTGCCTATGCAGCAGCGTGTGCCGGACCGTTGGAGCGTGACTTTCGATGTCGAAACACTGTGGAGCGGCGGGTTATACTATAAATTCATCGCTATTGACGAGGCCGGCGAGGTACGTTGGGAAGAGGGCGACAACCGCCATATCCTGCTCCCTGACTTCGAGCCTGCGACGAACTATTTCTATCAGCTCGACCCGCTTCATCTGCATAGCGAAAAGCTGCGTGTGGCAGGTACTGTCATGCCTCTCTTCTCGCTGCGTTCGGCACACGGCTGGGGCATCGGCGACTTCGGCGATATAAAACTCATTGCCGACTGGCTTGTCGAGACAGGACAGAACGTGCTTCAGCTGCTTCCCGTAAACGACACTACGGTATGCGGCGGCAACGAGGACTCCTATCCTTACAACTGCGTGTCGGTGTTCGCTCTCAACCCTGTATATGCCGACATGTCGGCTCTGCCGCCGTTGAGCAACAGCAAACGTAATGCGTCGTACCAGAAGGAACGCATGGCGCTGAACAGCCTTCAGACGGTGAACTACGCTAAGGTCTATCTGCTGAAGATCGGCTATCTGCGTGAACTCTTCGACGAGATAGGTGCCGGAACGCTCGCAAGCGACGGCTTCAAAGCTTTTGCCGCCGAGCAGGACGAATGGCTGAAGCCTTATACGCTTTTCCGTTTCCTTTCGGCACGTCTGCACAGCAATATATGCGATTGGGGCGAATATTCACGTTACGGCAGCGACACATGGGACAAGGTGGTGGCGGAATACCCCGACGCAGTGCGTGAAACGCAGTTCTACGCCTTCGTGCAGTATATCCTTTATAACCAGCTCTGCGAGTCGCACCGTTATGCCAATTCGCGCGGCGTGGCGATAAAAGGCGATATACCTATCGGAGTCGCTCCCAACGGCGTAGACGTCTGGTGCGACAGCGAGCAGTTCAACCTCTCGGTGTCGGCGGGCGCTCCTCCCGACATGTTCTCGGCCGACGGCCAGAACTGGGGCTTCCCTACATATAATTGGCAGCTTATGGCAGCCGACGGCTACTCATGGTGGCGTCGCCGCCTTAAGTACATGTCACGTTTCTTCGACGCATACCGCATTGACCATATTCTCGGTTTCTTCCGCATTTGGGAGATACCCCGTACGGCGCAGAGCGGCCTTCTCGGCAGTTTCTCTCCAAATATTCCGTTGAGCAAGGAGGAAATCATCGCTGCCGGCTTCCCCTTTGACGAGGCTCTCCACACAAAGCCATACATCGACGACGCCCTTCTTAAGAAGCTGTTCCCCCGTTGGGCAAAGCGGGTAGCCGAAGCCTTCCTCGAAAAGCAGGGCGGCACGTACTCATTCAGGCCGGAACTTGAAAATGCCAACCTTTTGGCTTATTACATATACGAGCGTACGCCAAAAATGCCGTCGGCGATGCGTGACGCCCTGCTGCGTCTTTACGGCAGCGTGCTTTTCCTGCACGACCTCAATGTCAGCGGCAAGTTCGTGCCTCGCATACTCGGCAACGAGACTGCGGCATACAGCACGCTCGACCGTAATAGCCGCATGGCGTACGATGCCATTTACGAGGACTACTATTACAAACGCCATACGATGTTCTGGTACAACGAGGGCATGAGAAAACTCGCTCCTCTGCTTGAGTCCACATCCATGACTGCGTGCGGTGAGGACCTCGGCATGATACCGGCATGCGTTCCCTGGGTGATGAAAGACCTTCAGGTGCTGTCGCTTGAGATACAGCGTATGCCAAAACTCTTCGGCGAGGCTTTCGCCGACACGTCTCGTTACCCCTACCTCTCGGTGGCTACTCCTTCTACGCACGACATGTCCACTCTGCGAGGGTGGTGGGCCGAAGACAAGGCTCTGTCGCAACGCTTCTACAATGACGTGCTGCATCTCGAAGGCCTTGCTCCCGAAGAGATGAGCGGCGAGGTGGCCCGCGCGATATTGGTGCAGCATTTGCAGTCACCGTCGGCTTTCGCTCTAATCGCCTGGCAGGACTGGATGGCTATGGACGAACGCCTGCGTCATCCGAACTACGATGAGGAACGTATAAACGTGCCTTCAAACCGCAATCATGTGTGGAACTACCGCATGCACATACCGCTTGAGCGGCTTCTTGAGGAACGTGCGTTCAATGGCACGCTGCGTAGCATGATAGTCGGGTCGGGACGATGTATAACGATTAATGATTAACGAGGAACGATTAAAGCGAAGCTTCGACGGCATGAGCAGCATCTCGTCAAGCGCAGCATCGCTGAAAGTGATGCCGCTTGGGTTGCGATAGCGAATGCCGCCAACAGATTAACGAGGAAAGATTAACGATTAACGTGTAGCGATATTAC
>JAZNPP010000033.1:0-14688 GCA_045589695.1 Bacteroidaceae bacterium
GCAAGGCCAAGTTTCGACTGCCGTTTTGTCTTGATTTCAGACAAAACGGCAGTCGAAACTTAGTTGGCGTGCAATTTGTTCTATCTCCGTTGAAAGGAGATTTGAATATGAACTTTAACAAATTTACAAACAAAGCCCAAGAGGCTATTCAAGAGGCTGTCGGCATAGCGCAATCTAACGGACAGCAAGTCATTGAGCCTGCGCACATAATGGGAGGAGTTCTGAAAAGCAGCGAACAGATTGTCTCATTCCTGTTGCAGAAGTCAGGTTGTAATATTAATAAGGTAAAGAACGAGGTAAACGGCAATATAGCATTGCTGCCTAAAGTAAGCGGTGGCGACCCCTATTTGAGCCGGGAAAGCAATAAGGTAATAACAAAGGCCGAAGAGACCGCAAAGAGATACGGAGATGAATTCGTGTCCGTAGAGCCGCTGCTTATCGCACTAATTGACGTGGAAAGCCCGGTGTCAAGAATACTCAAGAGTAACGGAACGAGCAGCAGCGAGGTCGAGAAAGCGATCAAGGAACTGCGTCAAGGCGAAAACGTAAAGTCGCAAAGCGCCGAAGAGAGTTACCAGGCACTCAGCAAGTATGCTATCAACCTTAACGATTCGGCAAAGAGCGGCAAGCTCGACCCCGTCATAGGACGTGACGACGAAATAAGACGAATACTGCAGATACTGAGCCGACGCACCAAGAACAACCCGATACTAATCGGAGAGCCGGGAACGGGAAAGACTGCCATTGTAGAAGGACTCGCCCACAGACTTGTAAGAGGCGATGTTCCCGACAATTTGAGGGATAAACAGATATACTCGTTGGACATGGGGGCGCTTGTTGCCGGAGCGAAATACAAAGGCGAATTCGAGGAGAGGCTCAAGGCTGTAATCAACGAGGTTATCAAGGCCGAAGGAAGAATCATTCTCTTCATAGACGAGATACACACTCTTGTAGGTGCGGGAAAAGGCGAAGGCGCTATGGACGCTGCAAACATTTTGAAGCCGGCTCTTGCAAGAGGCGAATTACGTTCCATTGGAGCTACCACTCTCGACGAGTATCAGAAATATTTCGAGAAAGACAAGGCGCTTGAACGAAGGTTTCAGAGCGTAATGGTCAATGAACCCGACAAGATGAGCAGCATATCCATTCTGCGAGGCTTGAAAGAGCGCTACGAAAGCCACCACAAGGTGCGTATTCAGGACGATGCTCTGATAGCGGCAGTAACTCTGAGCGACCGCTACATCACGGAGCGCTTCTTGCCTGACAAGGCTATAGACCTTATCGATGAAGCCGCTGCGAAACTGAGAATGGAGAGAGACTCGCTTCCCGAAGAACTTGACGAGATTTCACGCCATATAAAACAGCTTGAAATTGAGCGTGAAGCAATCAAACGCGAGAAGAACGGACCTAAGTTAGAGATACTCGGTAAAGAGATATCGTCATACAAGGAGCAGGAGAAGAGCAAACGTGCCAAATGGCAGCATGAAAAGGAACTTGCCGACAACATACAGAACGCCAAGCATGAAATCGAGGAGCTTAAGTTCGAAGCCGAAAAGGCCGAAAGGGAGGGTGACTACGGACGTGTAGCGGAGATAAGGTACGGCAAAATAAAAGAGCTTGAGAGCGACATTGCCGCAACTCAGGAAAAATTGCTGCAGGCTCAAGGCGGCGACGCGATGATAAAAGAGGAAGTTACGGCAGAAGACATTGCGGACGTAGTATCACGCTGGACAGGCATTCCTGTAAGCAAGATGTTGCAGAGCGAACGCGAAAAACTTCTTAACCTCGAAGACGAACTGCACAAAAGGGTTATAGGCCAGGAAGAGGCGATACAGGCCGTAAGCGATGCCGTAAGACGTAGCAGAGCCGGGCTTCAGGACCCGAAACGCCCTATCGGTTCATTCATATTCCTCGGAACTACGGGCGTCGGCAAGACAGAGCTTGCCAAGGCTCTTGCGGCTTACCTTTTCAACGACGAGACGCTGATGACAAGAATAGACATGAGCGAGTACCAAGAGAAATTCTCAGTATCACGTCTTATCGGAGCGCCTCCGGGATATGTGGGATATGACGAAGGAGGACAGCTGACAGAAGCCGTACGACGCAAGCCCTACTCCGTCGTTCTCTTCGACGAGATTGAAAAAGCTCACCCCGACGTGTTCAACATCCTGCTGCAGGTGCTTGACGACGGCCGTTTGACCGACAACAAAGGACGTGTAGTGAATTTCAAGAACACCATAATAATAATGACGAGCAACCTCGGAAGCGCATACATTCAGGAGCAGTTCGAGAAGATTGACCCGCAGAACAGAGAACGCATCATCGAAGAGACGAAAGAGAAGATACTCGAGATGCTAAAGAAGAGCATTCGTCCCGAGTTTCTGAACAGAATTGACGAGACCATAATGTTCACGCCTCTTGACGAACGGGAAATCGAGCAGATTGTACGACTGCAGATATCCGCCGTCACAGAATTGCTGAAAGAGAACGGCGTGACGCTCGAAGTTACCGAAGCCGGAGTGAAATTCATCGCAAAAGCAGGATTTGACCCCGAGTTCGGAGCAAGACCGATAAAGAGGGCTATACAGAAGCTGCTGCTCAACGACCTTTCGAAGCAGCTGCTCGCCGGCGACATCGACAGAAGCAGACCTGTAACAGCCGACGCTCCTAACGGGATGCTTACATTCAGCAACTGACAACACAATTGAGGCTGCCTCGCAAAGGCAGCCTCAATTATTATAAATACGACTATGTGTCACTTCTTAAGTTTCATGCCAAGCATCATACCGTCATAGTTCTCAAGCAGCCCGGACATTGTAGACAGTGTAGCGCCTACCCCTCCGAGTTTGGACGATGAAGCGATGCCGCTCAAAGCCGAAGCATTGTCCGATACTGTTGAAGAGACTTTTTTTATCAGTTCAAGAAGTTTGTCGGCTTCGAACACGATATTGATATCCTTGACATTGTATGAAAGGAAAGAGTGCATGTTCAGATTGCCTCGCAAAAAGCTGAAATCAATCTTCTTCTCTTCTTCGTCAAGCTTATAAACGCCTTTTATATCACGTCCGTTCACGGTAAAACGGCAAGAGTCGTTCTCCATGAAGGTAAACGAGCATGTACCTTCTTTTATGCCCGCTTTGGCAAGATAGCCGTCAAGTTTTTCCTCAATCTGCGAAGTGACTACAGTACCACCGATGTCGGAAAGAGCGTTCTCGCTCTCAAGCACGCAAGCCACGCCTTCATAGTCCCAAGAACCTTCGATAAGAGCCTTAGAGAAAGGAACAGACTGGCCGATAAGATTGCCGAGAACGTTTGTCAATATATTGTCGCCGACCTTTTCATTGGACGCCACCTCTTCGGTAACTTTGTTGGCAACTTTACCCAACATGCTCTTCCATGACTGGGCATTAGAGTTCATTGCGAAAGCAAAGAACAATGATATAACAAGAATATACTTTTTCATAGCAATAACAGAATTACTCTTCAGCACTTTCTTCCTCAGCCGTGAAATCCACAATTCCGTCAGCGACGAGTATATTGTACCATGCGAACATTTTCTTTATATGAGTGAGATACACACGTTCTCTGTCATAATCAGGCATTATGCCTTCGAAATACTCTACCATCTCTTCGGGAGTAGCCATCTTTAGGTCAAAAGGCAGCACGGTGTTCTCCTTTTCATAGATTTTCGCAAAAACCTCACGCAACGGAACCTCTTCCGTGTCGGTGTATATTGCGATATCGTCAAGCATGACAACTTTGTCGGTGTTATGCACGGGAAGACGCTTCTTGGAAGAATCGACCATTTCAACAATGAACATGTTACGACCGCTTGAAACAAGACGGTAAAGACCGGGCTTGCCCGATATTGTAAGAACTCTTTCGAACATAAATTATAGTATTTGTGTTATTATTTGTTTGAATTCACTCTTTGCGAAGATATGCGTTCAATTCGACACTTCAAAATTTGAGATATTTTTTAACTGTTCTACAAGCTCGATAACCTGAGGCATTACGGGCTCGTCGCCGTCGTTGTATATCGAATAGTCAGACAGCAGCAGAAGTTCATCGACGCTCATCTGGTTACTCATTCTGTTTTCTACCTGCGTACGGCTCATGCCGCTGCGCTTCATAGTACGGGTTATCGCAGTCTCTTTGCCTGCCCATACCACAAGGACCTTGTCTACAGCATCGACCATGCCCGATTCGTAAAGTATAGCCGTTTCTACAGCAACAAGTCCGCACTTCTGCCTTGTCGCCCAAAGTTCGAAGTCACGTTTCACAGCCGGATGAACAAGAGCGTTAATGCGCTTTATATTATCGCTATGAGTAAAGATTCTTGACGCTATGAACTCACGGTCAAGCGTACCGTCCTCATTGTAGCACTCTTCGCCGAACATTCTCTTCAGCCCCCTCACAAGAGCCGCATCTTCGACCATCAGCCTTTTAGCGTTAGCGTCACAGTCGTATACAGGAACGCCAAGCACGCTCATCATATGCGACACGACGCTTTTTCCGCTGCCGATGCCTCCTGTTATCGCAAGTTTCACGACATTTCTCATAAGGCTGAAGGAATAAAGATGCGTGAAGGCTTAAGTTGCACGTTCTTCACAAGCGGCGTTGCGGTGACGAGCCTTATCGGAGCATAGCCGCCTACATTGTTTATGATATCCTTGTAGTCGAGCTGTACCATGAAGTCACTCGGCCCGACAAGGTCGTAGTTGGCCTCGGAGACCTCAAACGTGAGTTCAGCTTCATTAGGCAGCCACATGGCATAGAGCGGCTGAGGAAAATTAACTTGCGTAATCGGAACACGCACCTTCTTAACCTTCAGCGGTGACACAGAGACTCTAACATTGACGACTGCGGGTTCTATGCTCATAAAGTCGCTCGACGCCACTTTTACGGCATACACCTTATCGCTCTTCAGGTACTTCTTGACAACGTACTCCGTCTCTACGCAGTCCATAGTCTCAAGCTTTTCCGGCATTGCCGACACCATAACGTCGTAGGGCTCAATGGTTATCGCCGTTATCTCGTAATGGTCGGCAGCGTCTATCTTTCCGTTCAGTTTAACAGGCAAGAGCTTTTGATTCTGCTTGACCTTAACATAAAGAGTATCGTCATGATACTGCACCACAGATGTAGTGCTTGAAACAAGGCTGTTTACCTGTTTTTTAAGTGCGGATACAGGCAAGGACAAAGTTCCGCCGCGATGTTTAAAATCGGAGAAATCGACTTTTAGAACAGGATTCTTGCCCAGAGTATAACCCGACAGCACCCTGCCCTTATCGCTCAGCCTCACGACAACCTCGATATCGTCTTCATTGAGAAGCTCGATATTGTCGGGCAGGTTGAGTATAGAGACGGTAAAAGGAATATCGGTCTCGTAATCTTCGTTAAGCACCTGAAGCAGCCAAAGACAACACGAGACCAATACAAAGAAAAGGAAAGGCAATAAATCGTTTTCCTTTATTTTTTTTAAGAACCCCTTCACCAGAACACGGCGTTAGTTACTTACCCTCCTGCTGAATAGCATTAGGATTAGCAAAAACAACAGAGATATCTACACGCACGTTCACGTTGTGAGCAATCTCAAGAACAACGACACTGCCGTCAATCTGCTTTACCTTGCCGTAGATACCGCCACTTGTTATAACTTCCTGGCCTACCTGCAAGCCTCGACGGAAGTTGTCGATTTCCTTTTGACGCTTACGCTGAGGGCGTATCATCATGAAGTACATGATAGCGATGATTATCACGAACATGAACAAGGGGCTTGAGAGGAAACCTGCCACGCCGCTTGGAGCTGCTGCATTCAAAAATTCCATAGTCTGTTATATTTATTTGTTATTACTTGTTTATTTTTCCCTCTTTACACAATTTCTTGGTAATGGTATCGAGCAGGCCGTTCACGAACGAGCCGCTCTTGGCTGTACTATAGTGCTTGGCTATCTCGACATACTCATTGAGAGTCACGGAAAGCGGTATGTCATCGAATGTCGTCGCTTCGGCAAGAGCCACCTGCATAATTACGACATCCATGAACGCCAGACGCGACATATCCCAGTTCTTTGAGTTGGCGCTCATCATTTCACGATAAAGCTCTGCGTTAGTCACAGCATTTCTGAAGAGGCTGCGAGCGAATTCCATGTCAGCGACATCCTTGTATTCGGGAAGCAGCTGTTGGCCGCCCTCTTTTTCAGAAAAGCGCTTGATTGTCTTGAGTACGAAAGTATCTACAATAAATTTGTCATCGTTCCAATAAAGGCTTATATCCTCAAGCAAAGAATCAAGCTCCTCGTTGTCAAAAACGAAGTTCTTGTATATCTTACGCCACAATTCTTTGTCCTCTTCGTATGAAGATGTCTCAGAAGACATATAATCCTTATATATGTCGCTCTCTTCTATCTTGTCGAGCAGACGGCGCAAGAAGTCGGAATTGTCCACCCAATTAAGTTTGCTCTTTTCCGAGAACTTCGTCAGCTGCTCATTCTTTTCGAGCTGAGCGATGAAGCGGTTATTAACGAACTTGAGATTAGGGTTAATGTCGCTTTCGGTCGGACGCACCTTCATGCTTGAGAACGATATACGGTCGGCCGCATAATGTGTAACGCCAACCATCAACAACAACATGTAGCTGTACAAGTCATACGCCTTTGAAAGGCTGAAAAAAACTTCGTCCTCGGCTGCTTTAAGGCTTTTGCCGCTGTTCTTGTAGTATGCGTATACTATCTGCACAACCTTCAGACGGATAAGAACTCTATTAATCATAAAACGCTTTTTCTGATTTGCTTGCAAAGTTCGTATTTTATCGTGACACTGACAAGCAAAAAATAGACTTTATTTTGCCATTTTCCATATTGATAATATAAATTAAGAAATATAAATAATCAACGTCCTGTACTTGCGAATGTTCCGGCAATAGTTGAATTTGGAAGAAAAAACAGCAAACCGAATACATTTTGAAAGAAAAAATCGATTTTTCCGAAACATTTTATTGCTTTTTAAAATATTTTAATCATATTTGCACTAAGGCAACACGAAGAAACAACGGCTTGCTTTTAATTAATTAATTTTACAATGGAAGACAACAGAAAGAGCGGCATGAACGAGAACGAGAAGGAGATAGTATTTTCTCAGGCAATAAAAGCCGGAAAAAGAATATACTATATCGATGTTAAGAAAAACAGGAAAGAGGAAATGTATCTTTCAATAACCGAAAGCAAGAAGATTGTTTCGGGTGAGGGCGAGAACGCCAACGTGACATTTGAAAAGCACAAAATTTTCCTTTATCGAGAAGACTTCGCTAAATTCGCCAACAGCCTTAACGAAGCCATAAACTTCGTCATTGCCGAACAAGGCGAATACAAGTCACCATACGCCGAGCAGCCGGGGGCCGACAACGGCGAAGAGAAACTCAACATCGACATAGAATTCTAAAAAAATAAACGACTTAAGTGAGATGAGGATCCTCATCTCACTTATGATATTATGGATATTAAACACAAAGAATCGTAAAACCATGAGAAAGAATTACTTCGGATTTTTATTCGCTGCAGCTTGCATGCTTATGCCGGCAACAATGACAGCTCAGAACATCTTTGCGAAAATATCAAAATCTCCGGTTTTGAGAACTGCCCGCCCGCAGGGAGAAATGGACGTGATATTGCTCGACAGCATCCTTTCCGATTCCGAGCGTACATATTATGAATATAACGAGCATGGTTATCTCGTATCTACAATGACCTACTATAACGAAGAGGGCAAATGGGTTTTCGACAATGACGTGGATGTTTCTCTTCTTGCGGAATATGAGTTCGACGACACAGGCCGTTGCACAAGATTTTCGGAATACAGTTTCAATGAGGAAGGCAAGAAAGAGAAGGAAATCACACGTGTAGACGTTACATATACCGCAGAGACACGTACCGAAAAATTCTATTGCGAAGAGACAGACGTTCCCGAATTGGTACTGTGCGAAGAAATCGTATATGACATATCAGGAAACCCAGTCATTATAAAAGAGTACGAATACGACGAATATACAGGCAAAACGGAATTGTACGATTACGAGGAATACAAATTCACTGACTGCATAATTTCATACGAAAACTGCGAGAACGGCAACCACCAGATCACGTGGGACGACGACCTGTTCGACGCGTATTGCTATTACAGCATCACTTACAATGCCGGAGAGGATTATCTAAGAGGCTGGAAATACGAAACCGACGAGAACGGAGAAAAGAAAAAATATTCAATAAGCGAATACAGCTTTGACATATCGGGAATAGAAAACATCGACAGCCTATGGAAAATTGACGAAGAGTATAACGAAGATGCAGGCGACACGGATTACGGGATTGGCACAGAGAGCGAGACTGTTGCCCGCACCTCGGAATACGAAGTCGGATATAACGAAATTTTCATAGAGGAGGGCGACTGGGTATACAAAGGAGATATTCATATCGAGGAGATATACAACGAGACGAATGACTGCTATGAGAAAAAAATAATCGACGGCATGATACAAATAAGATGGTCTGGAAACGGACGTTACCGCTACGATTACCCTCTCTACAATTACGAGTTTCCGCAAGGAGGATTCAACAGATTCTACTTAAGCGATTATGCTATGGCCGTAGAGACTACGATGGCATTTTGGGACAAAGATCAGGAGCGCTGGATAATGGAAGGGGGCCAGCCCTACTATTACAAACACTACGAAAATGACAAAGGCCAGACAATTACCGAAGGCCGCAAATATACGTTCAACGGCGAGACCATGAGAATGGAACTCGTAGGGACACCGCAATACACCACGTATTCATTCGACGAGACGGCACGTCTCATAACAATTGAAAGCGACAATGGAAGCAAAGAGCATTTCGAGTACCTCAACGATGAATGTGACTACCTTAAGAAAGCGTACCGAACAGACGCTCAAGGCAACGAAAGCGATGTCTACACATTGTATTACAGCAACGGCAAGTACAAATGGCCGGAAAACAGCCCGACGGAAGTAAAAGAGATTGCAGCAAAAGGCATTACAGTAGACGGCAACAGAATATCGGCGGAAGGCGATATCCGCGTATTCAATGCAGGCGGACAGATTGCAGCGAACGGAACACGCTCGGTTGTCATCAGCCAACCCGGCATCTACTTCGTAAAGACAGACAAAGCCGTTAAAAAGATTTACATCAAATAACGGGCAACTGTTGCATATTCCAAACAAAACATGTATCTTTGCACCCGCTTTAAAGACATCGTGTGATGGCGAATTAAGCAAATGAACATTCTTAATTTAGAGTAACACATTAAAAAAATGAAAACAATCAGCATCAGCGGTTCAAGCAGAACCGAGGTAGGCAAGAAAGCTACCAATGCGCTTCGCAACGCAGGTCTTGTACCTTGCAATCTTTATGGAGTAGAAAAAGAAGCTAAGGCGTTCAGCGTAACGACAGAAAGCCTTCGCAAGCTCGTTTACACACCGGACATACACATTGTAGACCTCACAATTGACGGCACTACAGTAAAGGCTATCATGAAGGATATCCAGTTCCACCCCGTTAAGGACACTATCCTCCACGTAGATTTCTATCAGGTAACAGAGGAGAAGCCTATCGTTATGGCTGTTCCTGTCAAGCTCGAAGGTCTTGCGGACGGCGTACGTGCCGGCGGTAAGCTCGTTCAGATACAGCGTTACCTTAAGGTTAAAGCTATCTACAACGCTATCCCTGAGATTTTGACAGTAGACGTAACATCTCTCGGTTTGGGCAAGTCTATCAAGGTCGGCGACCTTTCTTATGAGGGTCTTGAGCTCGTAACGGTAAAAGAGTCTCTCGTATGTTCAGTTAAGACTACACGTGCATCTGCAGCGGCAGCAGCAGCGGCTAAGAAGTAATTCGCTGAAACATGAAATATCTGATTGTCGGACTGGGCAATATCGGACGAGAGTACGAAGGAACCCGCCACAACATAGGATTTACAGTATTGGACGCTTTCGCAAAGGCGTCCAATACTATTTTTCAAGACAAGCGCTACGGCTATGTCGCTGAAGCGTCGGTACGAGGCCGCAAGCTTATCCTGCTAAAACCGTCCACATACATGAACCTTAGCGGCAACGCCGTACGTTATTGGATGCAGCAAGAGAAGATACCCCTTGAAAATCTCCTCGTCATTGTAGACGACCTCGCATTGCCTGTAGGCGCACTGCGTCTAAAAGGACAAGGCAGCGACGGAGGACATAACGGGCTTAAGCATATAGCGGCAACAATAGGCAGCACGGCATATGCTCGGCTGCGTTTCGGCATAGGTAACGACTTCGGCAAAGGACACCAGGTAGACTTCGTACTCGGAGCGTTCGACAGTGAGGAACAGAAGATTGTCGAACAACAGCTTGAGACAACCACCGAGATTATAAAAAGTTTCTGTTTCGCAGGACTGGCACGCACCATGAACCAGTTCAACAAGAAAGGAAACGGAAAACAGGAGAACAAGAATGAGTGAACAGGCACGCATAGACAAATGGCTGTGGGCAGTACGCATTTACAAGACGCGCAGCATAGCGGCAGAAGCATGCAAGAAAGGGCATATAAGCATTGGAGATCGTACAGCCAAGCCGGCACACAACGTACATGTCGGAGATGTTGTAAACGTAAAGAAAGCACCTATCACCTACTCGTTCCGAGTTCTTAAATGCGCCGAAAACCGTGTTGGCGCGAAGTTCGTTCCCGAGCTGATGGAGAACATCACTCCGCAGGAACAGTATGAGATACTTGAGATAAGCCGGATGAGCGGCTTCACAGGCCGTATGCGAGGAACAGGCCGTCCCACGAAGAAAGAGCGTCGCGACCTTGACCAGTTCGTCGAAGAATCATATGGCGACCAATTTGACGAGTTCGATTTCGACGAGCTGTAAGCGACCGGAAGAGCCGCAGACATCAGCGCCGTGCCCTTAAACGGATTTCGTTTCAAGGGCGCCACGGCACAAAAAGCTCAAAAAAAGAGCGTAAACTCTTGGTACAACCAAATAAACGAGCTATCTTTGCAAACGGATTTGAAACATAATCCCTCAAAGGTCGGTTCCGTAGCTCAGCTGGATAGAGCAACGCCCTTCTAAGGCGTGGGTCAAGCGTTCGAATCGCTTCGGAATCACAAAGAGAATAAAAGGAAAAGCCGACAGGCTTTTCCTTTTATTATTTTAAAATAGTCTAACATTGGGATTTTCAAGTATCTATCTTGTTTCACTCGGAAGTTGTTGAATTACTAACTACGCAACAGAGAGCAACAGAGAAAAACAGAAAACAACACTTTATGCGTAATTGATAATACCATTAAATACGCGTTCCGGAAATCAAGTACGTATAATTACAGCAAAAATTTACGCCGGGACAGTAAAAGGGAAAGTTTTAAGTTTTGAGACGGGTTTATATGTCGTCGCCCTAAAAAGGTCGGTATAGTCTGGATTGTTAATTCAACGCCATTGAGAGTAAATATCCGAAAATAAACCGGGCCCGCATTGCAAAATATTGAAGCAAAGTTCATATATTCCGCTCGTTTGTTCTTATTTTTGCAATTATAAAAAAATATCAAATGAACACGATATGGATTGTAATGCCTATTCTTATCGTTCTTATGTTCTTGCTTGGAACAGAACTCAAAAAGGAGGCATTCGTGAATATTGCCCGCAACCCTAAAGCTGTCATATTGGGATTGACAGGGCAGATAATAATACTGCCGGCTATCGCCTTCGCTCTTGCATGGCTATTGAATATGCCGCCAGTCTATTTTATGGGACTTGTGCTTATTGCTTGTTGCCCGGGAGGAAGTTCATCGAATGTATTCTCAATGCTCGCAAAAGGCGATGTCGCACTGTCAATAACTCTTACTGCCGCAAGCAGCATAATTACATTGTTCACGTTGCCGGCGATAATGGAACTGACTGCGCAGTTCGTTTCGCAGAACGCCGGCATATCCATAGATCTGCCTATAGGCAGGTTGCTTATACAGAATATTGTATTGCTCTTCGTGCCACTATTGGCAGGCCGGCTTTTCAGCTACCTGAAACCGCAATCGGCAGCAAAAGTGAGCAAGACTCTCAACAAAATCGCTTTCCCAGCACTAATGACGCTGGCATTGCTCTTTTTCCTTCAGTACACCCGGGAAATAATGGACAATATACGCTTGACCGGAGCGGCTTGCGTTATGCTGATAATCGCAAGCATGTCATTCAGTTCCATGCTCTCACGAGCCGGCAAGCTTACCGACTCTGCGCGGCGCACCATCGTAATCGAGGTCGGAATGCAAAATGCGGCACAAGCGATAGCGATAGCGACCTCGCCTTTCATCTTCAATAACGGAGAAATGGCAATACCCGCAATAATATACGCATTGCTGATGAATATCATTCTATTGCTGTATGTAATGAAAATCAAACACTCAAAATAACGTAAATGGCAAAGAAAGAGAAAATAAAGAGCCTTTTTGACAATATCGCTCCCGACTATGACAAACTGAACCACATTCTATCGCTTAACATAGACAAAGGATGGCGCAGAAAGGCCGTAAAGGAGATAACGGACGATAATAGACCGCTTAAGATATTAGATGTAGCTTGCGGCACAGGCGACTTCACCATAGAGATTGCACGCAAGGCCACAGAAGGTAGCCGCATTACAGGAATAGACCTCTCTGAGGGAATGATGGCGGTCGGACGCAAAAAGCTAAAGGCAGCCGGGATAGATGCCGCATTGGAGTACGGCGACTGCGAGGAGCTTGCCTACCCGGACAATTGCTTCGACCGCGTATCCGCCGGCTTCGGCGTCCGCAACTTCGAGCATCTCGACATTGGCCTCAAAGAGATGCATCGTGTGCTGAAGCAAGGAGGCAAACTTGTAATCCTTGAACTTTCAATACCATCCAACCCTCTCATACGCTGGCTCTACAAGTTCTATTTCCTGAAGGTTCTGCCGGCTATAGGAGGCAGAGTGTCGGGTAACCGCAATGCCTATAACTACTTGCCGGCATCGGTACTCCATTTCCCGGCCCCTGACAAGTTCATTCCGATGATAAAAGCGGCAGGTTTCAGCGAGGCAAGACACAAAGCTTTGACGTTCGGAATATGCCGAATGTATGTAGGTATAAAATAGCGAAATACGGATATGTTAAAGAAATGGATTGAGGCTATTAGATTAAGGACGCTCCCTGTCAGCATCGCCGGGGTGCTGGCCGGATGCGGATGTGCCGTGTGGCAAGATAAATTCTCACCGGTACCGGCCATATTATGCCTGATGTTCGCATTGTCGGCACAGATAGCCTCTAACTTCGGAAACGAATACTACGATTTTGTCAATGGCATGGACCGAAAAGGACGTCACGGATTCCGCCGCGGCGTGGCAGAGGGTGACATTTCACCGCAAGCTATGAAACGGGCGACATTCATTATGTTGGGAATTTCGGCAATCATAGGATGTTCGCTGTTGCTGTACGGCGGCTTATGGCTCATTCCTGTCGGCTGCGCTATTCTGCTGTCAGCGCTTGCATACAGCACCGGCCCCTACCCTCTTTCGCATCATGGGCTTGGGGACATAACGGTAATCATCTTTTTCGGCATAGCGCCCGTAATGCTCACGTGCCATCTTCAGACCGGCGACTGGAACGAACTGCCGATACTTGCGGGAACATCGGCAGCAATAGGCCTTTTAGCCGCCAATGTCCTTGTCGTGAACAACTATCGTGATATGGAAGACGACTCGGCAGCAGGCAAACGTACGACCGTCGTTATATTCGGGCGCCGCGCAATGGGGCATGCGTATCTGCTTTCAGGAATTGCAGCAATGGCCATAATGTCCCCTTTGTGGTACAGGCTGCCGTTGTGGGCTCTTGCTGTTCCTGCCGCCTATTTGCTGATGCACATAATGACATGGCGAAAGCTTGTCCGCAGCAAAGGCGCCGCACTCAATCCCCTGCTTGGGAAAACTGCGAAGAACCTGCTATGTTTCACATTGATGCTTCTCGCTGCGGTAATATTGCGACATGCTCTTAACTGACAAAGATTTTTGTCACTTTATATTCTGTTTCGCTGTATTCCGGACGTGACTCAGTTCCGTTTAAATTCATCCGCATACAGTATCCTCTTCAATTCCGTTTTCCGGTTCAGTCCAGTTTCAGCCCGCCTCTATACAGAGAACCTTATAAAAGTGTTATAAATTCCTTCCTGACAATTTATAGTCAGAGGCGATATGAAACAAAAAGAAGACGACACCTTCATAGATGTCGTCTTCTTGTTATATAAGTTCTGTATTATTCAGCCTCAGCAACTACGTTGTAAGCTATCTTAACAGCAACCTCCTTGTGGAGTTTTACAGTAGCTGTGTAAGCGCCAATTTCCTTAGCGGCCTCAACAGCTATAATCTTACGGTCAATCTCGAAGCCAAGCTTAGCGAGTTCTTCCGCTATCTGAATAGCGCCTACTGAACCGTAGATAGCGCCTGTAGCGCTGACCTTAGTAGCGATAGTCAAAGAAACGCCCTCCAACTTCTTAGCAAGCTCCTCAGCGTCAGCCTTAATCTTAGCCAACTTGTGAGCGCGCTGCTTCAAGTTCTCTGCGAGTACCTTCTTTGCAGACTCTGTAGCGATAACAGCCTTGCCTGTAGGAATCAAATAATTACGGCCATAACCGTC
>JAZNPP010000034.1:0-181271 GCA_045589695.1 Bacteroidaceae bacterium
AAAAACAGCTTGCTGTTTTGCGCCGCCAAGCGAGTTCCGGACACCCCAAAAATGTCAGCTATGTTTTGCGTTAAGAAAACGACCATGTGCAGAGGTCTTTGGTACTTTCTGTCGGCACAGAAAGTACAAGAAAACAACGACTACAAGAAGAATAAAAGACAACAGGTCAAGGGTAAATCGCAACAAGAACAAAAGATTCTACCACTCGGACTTTGCAGGTGAGACGGTTTAACGATTAACGATGAACGTTAAACGTTAATCGTTAATCGTTAAACTCTAAACTTTTCCTCAAGTGTCTGCATCCATTCGTACCAATTCGGTATATACATGGTGGCTATAACGGTGTTGAGCAACATGCCGAACACTACTGCCGCTCCGAGCGAGAGACGCGCGCCTGCTCCGGCTCCGCCGGCGAAGAGCAGCGGCATCACTCCAAGCACGAAAGCGAAGGACGTCATGAGTATCGGCCTCAGACGGACATGGCCTGCCTCGGCAGCGCTGTAACGTATGTCGTTGCCTGCCGCACGGTAGTCACGCGCGAACTCTACTATAAGTATTCCGTTCTTGGCGCTAAGAGCTATGAGAAGTATTATTCCTATCTCGGTATATATGCTCACCGGTATGCCGGCTATCCAACAGCCGGCTATAGCGCCGAGCAAGGCGACAGGCACTCCCATGATAGCCGCCACGGGGCTTGCCCAGCTCTCGTACTGTGCGGCAAGCACAAGAAACGCCACAAGAATGGCAAGGGCGAAGATTATTGCGGTGTTCTTGCCTGCGGTCTGTTCCTGATATGCCACTCCTGTCCATTCGTAGCCGAACTCCTCGCCGAGCTGCGCCTTGAAAAGCTCCGCTATCTCCTCTATGACCTGACCTGAACTGTAGCCCGGAGCGGCATTGGCTGTTACGGTAGCACTGTTATACATGTTATAACGTACAAGCTGGTCGGTGCCGAGTATCTCTTCGGCGGTAACAAAGCTGCTGAAAGGCACCATTTCGCCTCTGTTGTTGGCAAGGCTAAGACTCATGACATTATCAATGACTTTTTGACTGCGTTCTCCCGCCGCCATCTTCACTTGCCATATACGCCCGAGCAACACGAAGTCATTGACATACATTGCACCCATGTAATAGCTCAGCGTGGACAGTACGGCACCCATGTCAAGCCCCATCGAGATAGCCTTTTCACGGTCGATATTTATGAAATACTGCGGCACGTCGGCCTCAAAGGAGCTGTTCATGCCCGCTACCGCACCGGTATGGCTGTAGTTGTCGGTAAGAGCCTCGACAGCTTTCTGCATCTCGGTGAGGCCAAGAGCCTTGCGGTCTTCGAGCTGCATCTGCAAGCCGCCCACGTTGCCGATACCGGGTATTGACGGCGGCACGAATGCAAAGCATTGCGCCTCTTCGACAGCCACATAAGCTTCTTTGTTGAAACGCTCCACTACGGCTGCCGCCGACTCACTCTTCTTCTTGCGCTCGCTCCAGTCCTTGAGAACGACAAAGACGCTCGCGGCATTGCTCTGACGGCCGTTGTTCATTATGCTGAAGCCGCTGATACTCACATTGGTCTTTACCTCGGGATAGGACGACACTATCTGCTCCACCTTCGCCGCCACAGCCTCGGTACGGCTGAGAGAACTTGCCGGAGGCAACTGCACGCTGACGATGAAATAACCGTCGTCCTCGTCGGGGATAAAGGTCGTGGGCCAATGCGTGAACATAAACAACGCCAGGGCAACCATAGCCGCAAAAGAGAGGGCCGCCAGCCATGCACGCCTGAGAAGGAAGCCGACGCAACGGTCGAAAAGACGCTGCACGGCATCGAAGCCCTTGTTAAACCAGCCGAAGCCCTTTTGCCCGCCCTTAGGAGTGGGGCGCAACAGTATGGCACTCAATGCCGGAGTGAGCGTCAGCGAGTTAAAGCCGCTCAGCAATGTAGCCGTAGCGATCGTCAGGGCGAACTGCTTGTATAACTCGCCCGAGATGCCGCCTATCATGGTGGTAGGCACGAAGACCGCCATCATCACAAGCACCACTCCGATGATTGGGCCTGTTATCTCTTCCATAGCCTTTTCGGTAGCCTCTCGTGGCGAGAGCTTGCCCTCGTCGAGTATGCGGGTAGCGTTCTCGACCACCACAATGGCATCATCGACCACAATGGCTATGGCAAGAATAAGGCCGAAGAGCGTCAGAGTGTTTATCGAGAAGCCGAGCAGCAGCATCACGGCCATTGTACCGATAAGCGAGACAGGAATTGTAAGACAAGGGATAAGCGTCGCTCGCCAGTTCTGCAGAAACAGGAAGATGACAAGAATGACAAGCACGGTGGTCTCGATAAAGGTGTAAAGCACCTCGTGTATTGAACTGCGTACCACGTCCGTGGTGTCGAGGGCTATCTGATACTGCACTCCCGGCGGAAAGGCTTTGGCAAGCTCCTGCATACGCTCCTTGACCGCTTTCGAGACGGCGAGTGAGCTTGAACCGGGCGACTGATAGACTGCCAATGCCGCTGTAGGCCTGCCTTTCAGGCGTGACGAAGAGGAATAGGTCTCGCTGCCGATCTCAATCTCGGCTACATCCCTGAGACGCAGCATCTGCACACCGTCGTTACGTATGACGATGTCGCCGAACTGCTCGGCATCGCTGAGCCTGCCCTCGACGTTGAGCGTATATTGGAAAGCGTTGTCGGCCGAGGCGTCAAGAGTCTGGCCCACATAGCCTGCCGATATCGCAAGGTTCTGACGGCTGATAGCCTGGTAGACCTCGGAAGGCGATATGCCTCGGATACGCATCGCCTCGGGGTTGAGCCACACGCGCATGGAGTATTTTCCCGCACCCATAATTTCGACGCCGCCCACGCCCGGGGTACGTGTCAGCTGGTCCACGAGCTGCAGCTGCGCATAGTTGGAGAGGTAAAGCTGGTTATACTCCTCGTTGCCCGTGAGAGTGATGAACAGCACGATGTTCGTCGATTGCTTCTGCACCACCACGCCTTGCTGCGTGACCTCGCTCGGCAGGGAACTGAGAGCTATATTGACCCTGTTCTGAACAAGCACCGTAGCCATGTCAATGTCCGTTCCCACCTCAAAGGTCACGGTAAGCCTGTACATGCCCGAAGACGATGATGTGGAACTCATATACAGCATGCCGTCTACGCCGTTCACCTGCTGTTCTATAGGTATGCCGACTGTCTGCGCTATCGTCTCGGCATTGGCGCCGGGGTACATCGCCGTCACCTGTACTGTAGGGGGCGTGATTGAGGGGTACTGGTCTATCGGCAGGACAAAGAGCGACACGCCGCCTGCTACAAGAAGCAACAGCGACAATACCGTCGCAAAGATAGGACGTTCTATAAAGAATTTAGAGAAGTTCATGATTATGAGTTTTAGAAGAGGTTTAGACAGCTCTTAGTTTTTCTCCATTACAGGCATTACAGGCATGCCGTTACGTACTTTCAACAGAGCCTTTGTGACATACATCTCGTCAGGAGCAAGCCCTTCGGTGACAAGACGCAGGGTGTCATCGACAAGGTTGCCGACCTCGATGCGGCGGTACTCGACACGGCCGGAACCGTTCACCACATAAAGATACTTGCCGAGCTGGTCGGTTCCTATGGAGGCGTCACGCACAAGCACGGCATTCTTGACATCGTCGTACGGGAAAAACACGCTTATATAGCTGCCGGGCTTCAGAAGCCCGTCCTTGTTGGAAAGTTCGGCACGCACCTGCAAGGTGCCTGTGGCAAGATTGACATCGGGAGCAAGGTAATCTATCACCGCCTTGCATGTAATATACTCACCGCCGCCGAGCGTGAAAGTGATGCTGCTCTGGTCGAACGGAGAGCCGCCGCGGGCGATATTCCTGAGCCATTGGCTGTCGCTTATGTTGAAATAGGCATACATAGTGTCGTCCTTATACAACTTGCACAACTCGGCAGGCGACATCTCGCCCGATATATATGCGCCTTCGGAATAGTCAGACAGCCCTACTACTCCGTCGGCAGGAGCCTTGACATAGCAGTAGCCGAGCTTTGTCTTGGCGGTACCGAGCGCAGCCGAGGCATTATCCACGGCGGCCTTGCAGCTTTCGACCTTGCTCTTCGCCTGCAGCAATTCTATCTGGCTGACAGCGTCGCTGCCGATGGCGACCTTCATACGTTCATAACTGCTGTTGGCATAATCGAGTTCGGCTCTTGCCGTCTGCAGGGCTGCATTCGCCTGCGTCACGGCATTCTCGTACAGCACAGGCTCAATAACGAAGAGCAGTTCGCCTTTTTTTACTCTGCCGCCGTTCTTGTAAGCACGCTTGACAAGCGTACCGTTCACACGCCCCACCACCGGTATGGTCGCATCGGCCGTAAGATAACCGGGATACTCACGTGTAAGCCTCACGTCACGCACCGAAGGCATTGCCACCTCTACCGGCAACGGCCTGCTGTCGGCCGGCGTCTCACTCTTTTTCTGGCATGCCGCTATTGCAAGCGCCGCCATCGCAAATATAATCTTCTTCATAATGAAAATGTTTATTGTTACCAACCACCGCCAAGAGCCTCGTAGAGCTGCACAAGATATATGAGCGACACCCCTTTAGCCTGCACAAGATAGTCCTGATAGGTGAAGAGGGAACGCTGGGCGTCAAGCACGTTCTGATATTCGGAAAGCCCCTGCTTGTAGAGTTCAAAAGAGAGGGTAAAAGTCTCTTCGCACTGCTTCATGGCTTCACGCAGGCTCACTATCTGCTCTATTGAATTGCGATATCGCGACATGGCGTCCTCGACCTCCTGCATGGCGTTGAGCATGGTACTGTTGAACGAAGCGACGCTCTGGTCGAGCGATGCCCTGGCCTCTCTTGTGGCATTGACACGCTCTCCGCCGCTGAAGATGTTCCACGAAAGCGTAGGGGCTATCTCCCATGTAAGGCTCTTTGAACGGGGAAGATATTTCAGCTTGCCCGACGCAAAGCCTATCGAGCCTGTGAGAAAGAGCGACGGGAACCAATCCCTGCGTGTCGCTCCGAGCAGAGCCGCATTGGCCTCGACCTGCCTTTCGGCAGCACGCACGTCGGGACGTCGAAGAAGAAGCGAGGCCGGAACGCCCACTTCAATGACAGCCATATATTCGGGCAGAGCGTAACCTTCGTCGAGCCAGCCGTAAAGTTCCTGCGGGTAGACGCCGAGCAGGACTGCCATTGCGTTGCGGTAGCTGTCGATAGAGGCCTGCATGGCAGGAATCTTAGCCTTAGTGCTGTAATAAACGCTGCGCGACTGGGCGACATCGAGCTTTGAGGCAAGGCCGCTGCTGTAACGAGACTCCACGATATCCATTATGGCACGCTGCGACTCGACGTTCCAACGTATCACCTGCATTTCGGCAAGCGACTGCCGCAAAGAAAAGTAGGTTACAGCGACATTGGCGACAAGGGATACCATGACAGCGTTGAATTCCTCCTCGGTCGCCATAAACAGCCTTTTCTGTGCCTTTGAACGCATGTATATGCTCCCGAAGATATCGGCCTGCCACTGCATTGAGACCGCCGTCGCGAACTGTCCTTCCCACTCCTCACGATAGAGCGATTGGGCGGTGTTGCCGCTTGTCTTCGCGCGCTGCCACCCCAAAGAGAGGTCGAAGGAGGGCATGAGCTTGCCCTGCGCCGTACGCCACGCCGCACGTGCCTTGCGTATATTCTCCATTGCTCCAAGCACCGAGTAGTTGTTCTTGCACGCGACAGATATAAGCGAGTCAAGAAGCGGGTCTTCAAAGTTCTGCCACCACTTGTCGTCTACAGGCAATGTCTGCGAGAAATACTCGCCGTCGTCCCACCCTTGCGGCAACGGCTCTTTAAGATACCGTTCTCCCTGCTGTGCCGTAGATACGGCAACAGAAAAGAACAGCGACAAAAGAAAGAATAAAACCCTCATCATATATGTTATAACCTTTAGCAAGGTATAAACACATTGACAAGGGTTTTGGTTGAAGGATAATGAGAGGTCGGAATATTCAAATACCGTTATTTATACAACAATATTCCTTTCTCATATAAAATTTACCACCACTTTGCGGGCACATCGCTCATCTCTATCGTGAGCTTGCCGCCTTTGGCTATATCGCTATGCTCGATATACGGCAGGTTGTGGGGCTTGCCGTTGAGCTTGACGCTCTTGATATATATGTTGGTGTCGCTGTTATTGAGCGTCTCAATGATGAACTTTCCGCCTTCAACAGTCAGTTCGGCACGCTCTACGACAGGAGAGCCGAACCAATAACGGCCGCCGGCAGGCTCAACCTCATAGAAACCGAGAGCCGACATTATATACCATGCCGACATCTGTCCCATATCTTCGTTGCCCGACAAGCCGTCGAAGTCGTTGCGGTATTGGGTAGCCATGACCTCACGAACGAGCTTGGCTGTCTTGTGCGGCTCGTCCATCATGGTATAAAGGTATAATATATGGTGGCTGGGCTCGTTGCCGTGAGCGAACTGGCCTATCATGCCTGAGATATCGGGCGAGGGGTCGCCGTCGATAGTCGAAGGAGCAAGGAAGAGCGAGTCGAGACGTGCGATACAAGCCTCCCTGCCGCCGAACATGCCAATGTAGCCATTGATGTCGTGAGGCACGAGCCACGTGTACTGCCATGCGTTGCCTTCGCAATAGTCGTCGGCACGGTGAGTCGAGAAATAGGGGTTGAACGGCTCACGGAAAGCGCCGTTCTCATCTACGCCTCTGACAAAGCCGCTCTCCTTGTCGAAGAAGGTGCGGTATGAGTGGCTCATGGCTGTGAAATGCTTATAGTCGGCCTCCTTGCCAAGCGCTTTGGCGGCGTTGGCCGCGGCAGCGTCAGCAATGGCATATTCCATGTCAAAGGCTACAGACTCGGTAAAGAGGTTGCAGGGTATATAACCGTATTGATGACGGTACTCCTTGCCTCGCTCGGGAACGGCCGCGGTCTTTTTTATAGCCTCGAAAGCCTTTTCACGGTCAAAACCCTTAATACCCTTTACAATGGCGTCGGCGACGACAGGAATGCCGGGGTCACCTACCATGCAGTCGGTCTCGTTGCCCCAGAGATGCCATACAGGAAGGTCGCCTTGCTTGTCACATATATCGACCATTGCAGCGACGAATTCGCCTGCCTTTTCGGGTTGTATGATTGTCATTAGAGGCTGTTTCGCACGGTACGTATCCCAAAGAGAGAAACAGGTGTAACGAGGCGAGACGCTATTGTATATATTGCCGTCGGCGCCGCGGTAGTCGCCATTGACATCGCTGAAGAGCATGGGGGCTATCATCGCATGGTACATAGCCGTGTAGAAGATTGTCTTCTGCTCGTCACTGCCGTTGATTTTTATACGTGACAGTTCGCTGTTCCAAGCCTTGACGGCATTGCCGGCAACAGCCTCGAAGTCCCAGCCGGGAAGTTCGCTCTCAAGAGCGAGCCTGGCGCCGTCGATGCTTACTGGTGAGATTGCCACCTTAAGCATAATCTCCTCGCCCTCGGCTGTGGCGAACGATGCACGGCAGTACATGTTCTTATAGCCCTTAAGTTCAAAGCTGTCGAACGGTTTCTTGAACTCGGCGACGAAATATACACGCTGGTCTTTCGCCCAGCCTTTCGAGTAGCGGTAACCTACGATACGGTTGTCGCCCTCGGCCTGCATGAATGTCTCGGTACTCTCGTCCCAGCAACCGCCGTTCTGCAAGTCAAAGACAAGAGCCGCCTCGTCAGACGCAGGGAAGGTGTAGCGGTGCAGGCCAACACGTGCCGTAGCCGTCATTTCGGCCTTGATGCCGTAACGTACAAGCGGCACTGAATAGTAACCGGGCTTGACAACCTCTTGAGTACGGTCGGCCATTGACCACAGACCGCTGCCCGGCGATTCTATCATGCCTCTGGCATATACCACATCACCTATGACAGGCATTACGGTAACATCGAAGAGGTCGCCTATACCTGTTCCGCTGAGGTGCGTGTGGGAGAAGCCTATCACGGAAGCCTCGTCCTGATGATAGCCTGAACACCAGTCCCATGTCTCGTTGATGCTTGTAGGGCCGAGCTGCACCATACCGAAAGGCACGCTCGCACCGACAAATACATGACCGTGACCGCCGCTGCCGATAAGAGGATTGACATAATCGGTATAATTCTCCTGCGGAGCAGGGTTGCATGCCGCAAAGAGAAGCGGCAGGCCCATTAATATGTTTCTTAATTTCATTTTGCCTGTTTCTTTAGTTTATATTGGATTTTTGCGTTATCGAGCAGCTGCTCATGTGTCAGACGGTAGCCGCATGACTTGCCGTTGAGCGTCACCTCGTCGATAAAGTGGCTGTCGGCCGTAGGACGGTCGCACTCGATGGCGATGTCGCCCTTCGGTGTCGAGATTCTGACCTTGTCGAACACCGGAGTCGTCAATGTGTATGTAGGCTCGCCGGGGCAGTCGGGATAGAAACCCATCATCGAGAATACCGCCCATGCCGACATTGTTCCCGTATCGTCGTTGCCCGGTATTCCGTCGGGAGCATTCTTGTAGTTTTCATCGAGTATCTTCTTGACCTCCTTCTGTGTACGCCACTCCTCGCCCTTGAAACGGCTGAATAGGTAGGCATATACGATGTCGGGTTCGTTGCACGGGTCGTAATGCCCGTTATCGAAGACGCCTTGAAGGCTGTCGATGAAGCCGCGCTTGCCGCCCATGAGCTTCGTAAGGCCCTTTATGTCGTGAGGTACAGCGAAGGTGTAGCACCATGCCGAAGCCTCGTGGAAGCCCGGAATGTTCTCGAAGTTCTTGCCTGTAGAGGGGTCGAAGTCGTCGAGGAACTCGCCCTCTTTTGTAAGCGGACGCAAGGTGCCGTACTCCTTGCAGAAGTAACGCCGGTAGCTATGCGAACGTTTCAGGAACTCCTTCGCGCGCGCCTTGTCGCCCAAAGAGTCGGCGAGCTGAGAGATTGCGTAGTCGGCCGAACAATACTCAAGAGCGTGCGATACGGAGTTGTCGCCCGAAAGGTCGCTCGAAAAGTACCACAAGGGGATAAAGCCGTCTTTCAGGTAGGGGTCGATGTCACGGCGTATGGGATTGTTGGCGCCCTCGGTCGTGGCAGACTTCAACATTCCTTCATAGGCCTTTTCGATATCAAAGTCACGCAAGCCTTTTATCCCGCTGTCGGCAATGACAATGGCGGCAGGGTCGCCCTCCATTGTATATGTCTCGCGGCCGAAAAGTTCCCAACGAGGCAGCCAGCCCCAATCTTCGTACATGCCTACCATAGTACGCAACATGTCGGTCTGACGCTCAGGGTATACAAGAGTCAGAAGCTGGTGCAGGTTGCGGTAGGTATCCCACAGCGAGAATACCGTATAACGGGTATAGTCGCTCTTGCCTACCTCGCCGCTCTCCATCTTTGGGTACTCGCCATTGACGTCGTTTATGATGCTCGGGTGTATGAGAGCGTGGTAAAGAGCCGTATAGAAGACTGTCTGCTGCTCTTTTGTTCCGCCCTCGACCATTATGCGTCCGAGGTCGCTGTTCCAACGTTCCTCGGCCGCAAGGCGCACATCGTTGAAGTTCTTGCCGCTCTGTTCGGCATTGAGGTTCTCGCGCGCGTTGTCTATGGACACGAAAGAAACGCCCATCTGAACAACCACCTGTTCACCGGCAGCAAGGTCGTCGTAGCAGAAGCGGTAACCGATGTTGTCGCCGGCGATCTCGCGGTAATAGTTATCGTAGAGTTTGTATGTTCCGTCGTCGGGCGTCCATTCAGCCTCCACGCCTGTCAGCAACGGTTGGAATTTCCATGGACCGCTTGACGACGGCTCACGGGACACCCGCATGACGAAATATATCGGGAATACCGCCTGCGTGGTGTAGCAGAATGTTCCGAGCAGCTTGAAACCCTCGATTTCGGTGTCGCTTACACGACGCACCATAGCGCCGCATTCGTTAGAGAGTCCCTGACCGAGATTGAGGATTATGTTTCCCTTGCCTGCCGGGAAGGTGTAACGTTCGCACGAGGTGCGCGTCGTAGCCGTCACCTCGGTCTTGATGCCGTACTTGGTAAGCGTATTGCTGTAATAACCCGGAGAAGCTTTTTCGTCGCTGTACTCCGAGCCGTAGCTGTAGTAATCGACATTCAGGTCGCCCGATGTAGGCATGACAAGAAGCGATGAGGCTTCGGGGCAGCCCACACCGCTCAAAGCTACATGAGCATAGCCCGTGAAGAACTTGTTGTCGTACTCATAAGGAGCGGACCACCAACGGCTGTCCTTGTCGAAGACGTTGAGGTCGGAGCCCATGACATTGAAGGGTACGACTGACATCATGCCGTTAGGCGTCACGGCACCGGGGTTCGTCGTGCCGAAATTTGTTGTGCCGATAAAGGGATTTACAAAATCGGCAGGCTTTTGCGCCGATACCGCCGCCGACACAAAGAGCATAAGCAGAAATGATTTTATTCTCATGTCGTGATTATTTTTTGTCCAACTCGCTCAATGCGAAAGCATATGCGCCTACAGATACCGCCTTGCTCGCTCCGAGCTTTGAAATAGCTATGCCTATGCGCTTGCGGCTGTCATAATCGACATAACGCTCCTCGCCATAGACCTTGACCTTCTTGACCTCGCCCTGAGCGAACTGCTTGAACTCGTTGTCGTCCTCAAGGTTATACACGGACATCTGGACAAGGTTCACCTCGTCGCCCGAAAGGGTACGGAGCTTGGCGCGCATCTCTTCGAGCAGAGCCGGCATTATCCAATGGCTCGCCGCCGACACGCCGCCGCCGATGACTACAAGACCGTCGATGATTGTGACCGCCGTTGATATTGCGGCGCCGGCAACACGACCGAGAGTAGCGAACGCCTCACGGGCAGCCTCGACATTGCCTTCACGCTTGCCGTCGGCTATCTCGCAGATATCCTTCGGAGTGAGGCCATGCTCCATGTCGCCGCTCTTCTCGCCATATACACGGCATACGGCACGAATGGCAACGCCGTCCTCGACAATTACGTCGGGCATGTCGCAATGACGCAGACAGAAGGTCTCGACACAAGAGTTGTCGCCTCTGTTCAGCCTGCCGTCGATGACTACGCCTATGCCGAAGCCGGTACCGAGGGTGTATCCTATCAGATTCTTGTACTGTTTGCCGGAGCCGAGTTCACGCAGGCGGCTGTTGATTTGCGGAAGCACTCCGCAAAGAGCCTCGCCGTAGGCAAAGAGGTCGCCGTCGTTGTTTATGAACACCGGAACGCCGAACTGCTTCTCAAGGAACGCCCCCAGGGCAACGCCATCACGGAAAGAGGGGAAATTGGGCAAAAAGCCGCCGATGATGCCGTTTGGATAGTCGGCAGGGCCGGGGAAAGCGAAACTGATCGCCACGGGCTTCTCGCTCAGCTTGTCGAACACCTGTCTGAAACCGCTTACCATGTTCTGCAGACAGAGGTCAAGGTCATGAGCCTGCGAAGGCACTGATATCGGGTCGATGATGAACTCGCCTGCCTGCATGGCACCGAAAACGAAATTTGTGCCACCTGCATCGAGAGTGGCTACAATACGATTGTCTTTCTTGTACATAGTTATAAGGTTTATCTTTTAATTGCTTCTGTAAACTCCTTTATGATGTTTATGGTTGTAGAGTCGCAGTCAAAAACCGAGTACCACCCTTGCGGCTCGTGCGGAGGGTCGCACAGGTAATCGTCGCCGGGTTGCCACACGAGGTCACGAGGCCTGCCGCTGCCGCCCCATCCCCAGAAGTTGCAGCCGGCTATAGGGCCGCCCTCGGCAATGCTGCCGGCAACACACCCGAATATATAACGGTAGAAGATGTCACGGCTGTCGGTAGGCACGCCCGTGCCCGACACGTTGCCCTGCCTCGAATAGCCGAACTCCTCAATCACGAGAGGCTTGCCCAAACGCTTGGCTAGCGCCACATGCTCGTCGATGTACCTGCCGCTTTCGAGGCATGCGTTGTCGATGCCGCTGTCGGGATTGGAACGCGGCGCCCAGCCCCAATTCACGGGCCATATATGAATGGTAAGGTAGTCGATATTCTTGTCGGCGTGTATACGCTCGCACAACTCCATATCCGCTTCGCAACCGATGTACCCCTCGCTGCCCGTAGAGACAAGATGATTAGGGTCGATGCTCTTTATCAGAGAAGCGGCTTTGGCTATCCATGCGGCGAACTGCCCCTTATTGTCGGAAGCGAACGCGCGAGGCTCGTTGCAGAGCTGCCACGACATTATAGAGGGCTCGTCCTTGTAATAACGCCCTGTAACGCTGTTCTTGCGTGAAACGATGCTCTTGACATAGTCGTAATAGAGGTTCTGGGCGACTGTGTCACGGGAGAAGTTCGAGCAATAAAGGACATAGTTGCCGTAACCGTTCACCTCGTTGGTGTTCGGCGAGTCGCCGTAACCGCACTGCTTTAGGTAGTAGCCATAGCCGCCACTCCAGTCCCAAGCATTGTTGAGATATATGACAGCGTCCATACCTCGTTTCTCAAGTTCGGCGAGCGTGAAGTCCAGACCTTCGAGCAGAGCCTCGTTGAGTACTCCGGGCGCCTCCTGAAGATAAGGCTTAGCAGGGTTGGCAAGAAGGCTGCCGGCGTCGGGACCCGACAATATTCTGAGGTTGGTCACGCCGAGTTCTTTAAGGCAGTCAAGTTCCCTGCAAAGGCGTTCACGGTCACCGCCCTCGCCTTTGGAGCCGAGTATTGAGGCATACCAGAGGTTCGTGCCGATGTAGTTGTACGGCTTGCCGCGCTTCACAAAACATGTGCTGTCGGCCGTAATGATGCCTGTTCCGCTGTTGCCTGCGGATTTATCGCAACAACCTGACATAAGCAATGATATAAGCAAAAACAGAAATATTTTAGTTTTCATCACTTCCTTTTTTGTTCTCTTGCGAAGATAGCAATTTGTATTTATAATTAAAATTTAATTTAAGTTTAATTTAAAAGGCATAAGGAAATAAGGCCGGAAAATGTCCGTACGGCATACGCAAGCCGAGGGCTGCCCGAGAAGTTCGGGCAGCCCTCGGCTTATGAAAACATATTTAACCGTTACAGCATATTCTGTTTCTTCAGTTCTTCGGCAACGACAAGAAGTTCGTCGTACCACTCCTTGCCGAAGCGTTCTATAAGCGGCTCCTTCAGGAATTCATAAGCACGCACGCCTTTGCGGCGGCCCTTGATGAAAGCGCTGCCGCAAACATCCCATTTATGCAGATTTACCCCGATGAAATCGCCCACTTTTCGCAAACGCACGGGGTAAAGATAACACGAAATGGGCTTACGCCAGGGAGTGCGTCCTTCACGGTAAGCCTTTTCTATCAGGCATATGCAGCAGCCGTTCTCGTCACGAGAAGCGAAGACGCAATCCTTGCCATTGACGATGGAGGTCACAAGGTCGCCGTCACAATCGTTGTAGACGACGCCCTGTTCATCGACGACGGCACGCGCCTCGGGAGACATCTCTGGGGCTACAACCTCAAGGGCCTCTTCAAGCTTTTCAACCTCTTCGAGCAGTACCGGCGCTCCTGCATCGCCCTCTACGCAGCATACACCTTTGCAATGAGAGAAATTGCAGAAGAAGTACTCCTGAAAAAGGTCGAACGAAACTATTGTATCACCTATCTGTACCATAGAAAAAAGAGACCCCTCTATGGCTTTTGCAGGCCAAAAGGGGTCTTTTATGCAGATTTATAATTAAATAAGCGACTTTCCTGTCATCTCCGCAGGCACCTCAAGACCCATAATGTTGAGAATTGTAGGAGCGACGTCGGCAAGGATACCGTTTTCTATTGTAGCGTTCTCGCGGTTTGTCACATAAACGCAAGGAACAGGATTCAACGAGTGCGCCGTGTTAGGCGAGCCATCGGGGTTCACAGCGTTGTCGGCATTGCCGTGATCGGCAATGATAATTGACTCATAGCCATGATTGCGTGCAGCCTCGATAACATCCTTAAGACATGCATCGACAGCAAGAACAGCCTTTTCGATTGCGCTGTAAACCCCGGTGTGACCCACCATGTCGCCGTTTGCGAAATTAACCACGATGAAATCAAATTTTTCGCTGTTTATCTCATTGTCGAGCTTCTCTTTTACCTCGTATGCGCTCATTTCGTGCTGAAGGTCGTATGTGGCAACCTTCGGAGAGGGAACAAGGATACGCTCCTCGCCTTCGTACGGAGCCTCACGGCCGCCATTGAAGAAGAAGGTAACATGAGCGTACTTCTCGGTTTCCGCTATATGCAGCTGCTTCATGCCCTGCTTTGACACATACTCGCCGAGAGTGTTCTCCACGTTCTCCTTGTCAAAAAGGATGTGGACGCCCGTAAACTTCGCATCGTAAGGAGTCATGCAATAGTACTGCAGACCGGGTATTGTATGCATGCCCTCAGCCGGCATATCCTCCTGTGTAAGAACGACTGTAAGCTCCTTTGCACGGTCGTTGCGATAGTTGAAGAAAATTACAGCGTCGCCCTCGCCGATGCGGCCGTCGAAATTGCTGTTCACGATAGGCTTGATAAACTCGTCGGTCACGCCCTCTTCGTACGATTCCTTAACGGCCGCAACCATGTCGCTTGCCTGCTTGCCCTCGCCGTTCACGATAAGGTCGTATGCGATCTTCACACGCTCCCAACGCTTGTCGCGGTCCATAGCATAGTAACGGCCGATGATCGTAGCGAGCTTGATATCCTTTGCCGTAAGCTGCTCGATGAAGCCTGCGCCGCTCTTAGGGTCGGTATCGCGACCGTCCATGAAACAGTGAACATAGAGATTCTCAACGCCCTGCTTCGCTGCGTACTTATACATAGCTTCGAGATGTTCGAGCGAGCTATGAACGCCGCCGTCCGATGTAAGGCCCATGAAGTGGAGCTTCTTGCCGTTGTTCTTCGCATACTCGACAGCAGCTACAAGTTCGGGATTCCGCTCAATAGAACCGTCGGCTATAGCACGGTTTATTTTAAGAAGATCCTGATATACAATGCGTCCGCCGCCGATGTTCAGGTGACCTACCTCGCTATTACCCATCTGACCTGCAGGAAGACCTACGTTCTCGCCGCTCGCCTGAAGCTGTGAGTTAGGATAAACCGATACAAGGTGGTCCCAATACGGCGTAGGGGTGTTGAAAATTACATCACCTTTGCCGTGATTGCCGACGCCCCAACCGTCAAGAATTACCAATAATGCTTTGTTTGCCATAATATTCGATATTTAAATTATTTCCTTAAAACGCAAAATCTTTGCAAAGTTACGATTTTTATTTTGTATAGAGCCATTTATCAGAAGAAAAAACCGCAAACATCCTTAATAAACACGCCGTAACGGAAATATTTAATTAATTTATTTGAATATAAATATAAAAAAACGGGAAAAGAGGGGTAAAATAGAGAAAAACAGGTATCTTTGTGAATTAAACAGGCATCGTTTGATGCATAAAGAGTTACAAGTGACCATGCAGCACCCATTGCACCTGTTCAGATACTGTCCCAAATGCGGAAGCACACGCTTCGTCGAGAACGACTTCAAGTCGAAGCGTTGCGAGGATTGCGGTTTCGTATACTATTTCAACCCGCTTGCCGCAACGGTCGCAATCATCACGAACGGCAGAGGCGAGATGCTCGTCGCCACTCGCTCGAAAGAGCCGGCGAAAGGAACGTTCGACCTGCCGGGCGGCTTTTGCGACAGCTATGAGACCGCCGAAGAGGGAGTCGCAAGAGAGGTGCTTGAAGAGACCGGGCTGAAGGTTACCGGCACGAGATACCTTTTCACGATACCGAACGTTTACAGATATTCGGGAATGGAACTGCACACGATGGACATGTTCTTCAAGTGCAGCGTCGAAGAGTGCGGCGCGACAGCGGCGGACGACGATGTCGCCGACCTGCAATGGATAAAGATTGAGGAGCTTGACAGCAGCAAGTTCGGCTTGAAGTCGATAAGCGAGAGCGTTGAGCGTTTCAAAGATATGTATAAAAACAACACACTATAAAATGAGAAGAAGGAGCATTATTCTACTTATGTTCGCGGCCATTGGCCTGACAACGAACGCGCAGACCGACAGCAGAGAGAACATCCTGAGCGAATGCCAGCGCCTGCACAACGACGGCAAACACGCAGCGGCGCTGTCGCTGATAGAAGAGATTGACCGAAGCGGCCTCGAAGCCGCCAAGCTGCAGGAGATAGACCTGCTGAAAGCTGTCATAACCTTTGAGGAGAACCACCTTGAGGGAAGAGGACTGATGCTGCAATACCTTGACGACTACCCCGAAAGCTCAAAGAGAGAACTGCTCGGATGTTATATAGCGGAATCGTACTACCACAGCAAGGACTTCGGACGTGCCTGCGAATGGTTTGAAAAGAGCAACACGAAACGGCTCGCCAAAGAGGAGCGTGAAAGAGCCACTCTTTATCACGCTTTATCTCTGCAGGAGTGCGGAATGGAGGAGAATGCGGTGAGCATGCTGCGCCAAACAGTCCTAAAGAGCAAGAGATATGCCGATGACGCTATATTCCAGCTTGCCGTAATAGATTATGACAACGACAACCTTGACGCCGCGGAACGTGGTTTCAAGAGCGTCGGAAAGGCGAAGAAATTCAAGCTTGACGTTCCCTATTTCCTTGCCGGAATTGAACTTAAAAGAGGCAATACCGAAGCCGCGAAGGGTATAGCCGAGGAATTCATTTCAAAGAACAGAAAGAAACCGCAAGCCACAAAGATGCAACACATATTAGGCGCCGCGGAGTTTGCAGAGGGCAACTACAAAGAGGCTGTCACACCTTTGACCGACTATATTGTCAATAGCGAGACTCCACAACGCATCGCAGTGTACCAGCTTGGATTGTGCCACTTCAACGAGGGCAATTTCGAGAAGGCCGCTCCGCTGTTCGCCGAGTGCAATGAGGGCGATGACGCGATAGCGCAGAACTCGCTGCTGCACACTGGTATAATCCTGCTTTCGAGGAAAGACGACAACGGCGCACGCTTGGCGTTTGAGCAGGCTGCGGCAATGACGCACGACAGCAAAGTGCGCGAGGAAGCCATGTACAACTATGCGTTGTGCCTGCACCAGACACGTTACTCGCCGTTCGCCGAGAGCGTGAAAGTCTTTGAGCAGTTCCTTAATGACTACCCCGGCTCACGGCATGCGAAACAGGTAGAGAACTACCTTGTCGAGGTTTATATGAGTACGCACAACTACGACGTCGCTCTTCTCTCGATAAACAAAATCAAAAGCCCGTCGGCCGAGATTTTGAAGGCCAAACAAAAGATACTCTACCGTCTCGGCGTTCAGGAGTTCATAAACGGCGACATGGACGGAGCCATATCGTTCATGGACCGCTCTATCAAGCTTGCCGCGCACAGCAAGATTACTCACGCCGACGCCCTCTACTGGAAAGGCGAAGCGCTGTACCGCAAAGGCGACTACAAGAGTGCGGCAAACAGTTACCGCATGTCAATAATGAAAGGCGGTTCGAACAGCAACCGTGCGATATACGGAATAGGATATACCTTGTTCCACCAGAAGAGATACGCCGACGCGAGAAGAGAGTTCCAGCACTTCGTGAACAACTCTTCGAACGAGAAGAGGGAGACAGTCGCAGACGCTCTTAACCGCATTGCCGACTGCCACTTCTACCAGCGTGACTATGCCGCCGCCAACCAATATTACAAGCTGGCGATAGAGACCGACAAGAACAACAGCGACTACGCTCTGTTCCGTTCGGGCGTAGCTCTCGGATTGTCCGATGACTATTATGGCAAGGTCGCCACGCTTACCGAGCTTATAAGCAGCTACCCGGGCAGCGTTTACACAGAGCAGGCCCTTTACGAAATGGGACGTGCCTACATTGAGCTTGAACAGCCATACGACGCCATTTCAGCGTTCGACAGACTGACGGTAAGATTTCCTAAAAGCACTCTTACACGCAGAGCCACTACCGAAAAAGCCATGATTTACAACTCCATAGGAGAGCGTGACAAGGCTATAGAGACATACGAGGGCATAATTGACCGCTACCCGCACAGCGAGGAGGCGCAAGTGGCATTCCAGGACCTAAAGAACATTTATGTGGACATGGGAGAGGTGGACAAGTTCGCAAGCTATGCAAAAACAACGAACGGCGTACAGTCAATCAACACGAACGAGCTGGACGAGCTCACATACACCGCCGCTGAAAAGATGTACGGCAGAAGCGAGATTTCCGTCGCGAAGGAGAAATTCGAGGAATACCTTGCGAACTTCCCCGATGGCGCTTTCAGGGTGGACGCCCACTACTATCTTGGAGAGATTTACAACAGCGAAAAGGATATGGACGAGGCGTTGAAGAACATTGAAAAGGTTTTTGAATACCCCGGCAACAAATATATGGAACTTGCGACAATGAGAGCCGCAGGCATATACTACAACAGGAAATCGTACGAGAAGGCGACAGAACTTTACAAACAACTTCTCGCCGACAGCAGCGACGAGGAGCGCCGACAGCTCGCACGCACGAACATCATGCGTGCCGCTCAGAAGCGTGAGAAACACGGGGAGGTTGTCAAGTATGCAGGAGAGCTGCTTAACAACAGCACCACTTCGACAGACATCAGACGAGAAGCCCTGCACAACAGAGCGAAAGCATACCTGGAGCTTGAAAAAACAAGCCTTGCGCAGCTCGACCTCAACGAACTGGCGGAGGACACAAGGACAAAAGAGGGCGCCGAGGCGAAATATCTTATAGCGCAAATAAAGTTCGACCAGGAACATTATGACGAGTGCGAGGAGATTATCATGGAGTACATCAGCGAAAGCACTCCGCACGCATACTGGTTGGCAAGAAGCTTTATTCTGCTGTCCGACCTCTACTCTTCACAAGGCAAGAATATGGAAGCCAAACAATACCTCGTTTCGCTGCAGAACAACTATGACGGCGAGGACGACATTGCCGAAATGATAGAAGAGAGACTCTCGAAACTGGCAACAGAGAACAACACTAACAATTGAGCAAGATGAAGAAGAGTATATTATTGACAGCGATGCTGCTGGCATGCGGCGCGCTTTTTGCACAAGAGGACAAACAGAGCGCTGTAGTAAGCGTTGAAAACGACTATAACCCCGTTGTAGTGCAGGTAAACAAGAAGAGCTTCACGCCGACAATAGAGAGCAAGTCCGAGGGAAAACCCTCAAAGCTTATATTCTCGAAGCAGACGACACCGTTTACCCGCTTTACCAGCGAGAGAGACGCCAAAGAGCTGTTGCCTGCACAGGAAAAGAGCCTCCCCGGCTACTTCAGAGCCGGATACGGTATAAGAAACGATATCGACAGCAAACTGTCGTACAACCTACGTTTCAATGACAAGAGCGTTCTTAGGGCGATGGCCGCTTTCGACGGTTTCAAGAGCGACGTAAAAGGATACAGCCAAGAATGGAATTCACGCATGTATAACACCGCAGTCATGGCCGATTATACATACAAGTTCAAGAATCTCCATCTTAGCTTAGGCGGCAACTTCAACAACAGGGCATTCAACTACCAGAGAGCAGAGACAGCAAACACTCCTATAGACAGGCAGCACCACATGAACTACGGCGCAAACATTAAAGCGGTTTCGCAGTTCACAGGGCCTTTCGCCTTTTCTCTGTGGGCCGACTACCGCCATTCGCTCATGAGTTACTGTGACGGAGCGGAGAAGCCTATCACAGAGGACCACATCAACGGCGGCCTGCTGTTTTCGTATGAAATATTCTCAAAATACGTACGCAAGGCCGGGGTCGAACTTGATTTCAACGGTTTTATATACAACGGCATGCTGCTGAATGCCGCGAACGGCTACAGGAACCTGCTCTCGTTCGACATTAACCCGTTCGTGGATTTTAACTTCAACGGCTGGATGCTTACAGCTGGAGCGAACATGAACTTCGTTACAGCAAACAGTTCGGTTTTCGCGGTCGCCCCCAACATTAAAATGGAGAAGAACTTCACGAAGAGAGTGTCGATTTATGCCAAAATTGGTGGCGGACGCAAAGAGAACGGTTTTGCGGCAATAGAGAGCATCACCCCATATTGGGGATACAACAGCCTGACCGGCAAGCAGCTAAAGCCCACATACAAGATCATAGATATTGCAGCAGGAACAAGAATGTCATTGGAGCCGTTGTCGCTTGACATATTTGCCGGATACAAGCTCACGAACGATGACATGCTGCAACAGATTGCATATTCCGAGCCGGGAAACAAGGGATTAATTTATACTACGTTCGCACAGGAACAGACACACAACGCACATGCAGGTATAAGATTAGGATTTGACTGCGGCGGCTGGATGAATATCAGCGCAGACGCACGATACGAATTCTGGAGCTGCGCCGACAAAGACCTGCTCGCGTTCAAACCCGAAATTACCGCAAATGCGAATGTAGAGATACGCCCCATAAAGAATCTCTTGATTGAGGCCGGATACAACTTTACCCGATACACGAAAAGCGCTACGAAAGGCCGTTTAGGTTGCAAACATGACCTTCACGCAAGAATCGGTTACAAGATAAACAGGATGTTCGGAGTGTTCGTTCAGGGAGACAATCTGATGAACATGAAATACTACGAATATTACGGCTATTATACACGAGGCATAAGAGGCATGCTGGGAGCTACAATCAATTTCTAAGGCTACAGCATAAAAAGGGCCGGGCAATACATTTATCCGAGGTAAAAAAATTACCTATTTAAAATAATATATTATTTTATGGAAAATGACGCCCGACCCTTTTTATTTTTTTTCGTTTTTTTGGCTTAAATATACAGGAAACTTTCATACTTTTGTCGGCAAATTAAAAACAGGAACAGGGGTTACGCCCCAAACATAAAACGGCTTAAGTGTCATGCAGAAGAATTTAGTTATAGTTGAGTCACCCGCCAAAGCAAAAACAATCGAGAAATTCCTTGGCAAAGACTACAAGGTAATGTCGAGCTACGGTCACATATGCGACCTTAAAAAAAAGGAATTCAGTATAAACACCAAGACTTTCGAACCGGAATATGAGATTCCCGCCGAAAAAGAAAAACTTGTAAACACTCTTAAAAACGAAGCCGAAAAGGCCGATATGATATGGCTCGCATCCGATGAAGACCGCGAGGGAGAGGCTATCAGCTGGCACCTTTTTACAGTGCTTGGCCTTAAGCCTGAAAACACAAAGCGTATCGTTTTCCACGAGATTACCAAAAACGCTATTCTTAATGCTATTGAGAAGCCGAGAGAGATTGACACGAACCTTGTGTACGCTCAACAGGCGCGCCGTGTGCTTGACCGCATTGTAGGTTTCAAGTTGTCGCCGGTCCTCTGGCGTAAAGTAAAGCCGGCTCTGTCGGCAGGACGCGTGCAAAGCGTCACAGTGCGTCTTATCGTCGAGAGAGAGAGAGAGATTAACCGTTTCAATACTGAGAGCGGATACAGAGTTACCGCCACATTCGAACTGCCCGACGGTACAAGCATACTAAACACGGAATTGTCAAAACGCTTCAAGACCAGAGAGGATGCCGAGCGCTTCCTGATGTCATGCAACAACGCGACATTCGCAATCGAGGATGTGACAACAAAGCCGCAGAAGAGAATTCCCGCTCCCCCGTTCACGACATCAACCTTGCAACAAGAGGCTGCGCGTAAATTAGGATTCAGCGTTTCGCAGACCATGATGGTCGCACAAAGACTCTACGAGTCGGGATACATCACATACATGCGTACCGACTCGGTAAACCTGTCGTCATTATGCATAGGCTCATGCAAGAGCGTCGTTACAGAGATGTACGGCGACAAATATCTGAAGAGCCGCAACTACTCAACAATTTCAAAGGGTGCTCAGGAGGCTCATGAGGCTATTCGCCCTACATATATGACCAACACGAGCATTGAAGGTACAGGTCCCGAAAAACGCCTGTACGAACTTATATGGAAGCGTACTATAGCTTCGCAGATGGCTGACGCTATAGTTGAGAAGACTACCGTGAACATTTCCATAAGCGGACACGGCGAGACTTTTATGGCGACCGGCGAGGTGACCGTATTTGACGGTTTCCTTCAGGTGTACCGTGAAAGCACCGACGACGAGGGAGACAACGGCGCCATTGCGATACCGGCAGTACACAAAGGAGATATTCTTACGACAAAGGAGATTGTAGCCACAGAACGCTTTACACAGCACCCGCCGCGTTATACCGAAGCAAGCTTGGTCCGCAAACTCGAAGAGTTGGGCATAGGCCGTCCTTCAACATATGCGCCTACCATAAGCACAATACAGCAGAGAGGATACGTTGAGAAGGGGAACAAGGCCGGCGAGACACGTAAATACAATATATTGACCTTCAAGAACGGTAAAATAACAGCCGCCGAAGGCAAAGAGACCGTAGGAGCCGAGAAAGCCAAGCTGTTGCCGACTGACATTGGCATTGTCGTCAATGACTTCCTGCTCGACTTCTTCCCCGAAATCATGGACTACAACTTTACGGCTACTGTCGAGAAAGACTTTGACGAGATTGCCGACGGCAAACGCAAATGGTCGGAACTTATTTCTGAGTTCTATAAAGAGTTCGAGCCAAAGATTGAGGATATTGTCCAAACAAAGAACGAGCACAAGGTCGGAGAGCGTGTTTTGGGAAGTGATCCAGCAAGCGGCAAGCCCGTTTCTGTTAAAATAGGCCGTTTCGGTCCCATCGTGCAGATAGGCTCGGCTAACGACGAGGAAAAACCCCGATTCGCGCAGATGAAGCCGGGACAGACACTCGAGACCATCACCCTTGAAGAGGCTCTGAGCCTGTTCAGCCTCCCCCGTACCCTCGGCGAGTACGCCGGCGCCGGCATTACCATAGGCGCAGGACGATTCGGACCGTACATCAAGCATGGCAATGCGTACGTAACATTACCAAAGAGCCACGACCCTCTTACAATAACCCTTGAAGAAGCGGCAGAACTTATTGACGCCAAACAGAAGGCCGAAGCTGAACGCATCATCAAGAGCTTTGACGAGAAACCCGAACTGCAGGTCCTCAACGGACGGTTCGGCCCATATATCGCATACAACGGAAGCAACTACAAGCTGCCTAAGAGCGTGACGCCTGCGGAACTGACTTTGGAAGAGTGTCTTGAGATTGTCAGCAAAACAAAGGAGAGCGGAAAGGCCCCGGCCAAAAGACAATACAAAAAACGAAAATGAAACGGATTTTTCTTGTCGGATACATGGGAGCCGGAAAAACGACTCTCGGATATGCGTTGGCGAAAAGGCTCGGCATAGAATTCATAGACCTTGACAGCCACATTGAGCAGAGATTCTGCAAGAGCGTATCACAGATATTTGCCGAGAAAGGAGAAGAGGGCTTCAGAGAAATTGAACGACGGATGCTGCACGAGGTGGGCGAGTTTGAAGACCTTGTAATATCGACTGGCGGCGGAACGCCCTGTTTCTTTGACAATATCGACTATATGAACAGCCAGGGCACGACCGTGTTCCTTGACGTTCCTGTTGAAAGACTTTTTATAAGACTTAGCATAGCAAGGAAAAGACGCCCGCTGATAAACGGGAAGAGCGACGAAGAACTGCGCTCGTTCATTATAGAGCAGCTTGCCAAGAGAGAACCGTTCTACAACAAGGCCGAACAGCGATTCTTGGCCGACAAACTTGAAGATGCGGAACAGATTGAGACATCGGTCGATAAATTCCTGCAACAGATAGAGCTAAACGGGTAATCGCCTGCAAATATAAAGTTAAAACACTAACAGCTAACATTGAAGAGATGAGAAAATGGCGTATCGAAGATTCTGAGGAACTCTACAACATAAAAGGTTGGGGAGCCTCTTACTTCAGCATCAATGAAAAAGGAAATGTCTCTGTAACCCCCAAGAAGGACAGCGTAAAAGTAGATCTCAAGGAGCTTATGGACGAGCTGCAGTTGAGAGACGTCGCCGCGCCTGTATTGATACGTTTCCCGGACATCCTTGACAACCGTATAGAGAAGATTTCGGGATGTTTCAAGATCGCGTCTGAGGAGTACAACTACAAAGGCGAGAACTTTATTGTATACCCCATAAAGGTAAACCAGATGCGTCCTGTCGTCGAGGAGATTATGAGCCACGGCAAGAAGTACAACATAGGACTCGAGGCTGGCTCAAAGCCTGAACTGCATGCGGTGATAGCCATGAACACCGACAGCGACTCTCTCATTATTTGCAACGGCTACAAAGACGACAGCTATATTGAGCTGGCTCTGCTGGCACAGAAGATGGGACGACGCATTTTCCTTGTCGTAGAGAAGCTCAACGAACTGAAACGCATTGCCAAGATTGGAAAACGCCTCGGTGTGCGTCCGAATATCGGAATACGCATCAAGCTTGCGTCAGAGGGCAGCGGACGATGGGAGGAGAGCGGCGGCGACGCAAGCAAGTTCGGCCTTACGTCAAGCGAGTTGCTCGAAGCGCTTGAAATTCTCGACAAATACGATATAAAAGACTGTTTGAAGCTCATTCATTTCCACATAGGAAGCCAAGTGACACGTATCCGCCACATCAAGACCGCATTGCGTGAGGCTTCGCAGTTCTACGTTCAGCTGCGCAAGCTCGGATACGAAATTGAGTTCACCGACATCGGCGGCGGCCTCGGCGTCGATTACGACGGAACCCGTTCTTCGAGCAGCGAGAGCAGCGTGAACTACTCGATACAGGAGTATGTGAATGATGCAGTATACACAATGGTCGATGCCGCCGACAAGAACGGCATACCCCACCCCAATATCATTACGGAGAGCGGACGTTCAGTCTCGGCGCATCACGCAGTCCTTGTATTTGAAGTACTGGAAACGGCGGCACTGCCACAGATGGACGAAGAGTGGGAAGTTGGCAAAGAGGATCACGATTTAGTAAAAGAACTTTATAAAATCTGGTGCGAACTTGACCAACGCACTATGCTTGAGGCACTCCACGACGCACAGCAAATCCGTGAAGAGGCACTTGAACTTTTCAGCCACGGCATTGTAGACTTAAAGACTCGCGCGCAGATAGAAAGTATGTTCTGGAGCGTGAACCGCGAGATTCTTTCAATTGCGAAAAACATGAAGCATGTCCCCGACGACCTTCGCAAGCTCCCGAAACTGCTTGCCGACAAATACTTCTGCAACCTGTCGATTTTCCAGAGCCTGCCCGACAGCTGGGGTATTGACCAGTTCTTTCCTATAATGCCTATACATAAGCTTGACGAACGTCCTGACCGTTCATGTACCATTCAGGACATGACCTGCGACAGCGACGGCAAGATAACAGACTTCATACACTACAACGTAAAAGCCGATTCGCTCAAGGTGCATAAGGTGAAATCGAACGAACCTTATTACCTCGGCGCATTCCTTGTAGGCGCATATCAGGAAATTCTCGGCGACATGCACAACCTCTTCGGCGACACGAACGCAGTTCATGTAAGCGTGGACGAAGACGGTTACCACATTGAGAAAATTATTGACGGAGAGACCATCGCCGACGTGCTTGACTATGTACAGTTCGATGCACGCAAACTGGTACGTACGCTTGAGCGTTGGGTGACAAGCGCTGTAAAAGAGGGCAAGATAACGCTTGAGGAAGGTAAGGAGTTCTTGTCAAACTACAGGTCGGGCCTGTACGGTTACACATACCTCGACTATTAATAAGAAGTATAAACATCTGTTCAGAGAGAAGATTGTTCGGGAGAGTTTTTCTCTTGACAATCTTCTCTGTCGCTTTAATAATAAAAAAGCATAGGCCGCATGCGATTGGAGAAGAGAGAGACAGTACACCCGAAATGGGGAAAGATAATCGTTACCGCTAATCATAAGGCAAGGCGTATAATCATGCGTGCCCGCCCCGATGCGATATACATCACAGTACCGCCGTTCGCCACAGGACAGGATATCGAGAGAGCTATGGACAAATTCGGCGAAAAGCTGAAACAACAACAAAGTTCAAACATTAAACTCATTGATACAAGCTACCGTGCAGGAAGCGGAGCGTTCAGAATTTCCATAGAAGAGTACAACGGATGCAAGTTCATGTGGGTACGTAATGACAAAGCTATCATTCTAATGGTTCCCAGAGGCACAGATTACACGCAGAAACAGGAGTGGCTGCAAAAAGTCATTACGGACGCTGTAACATCAGAAGCCAAGAGAACCCTGCCTGAGCGTTTGGACGAGCTCGCCCGTATTCACGGACTGAACTATAGCGGCTGTTCGGTACGCGACATGCGCAGCCGCTGGGGAAGCTGCAGCGGCAAAGGCGGCATAAGCCTGAGCGCTTACCTTGTCCTGCTGCCCGAGAAGCTCATCGATTATGTCATCCTGCATGAGCTTTGCCACACCGTTGAGCTAAACCACAGCGAGCGTTTCTGGGCTTTGCTTGACAAAACATGCGGCTGCGACTCCAGACATTTAAGGAAAGCGTTGAGAGGCTGCTCGCCGTCGATATAATGTCCAATAGTTAAAGGGCTCTAAAAACAAGCCATAATTCACCACAGCAAAGCCTCTTGATTTGTTCTTTTCGTAATTAAGTTGTAAATTTACACAGATTTATAATTAAATTTTAATTACTTTACCGATGCCTGTAAACATTGTAAGAGTTGAGAGTAACAAGCAACTGAAAAAGTTCGCTCGTTTTGGGTATGAGTTGTACAAGGGCAATCCCTATTATGTACCGGAGCTGTATGAGGATACAATGAATACATTGCGTAAGGACCGTAATGCAGCCTTCGAATTCTGCGAGGCCGACTATTTCCTTGCATACCGTGACGGAAAGATTGTAGGTCGCATAGCGGCTATTATCAACAACCATGCCAACGAGACATGGGGAAGAAAAGCCGTCCGCTTCGGATGGGTCGATTTTATTGATGACGTAGAGGTTGTAGATGCGCTGTTCGCCACTGTAGAGAGTTGGGGGCGCGAGCGTGGCATGACCGAAATTCAAGGCCCGCTCAGTTTTACCGATATGGACCCAGAAGGAATGCTTATCGAGGGTTTTGACCGCTTAGGCACAATGTCTACTATATACAACCACCCTTATTACCCCGAACACATGCAGCGAATGGGGTACACGAAAGACGCCGATTGGGTGGAGTTCCTGTTCAGGGTTCCCGAAAAGCTATGGGACAAGGCTATCAGGGTGTCAGCTATTGTAGAACGCAAATACAACTTGAGGCTATACAGGCCCAAGTCACGTTCCGAAGTGGCAAAAAAATACGGCAAGGCTGTATTTGAGCTTGTAAACGAAAGCTATGCAGAGCTGTACGGCTTTACCGCCCTAAGCGAAAAACAGATAGAGCAGTTCATTAAGATGTACCTGCCTCTCATAGACCTTAACCTCGCTTCGTTCGTAATTGACAAGGATGACAACCTCGTCGCATTCGGCGTGAGCATATACTCTATGGCAGAAGCATTGCGCAAGGCCAAAGGAAAGATGTTCCCGTTCGGTTGGTGGCACATGCTGAAGGCACTGTTCATTAAACCGCCAAAGCGTCTGGATTTCCTTCTCGTGGCCGTGAAGCCCGAATACCAGAGCAAGGGAGTATTCGCAATGATGTTCAACCACCTGCTCGGCAATTTCATAGATATGAAGATTGTTGATGTGGAGAGCAACCCGGAGCTTGAGGAGAACAAAAAGATGCAGAGCCAGTGGGACGATTTCGAGAAGGAACAACACAAACGCCGCAGAGCGTTCAAGAAGGCATTATAAGAGACACTGAAAGATATAAACAAACATAACAACGACAAATAGAGATGTCCGAAGATAAAAACCTTGAGTTCAACGAAACGCCGAAAGTAGAAGCTGCGGCATATACAGACGACTCGATACGCCACTTGAGCGATGTCGAGCATATCCGTCTACGCCCCGGCATGTATATCGGCAAGTTAGGTGACGGCTCGCAGAGCGACGACGGCATATACGTGCTGTTGAAGGAGGTTATTGACAACAGTATCGACGAATTCAAAATGGGATTCGGCAAGCGTCTTGAGATTGACATAACCGAAAACCGTACGGTAACGGTCAGAGACTATGGCCGAGGCATCCCCCAGGGTATGATGATAAAGGCTGTGAGCAAGCTTAACACCGGCGCGAAGTATGACGACAAGGTATTCAAGAAGTCTGTAGGTCTCAACGGTGTCGGCCTTAAAGCGGCCAACGCCCTGAGTACACATTTCGAGGTGCGAAGCTACCGTGACGGCACAGTACGCAGCGCGACGTTCCAGAAAGGCACGCTCGTGACTGACACGACAGGCAAGACCGCTGACGAAAACGGGACCTTCGTTTCGTTCACGCCCGACAACAGCCTGTTCCGCAACTACGAATACCGTGAAGCGTATATCGAGACCTTGCTGCGCAACTACACCTATCTCAATACAGGGCTTACGATAATGTTCAACGGCAAACGCATTCTGTCACGCAACGGCCTGGCCGACCTGCTGAGCGACCGTATGACTGCCGATGCGCTCTACCCTATCATACACCTCAAAGGCGATGACATTGAGATTGCGTTCACGCATGCGCAGCAGTACGGCGAAGAGTACTACTCCTTCGTGAACGGGCAGCACACCTCGCAGGGCGGCACGCACCAGAGCGCATTCAAGGAACTTGTAGCGCAGACCGTTCACGACTTTTTCTCGGCAAAGAACTTTGAATACTGCGATATACGCAACGGTATTGTCGCTGCTATTGCCATCAATATACAGGAACCCGTATTCGAGAGCCAGACAAAGGTGCGGTTAGGCTCCACCACCATTGCTCCCGACCCGGGAAGCATGAGCGTAAAAAAGTTCATCAGCGACTTCGTGAAAGAAGAACTTGACAACTTCCTGCACCGGAATCCGGAGATAAGCGATGTAATGCTTACTAAGATCATGGCTTCGGAGAAGGAACGCAAGGAACTTGCAGGACTCACCAAACAGGTACGTGAAAAGGCCAAAAAGGTAAACATGCACAACCGCAAGCTGCGTGACTGCCGCATACATTACAACGACACCAAAGGCGACCGCATGGACGAGAGCTGTATCTTCATTACTGAGGGCGACTCCGCAAGCGGCTCTATCACCAAGAGCCGTGACGCCAACACGCAAGCCGTGTTCAGCCTGCGAGGAAAGCCGCTCAACTGTTTCGGACTGAGCCGTGCCGTAGTGTACCAGAACGAGGAGTTCAATCTGCTGCAGGCGGCCCTGAATATCGAAGACGGCCTTGAAGGGCTCAGATACAACAAAGTGATTGTAGCGACCGATGCCGACGTGGACGGCATGCATATACGCTTGCTGATGATAACGTTCTTCCTGCAGTTCTTCCCCGAATTGATAAAGAAAGGCCATGTGTATATTCTGCAGACGCCTCTTTTCCGTGTACGCAACAAGCGCAGGATGCCACGAGGCAAGAAGGGAAGCGAAGAAAAGAAGGAACATAAAAGCGACTTCGAGACAATATACTGCTACAGCGACGAAGAACGTATCGCTGCCATTGAGAAGTTGTCTCCCAACCCCGAGATTACACGCTTTAAAGGACTCGGAGAGATTTCGCCCGACGAATTCCGCAACTTCATAGGCCCGGACATGCGTCTTGAACGTGTAGAACTGCACAAGGACGACAAAGTCGAGGACCTTCTCTGCTACTACATGGGCAAGAACACTATGGAACGACAGAACTTCATCATCGACAACCTTGTTGTTGAAGAGGACAAAGCCGACGAGGAGGAATAAAACCATGAAAAGGACAGCTCTATTCGCAGGCTCATTCGACCCCTTTACAAAAGGACATTACGCTCTGCTCGTACGTGCCTTGCAGATGTTCGACCGGATTGTTGTGGCTATTGGCGCCAATTCGGCCAAAAAGTGCATGTTCACGCTCGATGAAAGGATAGACGCCATAAAGCGGGCGTTCGCTGATGAAAAGCGTATCGAAGTTACGACATACAGCAACCTGACAATGGACTTTGCCAAAGAGGTCGGGGCTGACGTACTGCTGCGCGGCGTACGAAGCGTAAAGGACTTTGAATATGAGAGAGAGATTGCCGACATGAACTTTCGTCTTGGAGGAATTGACACTGTTCTGCTGATAAGCGAGCCTCAGTACTCTTCGATAAGCAGCAGCGCAGTAAAGGAACTTATAACATACGGCAAGGACGTATCATCGCTTTTGCCATAAATATAACAACAATGAAAAAACTGATAATATTTGTTTTCGCATTATCGTTCGCTCTTGCAGCCGGCTCACAGGAGATGCCCGAGCATATTCTCAAGCTGATGTATACAAGCAACATAATAACACGCTTTTATGTTGATGACGCCGACAACGGCAAGATTACCGAAGCCGGCATAAAAGCCATGCTCAAAGAGCTTGACCCGCACTCCACATACAGTGACCCGAAAGAGACCAAAGCCCTGCTGGAACAGATGCAAGGCAGCTTCAGCGGCATTGGCATACAGTTCAACATAATGTCCGATACGCTCTACGTCATACAGACCACGAAGAACGGCCCGTCGGAACGTGCGGGGGTACTTGCCGGCGACAAGATTATCGCCGTGAACGACACCGTCATTGCCGGCGTGAAGATGGAACGTGCAGACATAATGTCACGCCTCAGAGGCAAAAAAGGTTCCGAAGTGAAAATAACCGTCAAACGTAAAGGCATTAACCGGGACATAGAGTTCAGCCTCGTCCGTGACGATATATCCACAGAGACTGTCGATGTCGCATACATGATTGACGACAAGAACGGATACATACGAATAACGTCCTTCGGAGCTAAGACGCACGAAGAGTTCGTAGCAAGGCTTGACTCTTTGAAGTCGCTCGGCATGAAAAACCTTATTCTCGACCTTGAAGGCAATGGCGGCGGCTACCTCACGGCCGCAGTAGATATCGCGAGCGAGTTCATTGACGAGGAGAGCCTCATCGTCTACACAGAGGGCAAGAGCAACCCCCGCTACGAATACCGTTCAAAGGGCGAGGGCCGTTTCCGCAAGGGTAACCTTGTTGTCATGATTGACGAGACATCGGCGTCGGCCTCAGAGATTCTGTCGGGAGCGATACAGGATTGGGACCGTGGCATTGTTGTCGGCAGACGCAGTTTCGGGAAGGGCCTTGTCCAGCGTCCGTTCAACCTGCCGGACGGCTCTATGATACGCCTCACCATCGCACGTTACTATACCCCGACCGGACGTTGCATACAGAAACCCTATGACAACGACTCGATAAAGTACGAGGAGGATCTTATGCACAGATACAACCACGGCGAGCTGTCGAGCGCCGACAGCATACACTTCCCCGACTCTCTGAAGACATACACCAAGCGGCTGGGCCGCCCCGTTTATGGCGGCGGTGGCATAATGCCAGACTTCTTCGTGCCTATTGACACGCTCAAATACACTAAGTACCACCGTGCTTTAGCGTCAAAAGGATGCATAATACAGGCATCTCTCAAGTACCTTGACACTAACAGAGAGAGGCTTACGAAGGAGTACAGCGACATAAACGACTTTGACGAACGTTTTGACGTGGATGAAGATTTCATTGAGATGCTTCGCGGCCAGGCCGAAATGGACAGCGTAAAACTTGAGGGAGGCGAAGAGGAATTCCGGAAATCATTGCCGCAGATAAAGAGGCAGCTCAAGCACCTTATCGCAAGAGACCTATGGGATATGAGCGACTTTATGAAAATCTACAACCGCACGAACGACGTGTTCATAAAAGCGTACGAACTTGTAAAAGAGAAGAAGTTCGAAAAGCTGATGATAAAGTAATATAGAAATAGAAGAAACCCGGGTTCACTCGGGTTTCTTGCATATAACAAGCGCCTTCTCCTCTTTGCCGAAAGTCGTGGCGAATATATACACATCGCCGCCGTCGGCAAGCTTTAGACGCTTACGCAGCTGCTGCACGCTGTCGGGGAAATTACGGACTGCGATATTGGCCTTCCGTAACGACCGCACCCTTTTTATATCATTCTTTGAGAAGCCTGCCACATCGATGACCTTAAACGCCCTTCCCGGAAATGACCGGATAAGAGTGTCCGAAGTGTAGAGCTGGCTGTTAGAATGGAGCTTGGAGAGCCCGAGACGGCTTGAAAGAGTGTTATGGCAACCGGCTTTTTGAATGGCAGAGCAAGGCTCATAAAGATACTGCCGCACCTCGTTCGCGTAAAAGCAGCTGTTCAGCTGTTCTTCCTGCATAGTATACACAAACTTGCTGACATCGCCGTTACGTATATCCACGCAATGTACAGGTATGTCAGCGCCGCAGCCGCCAAGCACGATAAGCAATTCCTTGCACTCGTTATTAACGGCAACCACATGCACTGCCTCGACGTTTTTGAGCTGACGGCACGCCAATGATATGTCAAGCATGGGCGAACATTTCACAAGCACCTTGCCCGCTTTGCTTAGCAAAGCGTCTTCCATTGCCGAGACATCGGGCTCGCAGTCGGCAAGAGCGACGACCTTGCCGCCGGCATCACTGCGCCTCGCAGGGTCAATATATATCCAGTCCTGCCTCTCCATAGAAGACAACAGCTCTTCGCAGTTGCCGTTCACTACTACAGCATGAGCGAGACCGAGCAGAGGTAAGTTATTGCGCGCGATTGAGCAGAGATTGCCGTTCCGTTCGATATATGTGGCTCTCTTCATGTTCCTTGCCATGTAACTGAAGTCTATCCCGAAACCGCCGGTAAGGTCTGCTAAAGAGCCGCCCGATACAAGCGTAGCCTTATACTTTGCGGCAACCTCGCCCGAACACTGCTCCATCGATATTTTCGGAGGGTATATGATTCCATCTATTGCAGCCCATTCGGGCAGTTTTTCTTTTGCGGCCTGCCACCCCTCGACCTGCACCGCCACCTCACGCATATCCATATCGGGATAACGCTTCGCCTGAAGAGCAAGCGAGCGAGGGTCATCGTTACGATGCGACTTTATGAACTCCTTTGCAGTATCGTCAATCACGCCTTTACTTATTCAATATAACCAACGCCGCAATGACACCTGGAATCCAACCGCAACAAGTCAGGATGAAAACTATAAGCAATGAGCCACAGCCCTTATCCATTACGGCAAGCGGCGGAAATATTATCGAAAGCAGAACTCTTATCAATGACATATCTCAATGTAATCGTATTTCCTGATACAAAGATAACTACATGACCTGCCAAAAACAAACCTTTTGACAGATATGGAAATAAAAAAGAGGCTGCTAAAAATATTTTTAGCAGCCTCTTACTTGTAGAAGATTAATAAAAATGCAGTTCAAGGTTCAGCAAGCGGGTCAAACACAAAGTTTACTTTGTTGTTTTACAACGAGTTTTGCCAAAATTCAAGTACCATATACATTTTCGGTCATCTTCTTGCATTTAGGCTAAGGTCTTAATTAAAGCTTTGGACCTGCAGCTACAAGAGCCTTGCCAGCCTCATTGCCTGTATACTTGGTGAAGTTCTTGATGAAGCGGCCAGCCAAGTCGATAGCCTTCTCTTCCCACTGTGAAGCGTCTGCATATGTGTCACGCGGGTCAAGGATTGCGGGATCAACACCCGGCAACGCTGTAGGAACAACGAAGTCGAAGTGAGGAATAACCTTTGTAGGAGCTGTATCGATTGAGCCATCGAGGATAGCGTCGATGATACCGCGTGTATCCTTGATAGAGATACGCTTGCCAGTACCGTTCCAACCTGTATTAACGAGGTATGCCTTAGCGCCGTTCTTCTCCATCTTCTTAACGAGTTCCTCGCCGTACTTTGTCGGGTGGAGGCTCAAGAATGCAGCGCCGAAGCAAGCCGAGAATGTAGGAGTAGGCTCTGTGATGCCACGCTCTGTGCCTGCCAACTTAGCTGTAAAGCCGCTGAGGAAGTAGTACTGAGTCTGCTCAGGATTCAAGAGTGAAACCGGAGGCAACACGCCGGACGCGTCTGCAGAAAGGAAGATAACCTTCTTTGCAGGAGCGGCCATTGAACCCGGCTTGATGTTGTTGATGTGGTTGATAGGATAAGAAACACGAGTGTTCTCTGTCACGCTCTTGTCAGAGAAATCTATCTTGCCGTTAGCATCAACTGTAACGTTCTCGAGAAGCGCGTCACGCTTGATAGCGTTGTAGATGTCCGGCTCGCTCTCCTTGTCAAGGTTGATAACCTTCGCATAGCAACCGCCCTCGAAGTTGAACACTGAGTCGTCGTCCCAACCATGCTCGTCGTCACCGATAAGCATACGCTTAGGATCGGTAGAGAGGGTTGTCTTGCCTGTCCCTGACAAACCGAAGAAGATAGCTGTCTCGCCCTTCTCGTTTGTGTTTGCGGAGCAGTGCATTGAAGCGATGCCCTGAAGAGGCAAGTAGTAGTTCATCATTGAGAACATACCCTTCTTCATCTCGCCGCCGTACCATGTGTTAAGGATGATCTGCTCACGTGAAGTAAGGTTGAACACAACCGCTGTCTCAGAGTTCAAGCCAAGCTCTTTGTAGTTAGCTACCGCTGCCTTAGAAGCGTTGTAAACGATGAAGTCGGGCTCACCGAAGTCAGCCAATTCCTCGGCTGTAGGACGAATGAACATGTTTGTCACGAAGTGAGCCTGCCATGCGACCTCCATGATGAAGCGCACCTTGAGACGTGTAGCCGGGTTAGCGCCGCAGAATGCATCAACGACAAAGAGTCTCTTGTTAGAAAGCTCCTTTGTAGCGATTTCCTTCAATGCGTTCCAAGCCTCTGTTGTAACGGGCTTGTTGTCGTTCTTATACTCTTCTGATGTCCACCATACAGTGTTCTCAGATGTAGCGTCCTTAACGATGAACTTATCCTTAGGAGAACGACCGGTGTAAACGCCTGTCATTACATTTACTGCGCCAAGCTCTGTAACCTGACCAACTTCAAAACCCTCAAGACCGGGCTTTGTCTCCTCAGCGAAGAGCTGATCGTATGAGGGGTTGTGAAGCACCTCTACCGCACCGGTGATACCATACTTGGTAAGATCTATTGTTGCCATAATTTTAAAAAATAAATTATTGATTAATACTCTTTTTATCTTTTTTGAACCTCGTTCATGCGGAGTTACCGCAACTTGCCGAAGTTCTCCAAGTGCAAATATATATTATTTTACTTAATAGAGCAAACCAATTAAAGAAATTTTTCTTTAATTAATGAAAAAAGGGCAAAAAAGGGCTGTTTTTTCAAGAAATCGTACAGAAAATTATAACAAAATGCGACAATTTAAAACAAAACAGGCGAGGAACACCCGGCAAGGAAGAGATTATCGCTATCCTATTTTGCATAAAAAGGTTTTATTTTTGACATTTTGACAATTTCGGATATTTCTTCTAATAATGAGCAAAAAAAAATCTCTCGACGCCTCATTTCCGTCCAATGAGGAGAAAAACCGATAGATTAACGCCCTTAGCCACACAACTATTAACAAAAAACATTATCTTCGCACATGTAATTGTATTTAGAACAGAAAAACGACGCATTTGTTATGAAAATAGTCAATTTATCGGAAGAGAACAGCATCCTCAGACAGTTTATAAGCGAAATACGTGACATCACGGTACAGAAAGACCAAATGCGTTTTCGCCGCAATATTGAACGTATCGGCGAGATTATGGCCTACGAGATAAGCAAAGAACTTGACTATGCTCCCGTTAAGCTCATGACGCCCAACAGCGAGGCTGTAGAGAACCTGCCGCAGGACACAGTGGTGCTTGGAACGATTCTGCGCGCCGGACTGCCGCTCCACACCGGCTTCCACAACTATTTCGACCATGCCGAGAACGCCTTTGTGTCGGCATACCGCAAATATACAAGCGAGAATGATTTCGACGTCATCGTCGAATACCTTGCATCGCCACGCCTTGAAGGCAAGACGCTCGTGCTTGTAGACCCCATGCTGGCGACAGGAATAAGCGCAGACCTGAGCTATCGGGCATTGCTGACTAAGGGCACGCCCGCAAAGACAATCTTCGCCAGCGTGATAGCAAGCCAGCAGGCTATTGACTATTTCATAGCGCACTTCCCCGAGGACAGCATACTCTACTGCGCCGCCATAGACCCCATACTTAACGAACATGCGTACATTGTTCCGGGACTCGGCGATGCCGGCGACCTATGTTTCGGAGAGAAAGAATAATCACTCCACTGCCCCGGACACATCCTTCCAGGGCGAGGGAACAGGCGGCTGGATACGGTTAAGCCGCAAGGCGAAATAGACTGATAAGGCTGCAAAAACGACAAAGACGAAGACCTCTGCAGCCATCTCGGCTCCTTGCGGAGCAACCTCGCCCACGAGATTCAGTTCTTCTTCGCTGCCGTAAAGCAGAAGAGCAGCAGTAGCCATGCTGTTGTTAAGCACATGGCCCACTATTACCGAGAGCAGACTGCCCGTGCGGTAATATATCCAACCGAACACGACACCTATAATAACCGCATATACTGTCTGCACCGGGTTAAGATGAACAATCCCAAAAATCGACGCAGCGCAGAGTATCGCCACCCAGGGCTTGCAGCGACGCATCAGATAACCTTGTATAGCCCCCCTGAAAAGCACCTCTTCGAGCAGCGGAGCAAGAAAAGAGACTGTTATCGCCCCCGCCACGTTACGAGTAAGGCCGTCGAACTGCCCCGCAAGGTTGTCTTCGAGCTCGAACCATTGGACAAAGATATTCGCCGCTATCAACGAGGAAAAGACAAGCATAGTAGAAACGAAGAGCGATTCCCCCGACATTGAACGCAAGATACTCCAACGCAAGCGATACCCTTTGACGCAATGAATGAACACGAGCATCGCTAAAGTAGAGAGCATAAGGCCTATCGCCAGCCCCCACACAGAAAGGCTGTCCGGCATGCTTGCCGCACCCGCATCACGCAACGCCCCGAACGGAGCCTCGCCCGCAAGCACCGCTCCAAGAGTTATCACAAAATAGGACAAATACGTGAAAAGGAACTGGAATACGAAGTATGCCGCAAGCAGCATAATGATGTAACCCGCTTCTTTTATAAAATTCTTCATAACCCGGAATATCTTTTTACCTCATTTATGTCCGCTTCTATTTGACGGCGAAGAGCCTCGATACCGTCAAAAGCAGCTTCTCCACGGACAAAACGCTTCACCTCGACAACAATATCATTGCCATATATGTCGCCGGCGAAGTCCAACATATGCACCTCGACAGTGCGCAAAAGGCCGTCGCCTATCGTGGGCTTGACACCGATGTTCATGATACCCTTATAACTATTGCCGCAACATGCGGCACGCACCGCATAAACGCCGTCGGCGGGCAGCATCTTCATGCCGTCAAACAAAGAGACATTAGCCGTGGGGAAACCGATTCCACGTCCTATTCCTGCCCCGTGAACGACCTTGCCGGCGAACGAGTAGCTGCGCCCGAGCATCTTTTCGGCAGCCTCGACATTGCCGCATGCCAACGCCCGACGAACTTTCGACGAACTTACGGCACTGCCGCCAACGAAGAAGGGATTGGTTCTGAAGACCTCCACGCCGGCCTTCTCGCCGTACCGCACATATTGCTCAAAGCCCTCACCCTCACGGGGCTTGCCGAAGTGATGATCATAACCCACGCAGAGCATCTTCACGCCAAGAGAGGCCGAAAGAACTTCGTTCATGAAACGTTCTGCGCTCATCGCCGCCATATCCTTGTCAAAATCGAGCATCACGCAGATATCAACGCCCGCAGCCTCAAGCATAGCGGCCTTTTCGTCGTTGCTCGACAGCAGGAACGGAGCCGCGCCGCTGCCGAAGAGCATGCGGGGATGCCTTGCGAACGTCACCGCCATGACAGGCAGACCACGTTCTGCAGCTTTTGAACACAGCTCGCCAAGCATGGATTTATGTCCCAGATGCACGCCGTCGAACGAGCCGACAGCTGCGGCACATTGCCGTGGCGTGAAATCATGTATATCTGTTATAACCGTCATCGTTCAATTATGTCAAAAATCCCTTTCCATGAGGCATTCCGTTTAACCAATACGCTCTTTATGCCAAGCCTCTGCGCCGCTTCGCAGTTTTCGGCCGAGTCGTCGAAGAAGATGCAATCGCCTGCCGCCGCAGCCTCGCCGTGCAGCAGTTCATGAAATATTTCGGCACATGGCTTGCGTTTATGCATTCTGAACGAAAGATACAACGCGTCAAAAAGCTCGTCGGGCTTTTGCCCTGCTGCCTCAACAAATATCTCTTCTATTCGCGGCCAATGGGCGATGTTCGTATTGCTCAGCATCACGACCCTGTTTCCTCGGCTGCGCAATCCGCTTATTACACGCAGCTTTTCCGGGGCTATACCGCCAAGCATCATGTTCCACGCACAGGCAAGTCTTTGACGCAGCGCATCGCCCGACAACCCGCCTGCAGGCAGGCAGCTTGCTATATATTCGAAAAAAGCGTCCTCTTCGACATCGCCCATGTCAAAGCGTTGAATCATCTCGTTCACGAGACAATTCTTTTCGGTAAGCAGGGCCGTATTCATGCCGAGACCGGCCAAAGCGCCGAAGGAACGCTCGACATCAAGGTCGAGCAGCACGCCTCCTAAATCAAATATGTATACCTTATTGCCTGCCATAGCTGCCATTAACAGTACAAACTTACATAAAAAATCCCGCTTGAAGAAATTATATTTACAAATGCCCTCTAATATATATAATATAAGGAGAAAATAAATGTTGCCGCAGACGACCGCACTACAACAACGGCGAGAACAAAAATACATTTTTTATAGAAAAATATTTGCAATGTACGATAAAAAGCCATACCTTTGCAAAGTATTTCAGAAAGAGATACTCGGGCTTTTAGCTCAGTCGGTTAGAGCAACAGACTCATAATCTGGAGGTCCTAGGTTCAAGTCCTAGATGGCCCACGAAGAGAACTACTAAAGTAGTTCTCTTTTTTTTATGTATGGACAGCGACAACACAGCCTTACCGCATCCCGCAGGGCGTGAATAGTTTTGAACTTTCATCAAAGGAACCGGGCACAATGATTACTAATAGACAAGAGTCTGTCCGAGATTGTCGGACAGACTCCTTTTGTAAGCACTAAAAGATATTGACAGCGTTACTCGATCAGCATTTTCTTTCCATTTACGAGATAAACCCCGCTTTGCAACAGTTTTAGGGCTTCTTTCTTGGCTTTGTGGAGAATTTGAACACCATTGATGTCATAGACATTGAATTCGGTTACTTCTTTTGTAATATCTTCGACATTTGTATATGCTGTCACGTTATAGTCTGCCACAAAGCACTTGTTATGACCAAGCACACCGGCATTGTCTCTGATTGTAACTGTTGCCTCCGGGATTATTAATCTATATTTACCCTGCTCTGTCGGCAACGTGTCAAAAGAGACTTTACAAGCGACATCTGATATCTTTGTGAAAGTTACAGGAATCTCTTCTATTATGTTGTCAGAAATATCTAAGTGCTGCAAACTACCATATTGCGTCTCTTCGTTGAAGATAATCTCCTGAACGCCATTAAACGTTACGGTTATTTCACTTAGCTCGTCAAATGCGATGTCACTTTCAGGAGCCGGAGAAACCGATATTTGATATTGCGCTTCCGCATCGCTGATTTCGTAGTAGAAGACGAACTCGGCGACTGTAATGTCCATCGTCCTGTCGTTATTGAAAATGAGAGCTTCTTTTGGAATAACAAGCGCATACTTGCCGTTTTCTGTAATTTCGGTCATGCCGTCTTGAGCAATGGCAGCGTTAATCCTTGCAGACCCGCTTTCCACAGCGGACAACTTGACATTCGCGACATGTCGCAATGAACCGTTTTCATCAACTGAAGCGATGTAAGGCGAAGATGCAGGATTCTCTTCCAAGGCTAATGATTCAACATTCTCAAAATCAATAGTAAAGTTGTCTAATTTTTCAACTCTTCCTTCTGAAGGTGTTGCGGTTGCCTTTATTTCCAAAGGCTCTATCAAGTAACCGCCATAGAGACCGATGTTGTCAAGAACTAATTGTTCGCAGTTCTTTGATTTAAGACGGAATGCGATATGGATTTTCTGGTCGGCATATTCACGAAGGTCAATTCCACGTGTTTTAAAATCGGCACTTTCTATAGTGTATTCTTCTTCTGTAAAATAAGATTCTTTATAATTACCATTGCTTGAAATCATTATGGAGTAAGTTTCAAGGTAGTAGGGATTAAATGAACGAGCATCCCATACAATATGTGAATCTTCTGACGCTTTGAACGGGGGAAGGATAAGCCAACGGTCTGCTTGTTCTGTACCATCAAGCCACGATGTACCCGCCAATGCATGTTCACCATACAAATCATGTTCTTGAATATTGAGAATACCCCATCCATATTCATTGACCTCGCCTGCACCCGGATTGACCGTGCCCTCGTCATCTACAATAAATGTAAACCCGCTTGGAACTTCACCGTCTTCAAAATCCCATAATGCGGCAGGAGTATCCATTACACGGAATGTATGGGATACAGAATTGTTGTCTGCGCTAATGTCTTCCGTTGATATTATTTCCACATCGACTGTATACTGCCCTGCGGCCAAGTCCTTTAAAGCATTTTCAATCACAATGTCTTCGGTCTCCAGAGCAGGCAACGTGATATTCTCTTCATATATTACATTGCCGGACAACGTTGCTCTAATCGTAGCGGCAGCTTCTTTAACACTCAAATTACGCACCTTAAAGTTGATGTTTTTTTGTGTACCTTTATGCACATAATCGAGAGGAGCCGTAACAGGAAGAGCCATCAGGTCTATTGTTTCACTGTCTATTTTTTCAAGAGATATATCATCGATTGACATCCAATTAGCATCTTTGTCGCTGAAAGCGTAGAACCCGATATATATATCTTTAGGCTTGTCGATATTAATAATATTGACAGACTCTTTATATGTTCCATTAGCAAAAGGCGCATATTCGACAATTTTGTTTGTCATTGCCGATGGATTGCCTGCGTCCCCGTAATAGACACCCAGCTTTTCACTATGATGGTCATCTCCTGAATACCAGAATTTTAAGATATAATAGCCTGTTTCCGGCATTGTGATTGGACCTATAATTGCCCAATCGTCAGCATTATTATCGGCACTATAGTTATATGAAAGACTTTTGTCGCCAGTGTGAGCAAGACTCCACCATGGGTCTGAATATATATCCCAATCTCCGTCATCTTCATTAAGATTCCAGAATGTAATATCCTCAACGTATTCGTCTTCTTCGAATCCCATGAAAAAAGGCAATGCCGCTGACGCTTTATGCAGCACTTTCACACTTGCCGTATCGTTTAAATTATTGATATCGCCAGGATGAGTTGTCCAAGCCTTTATTGTATAGTTTTTATGAGGTACCGATATGTCAGCTTTTGTTGTAAAAGTATATTCTAATACACCGCCGGCAGCCAATGTCTGATTAACAGTTTCCGTCACGGCTTCACCTTCATTGACTGAATATGATACATCAAACGAGTCGGCACTTCGAGAACACAAGTTCTTTATTTCTATAGTTATCTCTTCTTGTGACAGATTTGTATCGCTTACAGGAGAGATGATGCCGGTCACTTGCAAATCAACAGGGTCGTCTGCACATTTGATTGTCATTCCGCATAGATACAGACGCCATTTATCGGCATCACTTATTGCGTGGAAACCGATGTGAAACGGAGTGTTAGCCTCTGGTTGCACAATGTAGGCGTGCTGTGTAATATCATCATTAAGATAAAGAACATCGCTTATACGAGTGGTCATATCTTCAATATTATCACCTTTCCCCATGAACAGCTCCAATTTCTCACCATACGAACTGCCTTTGACTTTTATGATGACGACAACAAAGCCGTCTTTTTCCGATGTTATGGCTGGAGATATAAACCAGTCATCAGCACTGTTTTCGCTATTATAAGCATAGAATAATTTAGATGGCTCTGCACCCGGGTCGAAACCCCATCTTGCCCCATCATTATTGGCATCTACCGATATCCACTCGTTATACTCCTCCTCAGTCATAAAATCTGTAGAATAGAGTACTTGAGCTTTAGTTATCGCTATGCTGAACAACATCGGAATCAGCAATATAAAGATTTTTTTCATAATAATTTAAGACTCTTGTATTAAACCATTGCAAAGAATTAGCCGGCTACTCTTTAACAACTTGCATTAAAAATTTTCATAAAAATATTCGATGTAAAAGACTTTATCAAACAAATATATGCCTATTTCATTTTTTTTAATTACTTTTTATTTTTATACACAAATTGATGTGTATGAAACGCAAAAGAGCGGAAATGCCGTTGAGAGTCATTCTCCGAGTATGGAAACAGGTTGTTTCTTAATAGTTGCTGCTATCTTTAAACTAAAGTTTGAATACCCCCTGCACTCACTTTGAGAAATATCGAAGCTTGCTTCGATATTTCTCGCTCGTTTGTTGCTATCTTTGCAGTTATAGAACAAAACAGACAAGAGTGAAAAAGGCTACAACTATAATATTATTTTCTGCGGCACTTACGCTATGCTGTTGCGGCGGCATGCAGGAACAGGTCTCTCTCTACGAGGCCGGAGTATCGCAGCAGCTCGCTCTGCGCCGCAAGAGCAGTATCGACAGCGTTGAGTACAACATCTCTTTTACTATCCCCGACAAAAAGGAGATACCTATAGAGGGAAGCATTGAGATTGGCTTCGACATCGGCACGCCGCAAGAGATAATTCTCGACTTCAGTAATGCCGACAATATAAAAGAGGTAACGATGAACGGCGGAAGGGCCGCATACAAGTCCGTGAACGAGCATATAATTCTGCCGAAGGCTTCGAGCAAGGGCGGCCGCAACAGCATTAAGGTGTCGTTTGTCGCAGATGACCAGCCGCTGAACAGAAACGACGAGTTCCTGTATTCACTGCTCGTTCCCGACAGGGCACGCACGCTCTTCCCGTGCTTCGACCAGCCCGACATGAAGGCCACGTTCCTTCTCACATTGGATATTCCCGAAGAGTGGACCGCTGTTTCCAATACTACGGTAAGAGATACCTTGCGGCACGGCGGACAAAAGAGAATAATATTCAACCCGACAGAAAAGCTAAGCACCTACCTGTTCTCGTTCGTGGCGGGAGAGTTCAAAAAGGAAACATACAGCAAAGATGGACGTACCTTTTCTGCATATTACCGCGAGACCGACCCTGAGCGTATCAAACAGTTGCCTATAATCTTCGGGCAGGTGGCTCAGTCGCTCGACTGGATGGAGGAGTACACCGGTATCCCCTACCCTTTCGCTAAATACGACTTCATCATTCTTCCGGGCTTTCAGTTCGGCGGAATGGAGCATACCGGCGCCACGCTGTATAACGACTCGCAACTGTTTCTCGGCAAGCATTCTACCCCTGACGAGGAGTTAGGACGGGCGCAGCTCATTGCGCACGAGACTGCCCACATGTGGTTCGGTGACTACGTGACAATGGAATGGTTCGACGATGTGTGGATGAAAGAGGTCTTCGCCAACTATTTCGCGATGCTCATCACCAAGCCTATGTTCCCCGAAATCAACCACAGTCTCAATTGGCTGAAAAACATTGTAACGCCCTCGCTGTCGGAAGACCGCACCAATGGCGGCACGGCTATAAGACAGCCGCTGGACAACATGCGCAACGCCGGGCTCATATACAACAACATCATTTACGACAAGGCGCCGGTAATGCTCGAAAAGCTCGTAGAGCTTATGGGCGAAGAACCTTTCCGCAAAGGCATTCAGCAGTACTTGAAGGAGTATGCGTACGGCAATGCTTCATGGCACGACCTCATAAAAATCCTCGACGACAAGAGCGACAAGGAGATTGCCGCTTTCAGCGACACATGGGTGAACAGCAACGGCATGCCGCACTTCACCTTTGATATAAGCGGCGACACGCTGGTCATAAAGCAGAAAGACCCTTACGGCAGAGGACTGCTGTGGCGGCAGAGTTTCTCGATAACGGCCGTCGGAGAGATATACGGCGAACACGAAGTGAGCATAACAGATTCCGTCACCAGAATCACTGTCGGGAATGATACGCAATACATTATGCCCAACAGCGACGGAAAGGGATACGGCTACTTCCGCTACGACAGCAAGAGCCTTGCCTGGATGTTGCGGAATTGGCACGCCATTAACGACGATACTAACCGTCAGTCGCAGCTGATGAACTTGCACGAATGCTTTCAGCACGGCATGATTGAGGATGCCGAATGGCTCGGCTCGCTTGTCACCGGACTTGAAAAAGAGAAAAACGCTCTTATAGCGTCCACTATATGCAACTACATCGACATGCCGTTGCAAGATGCCAAAAACCCCGCTGTCGAAAAGAGACTATTGGAACTGTCGGGCACCCACGCCATAAGTTCGTGCCGTCTGAGGCTGACACGCCTGCTTATAACGTCGGCAACATCGCAAGAGACGTGCGACAGCCTCTACAGCATGTGGCAGCAGATGTCGCATCCCATGCTCAACGAAAACGACTACATGACACTCGCCTATGAACTTGCCGTCCGCATGCCGGACAGACATAAAGAGATTGTCGAGACACAGCGCGACAGAATAAAAGACCCCGACAGAAGAGCGCAATTCGAATTTGTATCAACGGCTGTCACGCCCGACACTCTTGAACAGGAAAGACTTTTCCGTTCGTTGCTTGCGGCAGAAAACCGTCGCATTGAGCCCTGGGCCTTGAGAATGCTCAGCTACCTGTGCCACCCGCTGCGTGAGGAACAGGCCGTCAAATATATACGCCCGGCGCTTGAGGCCATGCGGGAGATACAACGCACGAACGATATTTTCTTCCCGCAGAGCTGGGCACGAACGCTGCTTATAGACCGCAGAAGTGATGAAGCATTGAATGCGGTCAATGAATTCCTGAAAGACAACCCCGACTACTCACCGCTGCTGAGAAGCAAGATTCTGCACGCCGCATGGGCGCTTGAACAAAGACAGGATTGAAAACCAGAGACAATCAATACATACATATACAAATCAAGGTCTTCGAAGATTTTCGAAGACCTTGATTTGTATTGTTAAGACCGCTTACTTAGCCAATGTCTTTACACCATTCTCGATATAAATATTGTTAGCGTCCTTCGCTACGACACGACGACCGCTAAGGTCGTATGTAACGCCATTTTGAGGAGTTGCCACAACAGGCTCAACGCTTGTCTGTTTAATAAAGTCAATCTCAACTATATCGTCCTTTTTACAAGGAATTGTAGCGATACCGTTTACATCCACTGTAACGGCAACCGCATCACCGTTTACTGTAACCAGAGCCTTTTCTATCGCCATTGCGCCAACCTTGCAACGCACCTTGAGCTCTGCGCCTGCATTGCTTACAATAGTAGCCTTCTGGCACTTGCCGTCAGCCCAATTGAAGTCTACGGTAAAGTTACCCATAGCCTTCATGCCTGTAACATTACCGGTCTTCCATACAGCAGGAAGCGCAGGAAGGATATTAACATAACCATGAGCGCTCTGCAACAACATTTCAGCCATACCTGAGCAGACGCCGAAGTTACCGTCAATCTGGAACGGAGCGTGGCTGTCGAACAAGTTGTAATAGATACCTCCCTGTCCCTGGTCTGTACCGTATGTTGTAGAGTGCTTCAAAGCGTTCTTTATGATGATATGAGCATGGTCGCCGTCCTGAGCGCGTGCCCAAAGATTAACCTTCCAGCCCATAGACCAGCCGGTAGCCGCGTCGCCTCGATGCTTCAGAGCATTAACCGCCGGTGTAAAGTACTCGCTCTCCGGAGTAATCTGGTCCATCGGGAACAGAGCCATCAAGTGAGATATATGACGGTGTCCTCTCTCGCCGACACTATAAGGAGAGTACTTCCACTCGCGGAGCAGCACGTCGTCTTTCTTCACGCCGTTGAAAGGATTGCCCCAAGCGCCGTCATATACTTCTGTGTGAAGGCCTTTATCTGTCTTTTCAAGATAATCGTTAAGTTTCTCAACGTCCGCAGCCGTGAGGCCGAGCTCATTCGCGCCGAGAATTTCGATCGCGTCAGCGATGTTCTGGAACAGATAGCTTATCATCTGCTGCGCATGCGCAGTACCGTCCTCCTTCTCATTGCCGTGCTGCTCTGCGCTGAACTCGTCAGGAGCCACGTATGTGCCGTCATAGACCTTGCGGTCCTCAATCAAACGATGGAACCAGAATTCGGCACAACTCCACATTACGGGGAACGCCTTCTTCAAGAATTCCTTATCCATTGTATAACGGTAGTGTGTCCACAAGTGGCTTGTATACCACACGTTAGCCACGAGATAATTTGAGCCCCATGTACTCATACTGTTGTAGAGAGAAGACTCTGTCAATACACTCCAGCCATAACCGTTATTGTACTGCTGTCCTACCTTCTTCCAGCCTTCGCTCTGCGCGCCGCGGATGATGAAGTTCACAAACGGTTTGTGGAGGTCGCTGAGGTTAGTGATCTCGGTCGGCCAATAGTTCATCTGAATGTTGATATTTGTATGAATGTCAGAGTTCCACGGAGAATCGGCAGCCTTGTCGTTCCAGATGCCCTGGAGGTTGTTAGGAGCAGCTATTGGCTTGCGGTTAGAGCTGATAGCCAAGTAACGTCCGTAATGGAAATACAGCTGCTCAAGGAACAGATGGTCGTTATCGGTGCTGTTAGCACTGCCGTTGTTAGGATAGTACTTATCCACAAGCGCCTTTGTATCAACCGTCGGGGTCTTGAGACCAAGGTCGAATGTCATGCGCTTTGTGATAGCGGTGAAATCGGCAATATGGTCAGCCTCTATAGCTTTGTAACCCTTTTCGATAGCAGCCTCAATCTCAGCCTTCACACGATTGTCTACATCGGCAGATGTTTCTGATGTAAAGTAATTGTTGAGAACTTCCATGTCACCGTTGAAGTTTGTAGCGCCCTTCAGATAGAATGTAACCTCAGAAGCGTTCTCTACATTAATGCCGTTTCCTGAAGATGTGATTACGGCATTATCGTCGGCAAGCACATGCAGACGGGCTGCGAAATTAACCGATGTCAAAGAGCCCTTGAATGCAGCCGTGTTGTTTTCATAAACCACATTGTCGAAAGCAAGCTCCATTTCCGGTTGAAGTTTGAACAGCAAATCAAGTTTATCCTCGCCCTCAACCTTGTATTGTCCAACGATTACCTGGTCAGGAGCCGAACTGAAATATTTGCGTACATACTTAGTTCCTTTTGCGTTCTTGAATTCTACGCCGGCAATACCTTCTTCAATATCAAGGTAACGGACATAGTCGGTTACACCGGCATCTATTGACACGTCGTTATTCTTGATAAACAATGAACCGAAGTTCATGTATGTACGCTCTCCGCCACCAGCGCCAATCTTGTTTGACTCACCGCTCCATAGAGTCTTTTCGTTGAACTGAAGTTCCTCTTTATATACGCCGCCGAATACCATACAGCCAAGCTCGCCGTTTCCGAGAGGCAACGCATATTCCATCCATGGATTGCCAACACCGGATGCCATTGCCGATGTCTTATACCACAATGTGTTAGGATTCTTTGGAGAATATGATGCGACACCGGCTATCATAGAAGCCTGAAGTTCCTCTTGAATCTCAACAGTGAATTCATCTGGATAAGATGTATAATCAGTCTCAACCAAGAAGAATTTGCTGCCTTGGTCGCCATTCGCAGCCTCAGGACTGTTCCAGATTGCAAGATGACCGCCACCGTCATCACGACGGTTCCAATACTCGTTGTCTGTGCCGGCTTTCTTTATATAGCTCGGCTCCTTTCCGGTAAAATCAATCGTACCATCGAACCTTGTAACATACGAAGCCGAAGACGGGGCAACCATTGTCGCGCGAGCGGCAGCATCGCTTCCGGTCATTCCAAGCACCTTTGACAGACCTGTAGAGAAATTATAAACCTTGTAGGCAGAGCCGTCAGCGACAAAAGTCCAAAGAGCCTTATTATCACGAGGAACACTTGTAGTAGTAAGCAAAAGATTCGCTCCGCTAAGATAATCCGAATTAAGACTCATATAACCGCCCTTGCCGTTTTTGATTGTATAGAACTTTGTTCCTTCGTCGAAATAGCTTACATAAACTGTCGTACCGTCTATATTTACTGACGCTATTTTATTTTCTACGGCAGCGGCCTTAAGATTGGTTTTCTTAAGGACTGTCTCGCTTTTTAAAGAGGCGCCGTCCATATACCTTTGCCCATTATACACGACACCGGCCCCGGCATTATCAGTTCCGAGTACCTCTACAGTGAATTCCGAAACCGGAGCGACGCCCTCTTCAATAATATAACAATTACCCTCATCCGTAGTTGTGAAATAATTTACGACAATTCCCGCATCCATCTGACCCGATATCTGAGAGTTCATACCATTTCCGCCTAAAGTCAGTTTCCACGGATAGTTTCCTCCTACTTTAGTCAAAGACAAGGCTGCAGAAGGAGTCGCTTCATACTTACCGTTTGAACCTACGTACTTTCCGGCACCCAAACTATAAAGATAGTAATTCGCTCCTTGCTTTTCTATACGGAACAAATGGTCCGGATTTGTGTTGTCACGCGTTACGGTTCCAACTTTCTTGCCGGTACTTCCGCAGATTTCTGCTGGCACAGCATCACTATACAACAAGAAACAACGCGCGCTGCGCAATGTGTAAACCTTGTCATTGCTCAACTGTGAGAGATCGGTCACCGCTGTCTGCGCTTGTGCTGCAAAGGCCATACACAAGAAAGAGACAAGCATTAGATAAATCTTTTTCATTGTAATGATTTTAAATTGTTAGTATTAAGTTTTTATATCGTTTCAAAAAATGCGATACAATACGCCAATTTTAACTTAGCAAAAGTATATTATTATATTCATAAAAGCAAATTTATACATTATTAAATCACATTAAAGCATTCGAGGCATACACCATACGATGTATGCCTCGAATGAACGCCGGGAAATAATTTACAACAACGCTTCCGCCAACCGCTCAAGAGCCGGAATGTCTTCGTCCTTCATTCGTGAACGTATCGTTACCATAGGCTCCGATATCGTGACGTTCTTCATGCCTTCGAGCATCGTGCGCATTACACGCCCTGCAGTAGGAGCCCAAGAACCGTTTTCGACGATGGCGACTTTGCGGTTCTGGTAGTTCTTCATTTTGAGGTGGTGCAGGAAGTCATGCATAGGAGGGAACACGTCGGCATCGTACGAAGCGGCACATACAACCATGCGGCTGTAACGGAACGCATCCTCGACAGCTTCAGCCATGTCGCAGCGCGAAAGGTCTGTCACCGCGACTTTAGGAGCCCCTTTCTCACGCAGAATAGCGGCAAGCCTTTCAGCTACGGCAGCCGTTCCGCCATGAATTGAAGCGTATGCGACAAAAACGCCCTCCGTTTCGGGCTCGTATTTGCTCCATGTATCGTACAAACCAATATAATGGCCAAGATTTTCCTTAAGCACAGGTCCATGCAACGGGCATATCGCCTCTATTTCGAGCCCTGCTGTCTTTTTCAAGAGCGCCTGCACCTGCATACCGTACTTTCCGCATATATTGAAATAATAACGGCGCGCCTCGCAGTCCCAACTGCCGCCGTTGCGCAAAGCCCCGAACTTGCCGAACGCATCGGCCGAGAAAAGTACCTTCTCGCTCTGTTCATAGCTTACCATAACTTCGGGCCAATGTACCATAGGCGCAGTAAAGAACTGCAGCACATGTTTTCCGAGAGAGAGCGTGTCTCCCTCCTTGACAGCCATAAGATTGGCATCAATGTTCATGCCTGGAAAGAATTGGGGAGCCATTTGAACAGCCTTTGCAGTCGCTACCACTTTAATAGCGGGGAAACGTTCTATCACCTCTGCAATGAGAGCCGCATGGTCGGGCTCAAGATGCTGTACGACAAGATAGTCGGGAGTGCGGCCGGCAAGAGCCTCCTCGACATTGTTCCACCACTCGCGCCCTTTACGTTTGTCGGCAGTATCCATAATGGCTATTCTATCGTCAAGAATTACGTATGAGTTATACGCCATTCCGTCGGGAACGATATATTGGCTTTCGAAAAGGTCGAGGTCAAGATCATCGACACCTACATATTTGATTGAAGATGTTATTTCCATAGTATTCCTTTATTTTGTTTTTATCATCTATTTCATTCTGTTCAGCCCGTCGCGGAAAGCGTTCACCATTTTTTCACTGTCAGTTTCTATCTTTTCAAGTTTTATTGTACCGAGCTGTTTCTCAAGTTCCTTCACACGCCTTGCATCACCTTTAGCCTTCGCTTCGGCAAGCAGTATCTTGTACTTTTCGAACTGCTGTATTCCCTGAACAAGACGTTCCCAACGTATTGAGCTTATACTGAACGGGTAAACGACATATGTATCGCCCGCCGGCCATGCTGTAAAGCGTGAATCCCTCTCCGGGTCGATTGTCCAGCTGTTGTATGCCCAACGCAGGTAGCCGTCAAGATCTTTGGCAAGAGCTTCAAGAGCGATGAATTCAGCGTCTGAAGGCGCAGTAAAGGTGAAAAGGTTAGGATATTCCGCACTGCAGCAAGTATAGTATGTTGAGACTTTTCCTTGCGCCCTGCGCTCTGCTATAAGCTGCGGCGTGTATGCGCCGTATGCGAAGATATCGAGACAGTAATCGCTTATGTCGGGCTCAATTTCGGGATGATAGTTGCCCGCCATTGATATTTTCATTCCCGGAGCATACTCCTTTATTACCTTTATCGCAGCTTGCATCTGTTGGAGACTGCGTTCGTCCATTGAGATAAAGGTTTTTTCGAACCACCCTTTCTCTTTGAGATGCTTGGCGAAAGCGCTCAGCATTCCTCCCCAGAACTGCGCATAAGAATCCTCTCCCGGAGCGCAATCGATATATTTATGCGAGTGCGTAGCCTGATCATAATAGCGGAACGAGAGCTTCCAGGGTATCATCGAGAAGCAGGTTATCTCCTTGTCTATGCCGCACTCCATCATGAATTCCACCCAACGGTCAAAGATTGTGAAATCGTACCACCATGTACCGTCGGCCTTGCGTACCCATGTCACCATGCTGCCGAACGGGTCATACGTCTGCCCGTCCCAGGGGCGGTCGATGAGCGTGGCCGTTATCGCCTTTTGGCCGGCAGCCGCCAGCTTGAGCATGTAAGGACGCAGGGCGTTGAAATGTTCTTTGCTCCAGGGCTCTACATCATGGACTCGCGCTACGGCATACGGGTTCTGCCACAGGTCGAGGTGGAAGCCCCACTCCTTTGGAACCGGAAGCGTACGGGCAAGCACCTTTACCGTATAATTGTATTTTGTCTTTTTGCCCTCGCATACAAGTTCCACATAGCCTTTGTATGTACCGGGGTCCGCATCCTGCGGCACATGTACCGTGAGCCAAAGACCCCGACAGCCGTTCGCAGGCACCACTGCTGGATTGTCGTTCGTTATTCGGTCGGCAACGAGGTTTTCGCCATAGGCATCGACTTCGTGCTTGCCGCACCCTGTGAACTTGTCAGTAATCACAGGCTGCACAAAGCCGCCTACGACATTTGCCGCAGGGATAACGCTCTTACCGCATTTCAGTTCACTAAAACGGTAATAGACCTCCTTGTCGGCAGACAGGTCTCCTTTACGGTTCAAGACAAGCAATTGCAAGTTTACACGCTCGCCGCGCCATGCGGCAACGCTGTTTACCGACACATCCGACACATCGGCGTCGGCTGCCGTCGGGTAACGTTCGTCTATGCTGCCCCAACGCGCGTTCAGTTGCGGCGTTGCCGTTATTGCGGACATCACGAACAGAGATATTGCAAGAATTCTTTTCATCACGCTTTTATTTTATCAATCGTTTTTCTTTTCTCCTGTAAAAGAAAACTCTTTGCCCGCACGAGACGGCTTAAGGTCATCGGCCATCTTCGCATAGAGCCAAAGCTTTCCCTGGGTTACTCCACCATAAATCTCGCCGAACTTATAAGCCGGCTTAGGGTCGGGTTCTTTATTTATGTACGGTACCGCATTCTTTGCCGAGAATTGAAGGTCGTACAAGCTCGTGCAAGGTATATCCTTCAGAATTATATCGACCGTAACAGGCATCAGCACCGCAAATTTAATATTATTGAAGAAAATTTCAACAGTAGACGCGAACACATTTTCGGTCAATGAAATTTCGGCCGTTCTCCTATAGCCATCGACATCCAAAGTGCCTACGTAGGTTGCCGACACGTCATTTGTAAATACCAGTTCGCCTTGAGGCATCTGCATTTTGACTATAAACTTCGCTCCGTCGAGTTTGCCTTCAACCAAAGAGATCCTCAACGCCTCGCATGCGCTGTCGCCCACGACAGGCAATACATCGACGCCACTAAGAAGGTAGCCGTATCCGTCGGCTATGGGGCTCAGCCCTTCAACCCTGACACCCTCAAGCGGCAGAACCGTCTGCCGCTCAGTGCCGTATATAGTAACGACGCCTTCAGCCCTGTTTATCTTCAATTCGCACCTGACATCATGCGATATTATACTGTCGTTCAGCAAAAGATTACCCGTAAAAGACGTATCGACCTTATCCAACAGTTCAGGTTCATTGTCGCACGAAGCGAAGAGAGACACCGCAAAAATCAACAACAAAAAAATCTTTCTCATACTTTCTTTTTATAGGTTTACATGAAATGAGACTCCGAAACGCAGAGGCTTGCCCTGAGCGAAGAAGTCATTGCCGATAGAACGGAAGTAGAACGTATTGTACTTTTCGTTTATAAGGTTCTTGCCCCACAACGAAGCTCCGAAATGACCCTTTTCCCATACAAGAGATGCCGACAATAGATTATAGAAAGGTTGCGACAGAGTATTCTCCTCGTTCCAGTATGTACGGCCCACGCCGCTCCAGCCTACGTTAAGCACGAATATATTGGCAAAGCTGCGGGGGACAGGTATCCGATAGGCCACATTAGCCGCCGCAGTCTCTCTCGGAGCGTAAGGCAGCGCCTTTCCTGCAAGGTCAATATCTCCGCGATTGTATTTTATGAATTCGGCATGAACATACCCGAAGTTGGCGTCTACAGTGACGGGACCTATAACGTAACGTGCCCCTATTTCGGCTCCGCAGCTGAAAGAGCGGCCGGCATTGGACATCATGCGGCCCGTACTCATGCCTTGAGGAAACACGGTAAGCTGCTGATTACGGCAGTCGATATAAAAGAGCGACGCCGAGATTTCAAGATTTCCGTTCGCCAACGGAGAGAGATGCGCGCCAAGCTCGAAGTTCCAGTTCTCTTCGGGCTTGTAGATGATTGATGACGCATCGACATCTTGTTCATTGCCTATAAGTTCTCCCGTCATCTTCTGCTGCAGAATATCGGAGAAGAGTTGCGTGTTGAAGCCTCCGGATTTGTACCCCTTACGCGCCGAAACATAGACATTGCCCCAACCGCCGCCGTATGATATCGCAAGGCTCGGCAGCACCTCAAAAGCCGACACCGCCTTGCCGCCCACAAATTCAGTATTAAGCAGAGTCTTGTCACGTTTGTCACGATAAGTGCTGTAGTTCACGGTCGCATGCGAATTGTAGTCCAGCGTAGAGCGTTCGTAATCGACGCGCACGCCTCCTGTCACGCTGAAACCCGCAAAAGAGAGCCCCCCCTGAATATATGCGGCAATGCCGTATGCAGGAATTACAAAGTCGTCCTCTATCACGAAGTTATCCTCTTCGAACGACAGCTCACGGTCGTCGCCGAGTTCATAATAGTAATTCTCGTTAGCGTTCTTAAGTATAAGATTCTCTATCCCGTACCGCTTGAAATGCACCGGGGCGGAAAGCCTGTTATGCTTGTAGAAGCCGAATATCCCGCCCATGAGATTAAAGATACCCAGGTCGTTGGGCTTGATAATAAGTTCCTGCGTTACAGAATGTTCTCTTTGGTACTGCCCCATTGAAAAGCAGTCGAGCGGCAGGAAGTCATTGTCAAGATTCATACGGTCATTGACAAACTGATAGCCCGTCGAGGAAGATATCGTACCCCAATTCAGATAACGCTTCACTACAAGCCCTTCGGAGACGTTTAAACGTTTATAAAAACAGATATCGTTGTAATCGACAGGAGCGAGCCCGCCGTTTTCGGGGTCATAATGCCTGTAAGCCCAGCCTCCCTCGTTCGTATACCCGATAGAGAGACTGTTGTCAATGCTCCAGCGTTCCGACGGCAGCCATTGCAAACGGGCACGCACAGCGGCGTTGTCGCCGCCGTCGCAGTTCTCGCCACGTCCCCTATTGTAGAAATAACCGTCGCTATGATTATACAAGGCGCTTACCGACCAGCCGAAGCTGTTGCCGTATTTCGCATAGTGCGAAGCCTTGACACGCACATTGTTTGCAGTGCCGTATTCCAGAACAAACCGTTTGCCCTGGAAATTCAGCGGCGATATAGTGTAGAGGTTTATCGTTCCGCCCGAAGTATTACGCCCGAAGAGAAGACCTTGAGCGCCACGCAGCACCTGCACCTTGTCAATGTCGAAAAGTTCAAAGTCGTAGCAGTTCTTGTTCATAACAGGCATGCCGTCAATATTCATGCCAACCACAGGCTGGTCCATGCGTGAGCCGAATCCCCGCACATATATCGACGATGTCATGCGTGAGCCGTAGTCGGGCTGGTAGAAGTTCGGGACCAACGCCGACAGTTCCTTGACCGATGTAATATGCCGGTTCTCAAGGTCGGCACGACGAAGCGAAGTATATGAAGATGTACCTGCGACATCGTCCGAGACCTTTATGGAAGAGACAACATCTACAGCCTGCAACAACACCGAATCGACATTCTCGAAAGACGGCGTTGCCAGCAACATCATTATAGTCAATAAGAAATTCATTCAATTGACAAAGATAGCAACAAACGAGCGAAACACAAAGTTTACTTTAGTGTTTCAAAGCAAGTGCAGAAAATCTTCGAGTATTAATTTGAACAAACAGCGTGCCGCGGCTGTTTTACTGAAGATATTATTTACAATCTAAATTACAAATCATGGATAAATCATTAAAAGGCACAAAGACCGAAGCGAATCTTATGGCGGCATTCGCCGGCGAGAGCCAAGCGCGCAACAAGTACTGTTACTACGCCGAGAGAGCGAGGAAAGAGGGTTATGAACAATTGGCAGAGTTCTTTCAGGAGACCGCCGACCAAGAAAAACAGCATGCTAAGATGTGGTTCAAACTCTTTCACGGCATCGGTAGCACTGCAGAAAACCTTGCCGACGCCGCAGCCGGCGAGAATTACGAGTGGAGCGAGATGTACCCCACAATGGCAAAAGAGGCGCGCAAAGAGGGATTCTTGGAGATTGCCGCTATGTTCGAGGCTGTAGCGAAAGTTGAGACAGTGCATGAGGAGCGCTACAAACGACTGCTCGACAACGTGGAGAGCGGGCGTGTATTCAGCCGTGACAAGGAGTGCAAATGGCAATGCCGCAAATGCGGTCACGTGCATATAGGAAAAATGCCGCCCGAAATGTGTCCTGTATGCTCACACTCAAAGGCATATTTCCAGATAAAACCGGAGAATTATTGAAAAAAGGGTACCGACCTTCACAGGCAGGTACCCTCGCAATTTAATATTTATGAAAAGTTTACTTTAAAAGCCTACATAGACTCTCCGGGTTAATACCCGAAAAATATAAACCAGAAACGCCGCAACACACGTCGCATGCGCAAGCAAGTTTCCCGTTAAGCGCAACGTTGTTTTCAAAGTGACAACGCCGCCTTTTAGCGACCCAGACGGCACCGCAATGCGGTACCGCTTGGGTTGCGATAGCGAATGCCTCTCAACAGAGGAACGAGTAACGAGGAAAGATTAAAGCGAAGCTTCGACGGCATGAGCAGCATCTTGTCAAGCGCAGTGCCGCAAAGTGGCACCGCTTGGGTTGCGATAACGAATGCCGCCAACAGATTAACGTTTAACGAGGAAAGCGAATGCCTCTAAACTCTAAACTTTAAACTCTAAACTCTCACAACCTTATCACTTCCAAAGGTTACCCCACTCTCCGCGGTGACCGCCGTCGAGCATTGCCCCTGAATCTACCGTTACATTTTTGTTAATTTGCAATGAAGCTGCGAGCATGTTCTCAGCCTCAACGTTTACCTCTGTCATAAGAGGCGCTGTATAATTCTTTTTCATATCGTTTCTTCTTTATTTTTTGTTTTTGTGGCGGGCAGACACACAGGCCCGCCCACACAATCTCTCAACTTTAAACTCTCACCTCTAAACTCACTTAACCAGCACTTTGCACTTCGTGCGAACTGCTTTGCGTTCGTTGGGAAACACTTAAGCAAGCTTAGTGTTTCACTCACTTAACCAGCACTTTAACACCATTAACAATGTAAATGCCAGGCTCGGTAATCTCGTCGATGCGGCGGCCCTGAAGGTCATAGACCTCTTCTTTCTCGTTTCTCATTTCTACTTTCTCCACAGCTGTGGTAGCAAAGTCGAAACGGAAGCCTACGCTGTTCTGCTGTTCTGCTGTTAATGCGCTTGCGGGCAGATAAGCTCTGTTGGCATAGCAAAGGAATACACCGCCAAGTTTTTCAACAGGGTAGAATCCTATGTTGCCATCAACATTCGCAAGAATATATGCGTCTTCCTCGACATATTCTGCTGTTGTCTTTCCTGCCATATTGCTTTCAATGGTTGCTACATCCTCTGTTGCAACATTGAATGTATAGTTACCGGCTTCAGCCTCAACAATTACAGCAGTGTTTGCGGGAATAGAATTGCTGATTTCTGTCAAAGTTACAGCATCGCTTTTAACCTCTGAAATATAATAACATTTAGCGCCTGCAGGAATAACAGCGTCATAGTTCAAGAACAAAGTTGCCCAACCAGCACTACTAACGGTAAGAGTGTATGCTTCGATAGAAACTTTGTCTATTTTGTATATGCTTGGTAAAGTTTTAATACTGCTTGTTTCTGAATAGCATGAGAACAATGGTGTCCCGTTGTTATAGTTAAAACGCATGTTGTTGCGGCTGTAGGTACCATTAGAGTATATTGTAGCTCCAGTTTCTGTGATATTACTAATTGTCCAACTTGCATTTAGAGTTACTTCGTCTATGTATTTTAAATAGTTGTCGTTTGAGGATGCTGCTGCCAAATACCCCTTCGCTGTATTGAATGCGAGAGTGTTTACATTAGCCCCATTTTCTATAGTTATTATCTCGACATCACTGTTAGTTGTGATTGTTCCTTCGTTTTCTTCTACTTGAATAGCACCCCTATTGTTGCTTCTTACTTCTGTAGATAATGCATAATGATTGTCACCTTCTTTTCCGACAAGTATTATCTTGTCACCGACAGCTAAGTCTGCGGCATCTGTTACCAATGTGGCACCGCCTGTAGCTACGGTGCTTACGGCTTTCTTGAACTCTTTTTCAACGACAACGCTCTTATAATCACCTTCTTCAATTGCAATAACCTTGAGTGTTGCATCTGCTCCAATGCTCAGTGGTGCCTGATAGAGTGTGCTTGAGGCTGTAGGCGTCTTGCCGTTTAATGTGTAATATGCTTTTGCATTATTTTCTGTGCTGATTGTAACGGTTATTGAACCCTCAAAAGCAGAAGCATCGCCATCGTATGAGATTACCGGGTCTGCAGCAATACGAGTATATGTAGCAGAAACGGTTCCGCTCTTATTGCCTTCTGCGTCTTGAGCATAAGCATATACAGTTGTTGTCTCTGTAATGTTCAAAGCTTGTGTATATTCAACGAACTCTACGTTGTCGGTAGAGTAGTACAATGTTGTACCCTCAGCATTGTTTGTTATTTCAACCTCTATATTGCCATAGAATTCACTTGAAGCAGGGAGAGTGGGATTTGCGATAATTACAGCATCTTTTGCAATAGAATAAGAAACTTCTATTTGCTGAATTCGTGAAGTATTACTGCTTTGAGTAAATGAAAGGGTGTTTGCGGCGATATTGGAGATTGTCGTTACTGCTCCGTTTATAGTTACTATACCCGAAGATAAGCCTGTTGGATTTTCTTTATATGATGCGCTTGATGCTGTAAATACAATAGAGTTTATTGTAACGCCTTCTGCTGCACTAAAAGTAATTAAATTTCCATTGTAGTTGCGAATACCCTTATCTGAAGTATAGTATTTGGTTGTGTTATCTGATGTTCCCTTTTCAAATGTCACTGTAATATAATCACCTATTTGAATTTGTTCAATATCAGCTGCATTTATGTAACCAAGTTCTTCTGCTACAACATTTGCTGTTTTTGCATTGGGGTCAATATATGTGTATGTAGCTGCAACAACATCACTTTGGTTGCCTTCTGCATCCTCTGCATAAGCATATACAGTTGTTGTTTCTGTAATGTTCAGTATGTTGCCCTCGGTGTAATTGGCCTTGTTGTCGATTGAATAATAAACAGTCAAATCTTCTTCTGCGTTAATTGTCACATTAAGGCCTTCGTCACCGAAAGTTGTGCCATCTGCGGGGGCAAATGTCGGCTCTGCAACATCAACAGCGGGTGTCTCACCACCGGTTGTGTATTTATACAGAGAAACATCCGCTTGTCCTGATTCATAACAAGAAAATAATTTGCTTGATTGGTTATATCGTAACCAATTGTGGGTGTTTGTTCCTTGAGCTTCTATTGTTGCAACGCCCGCAGATGTTATTGTGATTTTCCAACTGCCGTTATCATCCAATGTGGTTTTTGTTCTCAAGTGGTTGCTACTAGAAGATGCTGCATATAGATAACCGCTATTACCGGTATGGAATGCAAATGTTCCATCTTTTTTGCCGGTTTCAAGGGTAAGCTCTTGAACTGATTCAGTCCATGAAACGTTTTCTCCACTTTTATTTACGGATGCTTGGCCACGGTTATTACTGTTCTGTGTCGTTGAGAGTGCAAAGTCGGCATTTTTTGCAACAATTACAACCTTGTCACCGGCTTGTAATGTAGAGGCATCGGTAACCAATGTCCATGTCTGTGCCTGCATGCTGAATACCGCCAGCATTACGGCAAAAAATGATAAAAATAATTTTTTCATAATAATATAATTTAGTTTAAAGTTTGTCGGTGTTAAGTTGTTCGATAGAGGGGTTTTATTGACCATTTTCAACTGAAAATAGACCGCCTCTTTGGAAAATGTCCGCAAAGTTACTCACATTATATATATAAACAAAATGTTTTTTATGTTTTTTTAAGTTTTAAGTTATTAACCCCGTTTCGTGGGCTATGTGGACTTTGTTGTGTTCATTCGCAAATTCAAATGATTAAGCGGTAACGTTCCTGCTTTGTTTTACTCTTAATCTGTTGTTTTTTATTCTTTTTGTAGTCGTTGTTTTCTTGTACTTTCTGTGCCGACAGAAAGTACCAAAGACCTCTGCACATGGTCGTTTTCTTAACGCAAAACATAGTTGACATTTTTGGGGTGTCCGGAACTCGCTTGGCGGCGCAAAACAGCAAGCTGTTTTTCTTACCTGACGCTCAAACAGTCCTCCACTAATCCCAAAAATGCTGACACTTGTTTTGCTAAAAACTCTAATGTGCAACAATGAAACAATAAACTAGAAGAATTCGCTGTTTTCAGTTTTATGGTCTGTATACGGCAGGGCTTTGCACTCTCTCACTTACAGTGCCGGTTTTATTTGAAGTTACTTCTGCTGTCGTTTATTCATTGAAAGAGTAATATCGCTACACGTTAATCGTTCTTCGTTAATCTGTTGGCGGCATTCGCAATCGCAACCCAAGCGGCATCACTTTCGGCGATGCTGCGCTTGACGAGATGCTGCTCACGCCGTCGAAGCTTCGCTTTAATCGTTAAAAACAGAGCGAGATTTTTGTTTTAAACAAAAAGTTACTTAGCTCCACACCGGAGTTTGCCGGTGAGCCGGAATACATGTTTTCGGTATGGCTAAAAATAAAAAAAACGGCTCTTAGAGTCGTTTCCTTTAAATTAAGAAGTCTAAAAATTACTTTTTAGACTTCTTGGTTTTCTTTGCAGCTTTGTTTGCCTTCTTGAGCTCCTTAGCGGCACGTTTCTCTTCGCTTTTCTCTCTCTTGATCTTTTCTGATTCTTTTACAGCTTCTTTAGAACCGGCTCCCTTAACTGCTGCCTTCTCGGAAGCGCCTTTTACAGCCTCTTTCTTTGTTCCTTTAGGACCTGCCGCTTTTACAGCCTCTTTCTTGGCGCCTTTTACAGCCTCTTTCTTTGTTCCCTTAGGACCTGCCTCTTTTTTAGCTGCCTTCTCAGAAGCGCCTTTTACGGCCTCAATCTTTGTACCCTTGGGGCCTGCTTCTTTCTTAGCCGCTTTTACAGCCTCTTTCTTGGCGCCTTTTACGGCTTCTTTCTTGGCACCTTTTACAGCCTCTTTCTTAGCCGCTTTTACAGCTTCTTTCTTAGCTGCCTTTACAGCCTCTTTGTCAGCTGCTTTTACAGCCGCAGCGGCTACCTCCTTGTCGTCAGTCGCGTTTACAACCTGAGCATTTATTGACATGCAGAATGTTGCCAATACTGCTAATACAAAAAGTTTTGCTTTCATTGTTTAGAATTTTTAGTGAGTATAAATTAGTCTTCTCAAAATCGGAGTGCAAAGGTATAACGAAATATTTATATCGCAAAGAAAAATAAAAAATATTTGCAATTTTTATCTCTTTATTTTCTTGATTTATAAGATATAACGGCAAAAGAGTAAAAAAACGGTCAAAATGTTGTTTACGCGCGTTATTGAAGTTCGGTGATAAATTGGTTTGAAGATAAGACGTTCTTTTGTTTTTGTACCGTTTTTTCATCTTTTTTCAACCGGACTTCTTTTTAGTAGGGGTATTTATGATTCTTGCAGTTCTGTCTATTTTGCCTTCTTCTATATATAAATAAATATGGAGCAACCTTCGGGTCGCTCCATATTGTGCTATCTTTGCAGGGCTCTTATGCGTCGATATTCGCATAAGTGGCGTTTTTCTCGATAAACTCTCTGCGAGGGCCTACGTCGTCGCCCATGAGCATTGAGAATATGTAGTCAGCCTCTTGAGCGTCACGTATTGTCACCTGTTTAAGCGTGCGTGTCTCAGGGTTCATTGTCGTCTCCCAAAGTTGCTCGGGGTTCATCTCTCCAAGACCTTTGTAACGCTGTATGTTTATGTCTTTCTCGTTGCCGCCGGCGAACTCCTGTATAAAGTCGTCTTTCTCTTTGTCGTTGTAGCAGTATTTCCTTGCCTTGCCTTTTGAGCATAGATAGAGAGGAGGCATTGCTTTGTAAAGGTATCCGCCCTCAATTACTTCTGGCATGTAGCGGTAGAAGAGCGTCATGATGAGCGTTCCGATGTGCGCGCCGTCTACGTCAGCATCGGCCATCATTATAATCTTGTGGTAACGCAGTTTCTCGATGTTGGCTTTCTTGCTGTCTTCAGGATCAAGGCCGAAGCGTACGCCGATAGCCTGTATGATATTGTTTATCTCGTCGCTCTCAAAAGCCTTGTGCCACATGACCTTTTCTACGTTGAGGATTTTTCCTCGTAACGGCAGTATTGCCTGGAACTTGTTCTTACGTCCCTGCTTTGCGGAGCCTCCCGCAGAGTCTCCCTCGACAAGGAATAGTTCGCAGTTTGCGGGGTCTTTGTCGGAACAGTCGGCGAGCTTGCCCGGCATGCCGCAGCCGCTCATCGGGCTCTTGCGCTGCACGCTCTCTCGTGCCTTGCGGGCTGCGATACGTGCTGTGGCTGCAAGAACCACCTTGTCTACGATCATTCTGGCCTCCTTCGGATGCTCCTCGAGGTAATACGCAAGGGCCTCTCCTACAGCCTGGTCTACGGCTCCTGTGACTTCGCTGTTGCCGAGTTTGGTCTTTGTCTGGCCCTCGAACTGCGGTTCAGAAACCTTGACCGAAACAATCGCCGTCAAGCCTTCACGGAAGTCTTCGCCCGAAATCTCTACCTTAGCCTTCTCAAGGGCCTTTGTGTCGTCGGCATACTTCTTGAGGGTGCGTGTCAATGCACGGCGGAAGCCTGCGAGGTGCGTGCCGCCCTCGATGGTGTTGATGTTGTTCACGTAGGTGTGGACATTCTCGCTGTAGCCTGTATTGTAAATGATTGCGGCCTCAATGGGTATTCCGTTCTTTTCGGTGTTAAGGTATATCACTTCTCCGATGAGCGGGGTGCGTGATGAATCGATATATCTGACGAATTCTCTCAATCCTTCTGTAGAGTAGAATGTTTCGCTCATGAAGTTGCCGTTCTCGTCGGCCTGACGCTCGTCTGTAAGCGTGATTGTTATGCCTGCATTGAGGTATGCTAATTCGCGCAATCGTGTGGCGAGTATCTGGTATTGGTATTCCGACACGATGAATATTGAGTCATCGGGCTGGAATGTCTGCTTTGTGCCTCTGAGGTCTGTGTCCCCGACGCAGTGAACGGCCTCAAGCGGTTTGCCGCACGAATAGTTCTGGACATAGTGCTTGCCCTCGCGGAAAACCTCGGTCTTCATGTGTTTTGACAATGCGTTCACGCATGATACGCCAACGCCGTGCAAGCCTCCTGAAACCTTGTAGGAATCTTTGTTGAATTTGCCTCCGGCGTGCAGCACGGTCATCACGACCTCGAGCGCCGAGCGCCCTTCCTTTTCATGCATGTCTACGGGGATGCCTCGGCCGTTATCCATAACGGTGATCGAGTTGCCGGGGTTGATAGTTACGTTTATGTGTGTACAGAAGCCCGCCATAGCCTCGTCAATGGCGTTGTCGACGACCTCGTATACCAGGTGGTGAAGTCCTTTTTCGCTAATGTCGCCAATGTACATCGCCGGGCGTTTGCGTACCGCTTCCAGTCCCTCTAAGACCTGGATACTGTCGGCCGAATAGTTGGCTGCCGCATCCTTATTTATTTCTTCGCTCATAAATGTTTCTACTAAACAAAATAACTGAACAAAGTTAATGAAAATCGCTCTTTTTTGCAAAGAATGTTTCCCGAAAAGTTGCTATATTTTTCGCAATTCTTCAGAAAATTTTCGCCGGGCGATTTCTGTAACTCAATTCAGTTTATAGGTGCCGCAACACGAAAAGGCTGGATGTGAAATCCAGCCTCTTGTTCGGTAAATATATGTTTCAATAAAATTAGGCTAACTTTGCGATTTTAGCGCACAAACCAGACTTCAGGTTGGCAGCTTTATTCTTGTGGATAAGACCGCGCTTAGCCATTCTGTCGAGCATCTTCTGAACTTCGGGGAACTTAGCCAAAGCCTCGTTCTTGTCTGTGATAGCGCGAAGGCCGCGAACTGCAGAACGCATGTTTTTGCCGAAGTAACGGTTCTGAAGATTTCTCTTCTCTGTCTGTCTGATTCTCTTAAGTGATGATTTGTGGTTTGCCATCTCTTTAATATGTTTTTTTAGTTTTACTTGTAGCCCATAGGGGAATCGAACCCCTCTTTCAAGAATGAAAATCTTGCGTCCTAGCCGATAGACGAATGGGCCGGCCTTAGAAATAACCCCTTTTGAGGGTCTTTTTAGCCTGTTTGGTGGCTAAAGCGAATGCAAAGGTACAACCTTTTTTTAATTTGGCAAATAAATTCGACTTTTTTTTATAGTTTTGTCATATAAATGGTCCTGAACGGTCCTTCTAAATCACGAAACCATATGAATTTTGAGTAATACGGCTACAGCTTTGCAAGCGATGCGCCCCAAATATTTATGATTGAGAAATTCGACGGCATAGTCCTGCGTACCTTAAAATATAACGACTCTCTTATGATAGTCGATATATATACACGCCAATGCGGGCGTGCTTCTTTCCTTGCTTCTTCTTCGAGAAGCAAGCGGAACCGTGGCAAGAGCGTGCTTTTCCAGCCTCTTGCAATGCTCTCTTTTACAGCGTCGTGCAAGCAAGGAAAGCGTCTTCCTCGCATAAGCGATGTCCAGCCCTATTCAATGTACTCCACAATCCCGTTCAACGTGGTCAAATCGTCAATAGCCCTGTTTCTTTCCGAAGTGCTTACATTCGCTCTGCGCGAAGAGGAAGGCGACGAATCGCTGTTCAACTTTCTTGACCGTTCGCTGACTTTGTTCGACAATCTTGAACACGGATACTCCGACTTCCATTTGGTGTTCATGTCGCAGCTCCTGCGTTACCTCGGAATATATCCTAACATCGAAAGCGGCATGCCGAATTCCTATCTTGACTTGGCGCAAGGCTGTTTTGTGAGGGAACATCCTCTGCATCCCAACTTTCTGATGCCTCAGGAGTGGGAACCTTTCGCCGAACTGCTGCGTACAGGATACGAGTCGATGCACACGCTTTCTCTAAACAGAAAATTGCGAGGGGAATACCTCGCAATTCTTACTGAATACTACCGTCTTCATGTTCCCGGCTTTCCGCAGCTGAAATCTTTAGAAATTCTAAAGGAACTGTTCGATTAGTTGTTGTTCAACAGCTGCTTGACAATAGTTGAAATCATTTTGCCTTCGGCCTTGCCGGCAAGCTGCTTTGTAGCGGCACCCATGACCTTTCCCATGTCCTGAGGTCCTGTTGCGCCCGTCTGTGCGACAATCTCTTTCAAAACGGCCGTAACCTCTTCCTCACTCATCTGCTTGGGCAGGTAACGTTCCATTACGGCAACTTGCGCAAGCTCCTCCTGCGCAAGTTCAGGACGGTTCTGGCTGCTGTAAAGTTCCGCAGACTCCTTGCCCTGCTTCACGAGTTTCTGGATAAGCTTTATTGCAGTCTCGTCACTTACAGTGTCGCCTGCGCCAGGAGCTGTCTTTGCTTCAAGAAGCACCTTCTTTATGTTTCTCAGTGTGTCAAGAGCAACCTTGTCCTTAGCTTTCATAGCTTCCTTGATATCGTTGCTTATAATGTCAAATAGTTCCATAACTGTTAATTTTTATTCTCCTTTTATCTTTTAATTCTCTTCTTCAAGTAACGCGGTGCCGGCCATAGCTGTAATCTTTTCAAGATCCTGCGCTGTGCGGCTGTATGCGGGCGAGTTGTCTATAGCCGCCAGGAACTCTTCGTTGTGCATCTCGTCGCCTTTGAATATGTATACCTTAAAGTCGGGCTTGTAGAATACCTCAACCATGCTGTTAAGCTTCTCTTCCTCTCTTTTTCTTCTATTCTGCTCTTCAATAGATAGTTTTTCGACAATATCCTCTTCTGCCTGTATGACAGGTCTCATGTCAGGGATGTCTTTCATGCCGAATCCAGTGGCAAGCACAGTTACTTTAACCTCGCCCTCCTGCAGGTTGAGGTCTTTGCTCAAGCCCCAGATAAGTTCAATATTCTCGTCCTTGAACTGCTGCATGAACGCTTCGACTTCTCCCATCTCTTCAACACGTATCGGGTCATTGGGGTTCTCGTATATGTTGAAAAGAATCTTTTTCGACTTGTAAATATCGTTGTCGTTAAGCAACGGAGAGTGCATGGCGTTGCGGAATGCACGCGAAACACGCATCTCGCCCTTTTCAATGCCGTAGCTCATTATAGCGACGCCTCCGTCCTTGAGTATCTTCTTTACATCACGGAAGTCGAGGTTGATTGTGCCGCGGGCAGTGATAAGCTCGGCAATACTCTTGGTTGCTGTCGTAAGCACGTCGTCCACGATGCGGAATCCTTCGGCTACATTCACCTTCGGGTACATATCGATAAGACGCTGGTTATTTATAACAAGCAACGCATCGACATGCTTCGCTATCTCTATTACGCCCTTGAGCGCCTGCTTTATCTTGCCGGTCATCTCGAATTTGAAGGGAATAGTTACGATGCCTACTGTAAGTATGCCTAATTCTTTCGCTATCTCGGCAATTACGGGAGCCGCTCCAGTGCCTGTTCCGCCGCCCATTCCGGCTGTGATGAAAGCCATCTTAGTACCGTCGTTAAACAGGCCTGCAATCTCTTCACGGCTCTCTTCTGCCGCGCGGCGAGCGACTGCCGGGTCGTTTCCGGCTCCCAGTCCTTCGGTTATCTTCTCTCCTAACTGTACCTTCTTCGGTATCGGGGAGTTCTGCAACGCCTGCATATCGGTATTGCATACCACGAATGATACATTGTGTATGCCTTTACGGTACATGTTCTGTACTGCATTGCTTCCTCCTCCGCCAACACCTATAACCTTTATAATTCTTGGAGCATCTGTCGGTATCGCAAAAGGAAGGCTCTTTTTTGTCTGTTCGTTCATATCCATACTCTGTTGTATCATTTATCAAATGTCGTCATTGTTGTCTTCTCCCTCATCTTCGGTCACCTGTCCCACAAACTCGAACGTGGTTTGCTTGAACCTCTCCATCAATGTCTTTAATTTTGATTCCGATTTCTTGCCGCTGTTGTTTTTGCTGCCATTCTTCTTTCCCTCAGCTCTATTTTCATTTTCGGCAAACGGTTCCTCATCGAAGATGCTCTGTTCAACAGGCTGTGCCGGCAGAACAGCAGGCTTCAGTTCTTCGCAGCAATTCTCGTTGCCAAGCTTCAGCAGGCTGTAGAGCGCTGTCGAGAATATGCCGTTTATATTTACTCCGCTGCTGCTTACGAGGCTGAACTGCGGCTCTGATATGATATCGCAATTGAAGTTGGAAAGGTACTCTTCAAACAGGATGTTTAGATTTTTCAGCTTGGAGCCGCCGCCGGTAAATATTATATGCCCGATATTCTCTCCCGACTCTTCAATCTGGTACTTTACATTCTGAAGAATTTCGCACATTCTGGCGTTGATGACGTTGTTTATGGTGTCGCCGTCAATTGTCGGGTGGTCTGCATATTGTGACTTGTATCCTCTTGTAATCTTTATCTCTTCGGCTTCATCGCGCGAAATCTGAAGCGAACAGAGGTCCATTGTCACATTGTCGCTTCCGAGCGGCAGGACGACAAGCTTGCGCATCATTTCATTGTTATATACGGCAACGGTAGTAGTGTCTGCTCCGATATTCACAAGGGAGCAGCCGTTGCGGCGAGCGTCGTTCGATAATATGATGTCCGCATCCATGCGGGCAGCACAGAAACTGTCGGCAATTTCAATGTCCGCCTGCCTGAAGCTCTCGTTGAGCTGGTTTAGGTACTGCTCCTTTACAACAATGTTCAGGTAGTTGCTTTCTATCAGCCTTGTCGGGGCGCCGACGGGGTTCTTGTCTATCTTGCCGTCGAGCCTGTACTCCTGGTCGATAGTCTGCACTCTTGTATAGCCCTCGGGGGCATTGAACGTGCTGTCGTTCTCGTCGGCCATGCTGTTGATTATCTCTGGGGTAATTTTCGTGTAGCTTTCGAACTCTCTTGTTACCTTTGACCTTATTGAGCAGACGGTGAGTCCGGCCAATGACACGTAAGCCCTCTTTATCTCGACATTGTCGAGGTTGCTTTCAAGCGAGTTGATAATGCAGTTTATGGCATTGCTTGTCTCGTCTACGTTGCGCACGACACCCTTTGAGACAAAACCTGTGACGGGCATGCTTGCGGCAGCCAGAATCTTTATCCCCTCATAGGTCTTGACACCGACTGTACCCGAAATCTTCGACGAGCTTATCTCGATAGCCGTTATGTAATCTGTTCTTCCCATATTTATCTTTTATCTTTTTTGGTACATATAACCTTGTCGCTGAATTCTATGTTTATCTTGCTGTATTTATTCCAGCCGATGTTGTTCATTCCCTCTTTGTAGAATGTATAGAGCTTGTCGAACTTGCTTTCGATATCCTTTGCAGCTCCGAACTCGATCACTTGGTTCCCGACTCTGGGAATCATGGTAATCTTGCCGTTCTTGTCAATGTAAATCTGCTCTATCTGCGATTTCCAGAATTCTTCGCTGTCTATAATGTCTGCAATATCACGCAGCTCGTTCGATGCTATGCTGTCGTTTATATATCCGCTCGCGACAGGCAGGTAAAGGGCTTTTTCTATTCCATGTATAATGTCGCCCTTGCTGTCGATGTGGTACTGCTTGCTGTTTTCGTCATATATTTTCAGCACCGGTTTCTTGCTTCTTACATTGACTATTACATGCCCTTTGACGCTTTTGTAGACCTGGCAGTCGTCAATGAGCGAAACAGCTTTCAATGCGTCTTCAATATCCTGGCAGTTGAACTCTTCGAGGTTCTTGCCTGTAGGGTCAAGTCCTTTTCTCTCTATTATGTCATGAATGTCGTCGGCGTTTATAATGTTCAGTTCATTGTCAAGCATGCTCACAATCACATCTTTGCATTCCCCGCTCTTCTCAAGAGAGGGAATCCCGATAAAGGCGAATAGGGCATATCCGACAAATATCGACACGACAAGGTATTTCGCTATTTTTCTAAACATTATCTATTTTCAAGTATCTCTTTTATCTGTTTCATTTCATTCTCAATATCTCCTGCTCCAAGCACAACAAGAACCTCGATACCGTTCTTCTCGTTCTCGACACATGCGATGACATCTTCTCTTCGGCACATAGCCTTATCGGTCTGCGGTCCTATGCAATCATATATCAGTTTGCTTGTGACTCCCGGTATCGGTTTTTCGCGTGCCGGGTAAATATCGGCAAGTATAACCTTGTCGAAGAGCGAAAGGCTCTGCGCGAACTCCTTGTAGAAGTCGGCTGTACGGCTGAACAGGTGCGGCTGGAATATTGCAGTGATTTTCTTGTCGCTGTAAAGCTCCTTCAGCGAGGCTGCGCACGCCTTTACCTCGTCCGGGTGGTGGGCGTAGTCGCTGAGCAGTACAAGGTCCTCGCTCTTTATGTGAAAGTCGAAGCGTCTGTCGGCACCGGCGAAACTTGCCATGCCGCTCTTTATCTCTTCTGCTGTCGCGCCGCAAATCTCTGCCATAGCCATAGCCGTAATGCCGTTCTCGATGTTTATGCTTACAGGGACTCCAAGCTCTACGTCATTAATGCGTTGCCAGGGTGAAACATAGTCTATCACAATCCTGCCGTTCCCAATTCTTATGTTCTCGGCGCGGAAATCTCCGCTCTCTCTTCCGTATGTGTATACTTTGACACCTTCCTTGACTCTCGGTTTCACTTCAAGTCCTTCGTGTATTATCAGACAGCCGTCTTCTCTTATCCTCTCGGTGAACTGGGCGAAGGCTTCGAGGTAGTTCTCCTTGTTGCCGTAAATGTCAAGGTGGTCGGCATCGGCCGATGTTATAGTCGCAATGTACGGCTCAAGATGCAGGAATGAACGGTCATACTCATCGGCCTCAACGACTATAAGGTCGCTCTTCTCGCTCAAGAGAAGGTTGCTTCTGTAGTTCTTTGAGATACCTCCCAAGAATGCCGCGCAATCGACGTGTGACTGGTGCAGCAGATGGGCTGTCATCGTAGACGTAGTGGTCTTGCCGTGCGTTCCTGCCACGCAGACGCCTCTTCTGTTCTTGGTAACTATGCCAAGTACCTGAGCCCTCTTCATTACGCAGAACTCTCCGTTACGGAACAGTTCCCACTCCTTGTGGCCGGCAGGTATCGCAGGCGTGTATACGACAAGTGTGCTTGCCGGGTCCTTGCACTCGTCGGGAATTAGTTCAATGTTTTCCTCAAAGTGGAGACGCGCGCCCTCTTCGACAAGACGTCCGGTAAGTTCGCTCGGCGTGCGGTCATACCCGGCAACGAATTTTCCCTCGCTTATAAAGTAGCGTACAAGGGCGCTCATGCCTATTCCGCCTGCTCCCAGGAAGTAAACCGATTTAATATCTTCGAATCTCATTATTTTATTTTCTCTTTTTTGCGTCGTGTCTCTTTCTCAATGTATGCTTCGGCAAGCATCACAACCTCGTCGGCTATCACTTCAGCCGCATTAGGACGGCCAAGTTTCTCCACATTCTTCTCAAGCGTACCAATCTTCTCGGCATCCATTACTGTTTCAACAGCGGTTTTTATCATCTCCTCTTTAGTCCTTGCGTCGGGAACATGTATTGCCGCACCCTTCTCGACAAGCGCCATTGCGTTCTTTGTCTGGTGGTCCTCGGATACGTTAGGCGACGGAACAAGGATGACAGCCTTGCCAAGCAGAGCGAACTCCGATATAGATCCGGCGCCGGCTCGTGAAACGACAAGGTCGGCAGCGCTAAGAGCGTTAGCCATGTTCGAGACGAAGTCGGTAACAATAATATTATCAGGCTTGCCCGCTGCGGCTATTCTCTCTTTCATCTCTTCGAAATAGAGCTTTCCTGTCTGCCAGACGAATTGTATTTCCTTGTTTTTTCTAATCAGTTCAATGTTCGCAAGCACGCCTTCGTTGATGCTTCTTGCGCCAAGACTGCCGCCTACAATGAGAACGCATTTTTTGTTCTCGTCAAGTCCCATAGCTTTAATGGCTTCGGCGCGGTTGGTCTTCATGTCGATAAGGCTCTTGCGTACAGGGTTCCCTGTCATCTTGATTTTCTCGTGAGGGAAGAAACGTTCCATGCCGTCGTATGCGACGCAAATCATCTTTGCCTTGCCTGCAAGAATCTTGTTCGTTACTCCGGCGTAAGAGTTCTGCTCCTGAATGAGGGTCGGAATATTCATCGACGCCGCCATCTTAAGTGTCGGTCCGCTCGCATATCCGCCTACGCCGACAACGGCGTGCGGAGCGAACTTCCTTATAATCTTCTTTGCCATTCTTTGGCTCTTGAATATAAGCCAAAGCACTTTGAAGTTTTTGAAAATATTCTTGCGGTCGAAACCTGCAATGGGCAATCCTTTTATTTCGTATCCGGCATCAGGAACACGCTGCATCTCCATTCTGTTGTCTGCGCCTACAAAAAGAATCTTTGAGTCAGGGTGTTTTCTCTTAATGGCGTCAGCGATAGATATCGCAGGAAAGATATGTCCTCCTGTTCCGCCTCCGCTGACAATAATTCTGTATTCTTTTTTCATGCTGTCTCGGTTTTCTCGTTGTTAATACTGCTGTTCTCTATCTCGTCCAGACTTTTGTTCGGGTTCGCGCTTGCTTTTTTCGCGTATCGGCTGACGCTCAGAATCATTCCGATGTACACGCAGTTTATGAGCATAGATGTTCCTCCCTGACTTATGAGCGGCAGGGGCTGTCCTGTAACAAGGTCTCCTACGGATATATACATGTGCATCATAGCCTGCAGCGTGATAATCATTCCGATGCCCATTACGAGATAGGCCGGGTAGGGGTCTTCGCAGCGCCGGGCTATTTTCCCGCATCTGTAGAGAATAGTCATGTAGAGCAGCAGTACGACGACTCCGCCTATAAGACCAAGTTCCTCAATGATGATGGCATATATGAAATCGGAGTACGCATGCGGCAAGAAGTCGCGCTGTACCGAATTGCCTGGACCGCAACCGAAAATGTGGCTCGATGCGATGGCTATGTTCGCATATGTCCTCTGCTCATTCTTAATCTCATAATCTTCGGGCGTTACAGGCGTTTGCGACATAGCGTCTATTACTCGATGCTTCCATGTTACAATCTTTCTCCCGAAAGAGCTGTCTTTCGCAGCGCTGTCAGGAGTAATCATGACCGCAGAAGCTCCGACAACCCCAATTACAATGGCCGTTCCTAAAATCATCAGCATCTGCTTGCCTGGGTAGCGGCTCACCAGCATCATTCCGTAAAGCGCGAGCAGTATTAGGAACGCTGTAGAGAAGTTCTCTTTTAAAATAAGCAGTATAGGGAGTGCCGAATATATAAGTATCTTCTTTAAGGCAAAACGGTCTGTGCCGTTTTCGTCCTGGTGCTGCGACGTTATCAGCGCCGTCACCATAACAAGTCCCATCTTGGCAAGCTCCATAGGCTGGAACGTGAACCCCATTATCTTAACCCAACGGGCGCTGTCGTTTATTCTCGAGCCTTCATCAATCTGCGCCCAGATGAGTCCGGCAAGACCTAAACCGTATATAATGTATGTTAGTCCTTTTATCCATGACACTTTCATGTTATGCATAATCCATACAACCACAGTTCCGGCTGCAATGAACACAGTGTGTTTGATGATAGGAAGCCAATAGTGTCCCGACTCAATCTGTCGGCTGGTCGCGCTGAACACCTCCACCCAAGAAATCGAGCACATTATAAAGAAGACAATCCATATCACTTTGTCCCCTTTGAACAATATCCTTTTTAACTCTTCGCCTCCCATAATACTTTATAACTTGCATACACACTCTTTAAACTGCCTGCCTCTGTCCTCGTAGCTCTTGAACAGGTCAAAGCTTGCGCAACATGGACTGAGAAGCACCGTCTCGCCTCTTTTAGCCATGCGATAGGCTTCATTCACGCACTCCTGCATTGAACGTGTGTCGGCGACAGGAATGCCGAAGCTGTCAAAAAAGGCGTGCAGCTTGCTGTTGTCGGCTCCCAGGAAAATGAGCCCGCTGCATTTCTCCTTTACAAGTTCCGCAATCTCGCTATAATCATTACCCTTATCTTTTCCGCCAAGAATAAGTATCGTTTTTGTTTTCATGCTCTGCAGAGCATACCAGCAGCTGTTCACGTTCGTGGCTTTGGAGTCGTTTATGTATTCTACTCCGTTCACTTTGGCTACTTTTTCAAGGCGGTGTTCTACGCCTGTAAAGGTGCCGAGCGCTTCACGTATTTTCTCTTTCTGAATTCCAGCCACATTGGCCGAAATTCCTGCGGCCATAGAGTTGTAAAGGTTATGCTTGCCTGTCAAAGAGAGTTCCTCAAGCTCCATATTGAACGGAACGGGTTCCGTGAATATGATTTTCTCAGCTTCGGTATATGCGGCAGCCCCCTCGTGACGTTTCTCTGCGAAAGGGTAAAGCTTGCCGTGCTTATACTTGGGCAGTTCCTCTTTTATTATCGGGTCATCGTTCCAGTATACGAATGCGTCCTCGGGAAGTTGATTCTGCAGAATACGCAGTTTCGCATCAATATAGTTTTGCATGTCGTATCCGTAGCGGTCGAGGTGGTCAGGGGTGATGTTCATAAGTACGGCCACGTTCGCTCGGAACTCGTACATGTTGTCGAGTTGGAAACTGCTCAGTTCAACAATGTAATAGTCTTTGTCTCCTTCAGCGACCTGCAAGGCAAGGCTTCTCCCGATGTTTCCCGCAAGGCCTACATCGAGCCCTGCTTCGCAGAATATGTGATATATCAGCGACGTGGTCGTGGTCTTTCCGTTGCTTCCGGTGACGCACACCATCTTGGCCCTTGTATAGCGTCCCGCGAATTCAATTTCCGAAATAACGGGTATTCCGGCCTCCGCTATCTTTACTACAATTGGCGCTTCGTTGGGTATGCCCGGGCTCTTGATGACCTCTCCGGCACTCAGAATTATATCTTCGGAATGTCTTTTTTCCTCCCATGCGACCTCATGCTCGTCGAGCATCTGCTTGTATTTGTCTGCTATAGCGCCAAAGTCCGACACGAACACGTCGAATCCAAGCTTCTTCGCAAGCACGGCCGCTCCGCAACCGCTCTCTCCTCCGCCTAATATTACAATTCTCTTCTCCATTATCTTATCTTCAGTGTCATAAGCGTTATGACAGCCATAATGATTGTTACAATCCAAAAACGTATGGTTATTTTCGCCTCGTGTATAGGTCTTTCCGGCCCTTTCAAAAGGTATGCGCACTCCTTGTCGAGCTTCTCTTCACCTATGTTGTAGTGATGGTGAAGCGGGGCTCTGCGGAAAATTCTCTGCTTAACGCCCTTCTTCTTGCCTCTCTTGAAGTATGCGACCTGCATTATTACGGACAAATTCTCGGCTACGAATATTCCGCAAAGCAGTATCAGCAGAATCTCCTTGTGTATTAGTATCGCAATGACGCCTATTATGCCGCCGATGGTGAGGCTGCCTGTGTCGCCCATGAACAGCTGTGCCGGGAATGCGTTGTACCACAGGAAGCCTATGAGGGCTCCTATGAACGCAAACGTGAATACCACAACCTCTTCGATTCCGGGCAAGAACATTATGTTGAAGTATTCTGCCCAATTGACGTGGCTCGATATATATGCAAGCAGGGCAAGAGCGACGCCTATTATAGCTGCGTTTCCAGCCAGCATACCGTCCATGCCGTCGTTAAGGTTGGCGCCGTTTGATACAGCGGTTACTATAAGTATAGTGACTATGACAAAAAGAATCCAGCCGGCCTCCTCTTTGTACTCGCCGCAGAACGACATTATCTCGCTGTAGTCGAGATTGTGGTTCTTAATGAACGGGATAGTGGTTTTGTTCAGTTTCTCAGGGGTCTTCTTATGATATACCTCTTCGGTGTTGTTCGCTTTCTCCACAGTCACGTTTTCGCGCATGACAGCCTGCGGGCTCAAGTAGAGCGTGATGCCAATGAAGAGTCCTAAGCCTGCTTGCGCAATGATTTTCGTCTTGCCCGATATTCCGTCCTTGTTCTTCTTGAATGTCTTTATGTAGTCGTCGGCAAAGCCCAGAATACCCAGCCATACAGTCGTGACAAGCAAAAGAATCATGTAGACATTGTTCAGTCTTCCTACGAGCAGACACGGAACAAGTATCGCAATTATTACAATGATGCCTCCCATTGTAGGAACGCCCGCCTTGAGGTTGTTCTTGTCAAAATCACGCAGGGTCTCCGTTATCTGCTTCTTTTTGAAGTATTTGATAAGTCCGCTTCCGCACCACGCCGATATAATCAGCGACAGCACTATGGCAAGCAGCGACCTGAACGAGGTGTATGTAAGCAGTCTCGCTCCCGGGAGGTCCGTATCCTTTAGCAGGTCAAAAATGTAATGCAGCATAATGTCAGATATTAAAAATTTCTCTTATAACCTCCTTGTCGTCAAAGTGGTGCTTCACTCCCTTTATCTCTTGATAGTCCTCATGGCCTTTTCCTGCTACAACCACGACGTCGCCCTTCTTTGCCAACGAGCAGGCTACTCTTATAGCTTCTTTGCGGTCTGCTATTGACAGCACGTCCCTCTTCTGCTCATCGTTGAGGCCTGCGAGCATGTCGTTGATGATGTCCTGAGGCTCTTCGTTGCGAGGATTGTCCGAGGTGAGAATGACTTTGTTGCTGTTTTTGACAGCTTCCTGTGCCATAATGGGGCGTTTGCCTTTGTCGCGATTGCCGCCTGCGCCTATAACAGTGATAATATCTCCATTCCCATGCAGTACCTCTTTTACCGTTCCCAGCACATTCTTTATAGCATCGGGAGTGTGCGCATAGTCTACGACAGCGGTTACTCCATTAGGCGAGTGTATGGTCTCGAAACGCCCTGAAACGGGTTTGAGCATGCTCAGCACGCGCAGTACATCTTCCGGGTCTTTGCCCAATTCAATGGCAGCTCCGAATATCGCAAGCAGGTTGCTTATGTTAAAACGTCCTGTCAGCAATGTGTTGAACTCTCTATTGTTGAACTCCAGAATCATTCCGTCGAGGTGCGTTTCTACAAGGCGCGCCTTGTAGTCGCACATGGTTCTCGTGGAATAGCTCTTTATGTCGGCGCGGCAGTTCTGTACCATTACAGGGCCGTTCTTGTCGTCAAGGTTTGTTATGGCGAAAGCGTTGCGGGGCAGGTCGTCGAAGAAGCGCTTCTTGGCCTTCAGATAGTTCTCCATGTTCTCATGGAAATCCATGTGGTCACGTGTCAGGTTGGTGAAAATGGCCCCGGCGAACTCGAGTCCGCTTACTCTTGACTGCGCAAGCGCATGCGAACTGACCTCCATGAAGGCATACTCGCATCCCGCCTCGACCATTTTCGCAAGCAGCTTGTTCAATGAAATAGGGTCGGGAGTAGTATGTGTCGATGGATATGCCGTGCCGTCCACATAATTGCATACGGTAGAGAGCAGTCCGCATTTGTGTCCCATTTCACTGAAAAGGGCATATAGCAACGTCGCGATTGTGGTCTTTCCGTTTGTTCCTGTTACGCCTACCAGCTTCAGTTTCTCTGTGGGTTTGCCGTAGAATGTCGTAGCCAGCTTGCCTGTGACGCTCTGCGTATCGGCCAACGTTATATATGCAATTTCAGGGTTCTGCTTTTCCGGCAGAACTTCACAGACTATCGCCACGGCTCCTCTCTCTTCGGCTGTGGCTATGTAGGCGTGTCCGTCGGTCTGCGTTCCTCGTACGGCAATGAACATATCGCCTTTCCGCACAAGGCGTGAGTCAATGTTTATTCCAAGCACATCGACCTCATCCTTTGGCATGACCAAATGGGTGTATTGTATCTCTTTTAACAGTTCGCTGAGTATCATATTCTTTTTTTTATCCTTATTAATATATATTATCAAGGCGCTAAAGTCAGTTTGACCGTTCTTTTGCCTCGTACTGCAGTTCCGGCAATTACGCTTTGTGATTTTACAATCCCGTAGCCGCTTATCTCCACGTCGAGGCCTGCCTGCTGCATAAGATATACTGCATCCTTTGCGCCCATTCCTCTTACGTCGGGAACGGAATTCTCTTTTATCACCCTGTTCTTGTATTCATATATGCTGTCATTCTCAAAATTGACCCTTCCCCACATCTCCTCCTCGAAGGCTGTCTGTGCCTTAAAACTGTCCGACATCGGGAAACCGATTTTCTTAAGTACGGTCCCCGCTTCGGTAATGTTTCCTGTCTTTACCTTCGGCGCAATGCTGTGTACCGTGTCGATAACGGCGTCAATAGGGGCAGAATAGCTTTTTGCCATAATCTTCTCGGCAATCTCCTTGAAGGCTACCGCAGCGCTGTTTCCGCCGCCAAGCTTTATCCTGAGAGAATCGGGACGAGTATCCTGTTTCTGGTCATACACCATCTGAATCAGCAGGGTGTATTGCGGTTTTTCGGCTGGGAAGAAGCCGCAGAAACTCATCATTTTCTCGCTGTTGTCGTACTTGCCTGTTATTGAATTGGGTATGTTGGCAGTGCCGGTCTTTCCCGCTATGAGCATCATGTCCGACTTGGCTCTCCAGCCTGTACCTTTCTTGCCATTGACGACGTCTACAAGGAAACTTGTTATAGTGTCGGCTGTAGCCTTTGATATAAGATGTTCGTTAAGCACCTTTGTAGGGTACTCTTCAATGGTCTTCCCATTCTTTATTATGGCTTTGACAAGTCTTGGCCGCATCTGTTTTCCGTCGTTCGCTATCGTATTGTAGAACGAAAGGATGTTTATTCCGGTCATTCCCACCGCGTATCCATAGGACATTGAGTTCAGGCTGAATCCGTTCCATCTTTTTGTTCCGGGCATTGTGAGGTACGGCGTCATTTCGCTCTCGATAAGTTTGTAGTTCTCGGTAAGCCCAAAGCGGACAAGCGTGTTCGTGTACTGTTCAGGGTCGTTGCCGTACGCCTTCTTTATGTACTGCACCATGCTTATGTTTGACGAGTATTTCAAAGCTTCGGACATGCTGTATTTGCCTGTGCCGTTGTCGCTGTACGCCTCGTCTCTGACAGGTTTGCCGTTGAAATAGCACACCTTGCTCTTGTATGCGGTGACCGAGTCTTTTGATGTCAGTCGTCCGTCTTCCAATGCGGCTGTCAGCGCTACGGTCTTGAATATCGAGCCCGGCTCCATAAGGCGGCAGAACGCATGGTTGGGAGTGGGGTTGTTCTGTATGTTCTCGACGGTCTCGGCATATACGCCCTCTTCAAGCTTGGTCAGGTTTACGACAGCCTTGATATCACCGCTCTTCGTCTCCATTAGAATTGCCCACCCTGCAGGCAAACGGTGGCGTTTAAGTACCTTCTTGACAGCATTCTCGCAAATGTCGAGCATGTCGGAGCTGATAGTCGTCTGCAAATCCATGCCGTTCTGCGCAGGCTTGTCTACTTTCAGGATGAACCTTCCGCCGGTCTTTTCTTTTCGTCCAGCTCCGGGGATTCCCCTCAGGTAGCTGTCGTATTTCTGTTCAAGCCCGTTTACCTCTTCTATCTCATTCTTGTTCTTGTCGGTAGTCTTGCGAACAATGCCGAATGTGCTCATGCCTATGTCGCCGAAGATGTTTTTTCGTTGTATCTCCTCTTCGACAATGATTCCGCTGTACTTCTTGCCCATCCTTATTATGGGCAGTTCGAGAATTCTTTGGTATTGCGTGTACGATATTTTGCGGTTATAAAGCCAATGGTATCTCTTTTTGTTCCTGAAACCGTAGCTCAGGTCTTTTTCAAAGCTCTCGACGCTTTTGTTGGGAAATATCTCGTTGAGTCCCACGCAAAGGCTGTGCATATCGGCTCTCCAAATAGAATCCTTCTTGTGTCTTGTCTCCTTTTCGTCCGTCTTGTTTCTTCTGTTGTAATAGTCGAAGTCAATATGTATCTTGTATAAAGGCAAGGTACTCACCATGAGTTCTCCGTTGTCGTTGAGAATGTTTCCTCGTTGAGGCTCTATTGATACGGGGTGTATGTTCTTGTTCTTTACCGTCTCCCAGAATTCACGTTCCTTGAACATCACAACCAATATGTTGCCGATGATTACAAGGGCAAACATCGTAAAACCGAACAACACTATAAGGTTGTAGCGGAGGATTGTGTTATCACGGAACTTGAACATTGTCGTATTGTTATTGCTTATTATGTTTTTCAGTCTTTGTATATCGTATATGTAGGCTTTGTCGCAACTTTGATTTCGCTGTTGTTCTCTTTCAGGCAGTTTTCAATCTCTGTCTGTCTGCTCTGGTACGAGAACTCGCTCTTTAGTGTGAGCAGGTTGTTTTTCAACTTGTCTCTTTTTTTCGTGAGGCGGTCTATTTTCAATAGCTCCTGTTCATACTCGTAGCGGTTGCTGACATAAATGAACGAATAGAGCACAATGAGCGCGAGCAGCCACGCGTTCTCCGTGATTATCTTGCTCGCGAAGATGCGTCCTCCCATTATGGAGTTTATTATGCCTCCTCTCTTTTTCTTCTTTTTGTCGTTATTCTCCCCCATTTTGCCGCTATTTCTTGATTGCTATTCTCAGTTTCGCACTCCGTGAACGAGGATTTGCGTTAAGTTCGTCGTCGGCCGGCACAATGACTTTCTTCATCTCGAACGGTGACGTAGAGTTTCCGAAGAAGTCCTTCTCTGTCTTGCCTTCAAAATTCCCGCTCTTCATGAAGTTCTTTACAATACGGTCTTCTAACGAGTGGTATGTTATGACGACAAGGCGTCCGCCTGGTTTGAGCAGGTCTTTTGCGCTTATGAGCATCTGCTGCAAGGCCTCAATCTCTTTGTTTATCTCAATTCGCAGAGCTTGGAACACCTTTGCCATCTCTTTCTTTTCACGTTGCGGCGGGCAGAACGGCTTGGCAAGCTCTATAAGCTCGTTCACTCTTTCTATCGGCTTTGCGGCTCTTGCCTTAACGATTCTTGCGGCAAGCTTGCGCGCGAAATTCAGCTCTCCGTACAGCTTGAATATTCTTGCAAGCTCTTCTTCCGGCGCTTTGTTAAGCAGATCGGCTGCGGTCTCTCCTCCACGTTTGTTCATGCGCATGTCGAGCGCTGAGTCAAAACGGAACGAAAAGCCTCGCGTCTCGTCGTCGAAGTGGTGTCCCGAAACGCCGAGGTCTGCAAGGATGGCATCAACCTCTGTCGTTTCGTGGTAACGCATGAAGTTATAGATGAAGCGGAAGTTTCCACGGACAAAAGTGAAGCGGTCGTCCTCAGGGGCATTCTTCTCGGCATCCTCGTCCTGGTCAAAGCTGTAAAGAGAACCCTTCTCGCCAAGCCTTGAAAGAATCTCTTTGGAATGACCGCCGCCTCCGAAGGTTACGTCAATACAGATGTCGCCGGGCATTATCTGCATCCCGTCTACGCTCTCTTTGAGCAGCACCGGCGTGTGATATACATTATTCTCGTTCATCTTTGCCTCCTTCCGCAGTCATTATCTTTTCGAACTCGCTGCTGAACTCCTCCGGAGTCATAAACGGCTTTTCGAGTTTTTCCTTCGCCCAAATCTCTATTGTATCGTCCATGCCGATGAAGCGGACCTCTTGCTTTATGCCGGCAAGGCCCATGTATCTTTTCGGCAACAATATTCGTCCGTTGCTGTCAATGCTCATTTCCTCAACGTCGGCAACGAACTGACGGAATATCATCTGGTGCCTTGAATTCCATTTATCGAGCTTGGAGCGCAGAATATTCAGCTGCTCGTTCCAGCTTTCGAGGGGGTAGAGTACAAGGCAGTCCTGATATACGTCTTTGCGCAACATAACCTTGTCGCACCCTCCGTTCTGGAGAATGCGACGGAAACAAGCGGGTATGAAAACCCTGCCTTTGTTGTCCGTTTTTGCCTCTATGTTGCCGATAAAACGCATATATTCCTCTCTAATTTATATAATTCGTTCCAAAATTACATAATTCCCCACAATTCCCCACAAATTTTAAAGCATAAATTCAAAGAAAGTTTTCAACAGTTTGTTAATTTCTTCTTGCAATTCTATTATGTTGAGAATAAATGCCTTGCTCCGCTACAATAAAGAGTGGGGAAAGTTCCTGTTTCTATCATTCTTAGCGCCGGTTTTTTCTTTTTTTTATGCATGTTTGCATACATCTCTGAAAAATGTGGTAAGTTTACCGAAAATTCATGTTATGATGAGCAGAACAAAAACGATTTTCCAGGTTTTAATATTTTGCCTATTCCTGTTTTGTGTGCCAAGCGTTACAGCGCAGGAGGTCTCTATGGCCGGTTATAAGAGCATTACCGAAGAGAATGCGAGAGTGTTTGTAGGCGAACTGGCAAAAGATTTCTACGAGGGACGTGATGCTGGAACGGAAGGAGCCGGCAAAGCCGCAGAATATATCATATCATTGCTTGAAAAGTGGGGAGTAGAGCCGTACGGCAAAGACGGATATCTTCAGCATTTCAGGACTGTCAAGAATCAGAACAACTGGGTTACCGAAGCCGACATAAAAATAGATAAATTCATAGAAGAAGGTCGCGAGAACCGTGTCATGAAGAATATTCTTGCCTGTATACCGGGCGAGGGCGAAGGTTTTGTTGTGGTAGGCGCTCATTACGACCATCTGGGCATTGACTCGGCTCTTGTCGATGATATATGCTTCAATGGTGCCGACGATAACGCTTCGGGCGTTTCGGCCGTGTTGCAGCTGGCTAAGGCTATGAAGAGGTCAAAGGTGCGCCCCAAGCGTACCGTTATATTCGCTTTTTGGGACGGAGAAGAGAAGGGGCTTCTCGGCTCGAATTTCTTTGTCAAGAGGTTCTTCGATGTGTCAAAAATCTCTGCTTATATGAATTTCGATATGGTAGGCCGCGGCCCGAAGGAGAGACCTTCGCTGCTGAGCTACAACTACTCTGCGAATAATCCGCTTTTCGGAGAATGGCTCAAATCCGACGTCGAGAAATACAATATTTCTTTAGAGCCTGTATATAACGCATCGGAATATCTGATAGACGGCAGTGACAACGCCTCGTTCGCGCGAAAAAAGGTACCCGTAGTGTGGTACACCACAGAAGGCCACCCCGATTATCATCGTCCTTCGGACTCTGCCGAAAAGATAAACTACGCCAAGCTTGCCGACATAACTCGTGTCGCATATCTGTGCTTGTGGCGTTTGGCTAACGAAGAGGGTTATTGATCGGTCTTGTCTGGCAGGTAGCGGTTAAGCATTATACAGCCGATAATTGCGGAAATTATTGAGCCGCAAAGAATGCCGAGCTTGGCTTGGTTGAGGTATTGCGCCCCTTCGGCGAGCGATGCGTATGAGAGGTCCGCAATGAATATCGAAACCGTAAGTCCGATACCGCAGAGCATGCATACAGATGCGAAAGCCTTCCAGTCGCATCCTTCGGGCAACTGAACAATCTTCATCTTTATGGCAAGCCAAGAGAAACTGAACACTCCAATAAATTTGCCTAACACGAGACCTGCCATGACTGCAAGGCTTACGCCTCTTGTTATGTCGGCAAGGCACATCGACGAAAAGTCAATGCCTACGTTCGACAATGCGAACAAGGGTATTACGCCGTATCCGATAATCTTGTAAAGGTTGTCCTCAAGGTCTTGCAGCGGGCTTATGAGCTTGTCCGACGCCGATTCGATGCTTTTAAGAGTGTGTATGTCGTTATGGCTCAGAATTATTGTATGGTGCTTGCTGTTTATGTTCGTTACGGGGAACTTGCTTATCTGCTCTCTTATGCGTTCAATATATATCTCCGAGCCTTTGCGTTGAGAAGCCGGAACGCAGAACGCTACAATCACTCCTGCTATTGTGGCGTGTATGCCGCAGTTGAGCATTGCATACCAAAGCACGACCCCGATAGTCAGGTAGTATGACTTCTTCATAATCTTGATTTTGTTGCCGGCTATGAGCAATGCGACGCACGCCAATGCTATCCATAAGAATGACAGGTTTATGCTTGACGAGTAGAAGAGCGCTATTACAATTATACCGCCCAGGTCATCGGCAACGGCAAGCGCCGCAAGGAACATCTTCAAGCCCAGCGGCACTCGTGTCTTGAATATCGACAGCACGCCGAGCGAAAATGCGATATCCGTAGCCATAGGTATGGCAACGCCCCTCAGCATTTCAGGGTTGTTCGGGCATACAAGCCAAAAGATTATCACAGGCACTAACATTCCGCCACATGCGCCTATAATCGGCAGCATCGCCTTTTGTCTTGTCGAAAGTTCTCCGACAAGTATCTCACGTTTGATTTCAAGACTTACAGAAAGGAAGAATAAAGCCATTAAGAAGTCGTTGATGACATGCAGCAAAGTCATCTCTTCTCCATTGTGGCTAAAGAAATTGAAATCGCCAATCGACAGAATTACCTTCTGCTGCCAGAACTCAAGGAAGGCATCGCTCGTAGGCTCGAAATTAGCAAAAAAAAGCGCTGCTATGGTAGCCAGAATAAGTACGACGCTCGTGTTCACGTATCTGGCAATCATGCTGATGAAACTATAATTATTTTTCATATTTTCTTTGTTTATTTCTTTTCTGCAAAGTTACAACCATTTTTTTCGCACGTTTTGTCAAAAATGAATGTTAAAAGTGATTTTATCTATCGGTTTTATCAATAGATGGCTTTTCTGCGCATAAAAAACAAGAGGAGCATTCGTGCCCCTCTTGTACCGGTTCATTGTATCTCATTACTCTTCTGGGGTAAACATCGGGTCCCATGCGGGGAGCATTGTCGGCTTCTCCTCAAGTACCTTAAGTATGTTCGCGGGGATGTACTTCTTGTCTACCACAAGGCGGAACATGTATTCGTCGAACCATTCGTCTGTCATGATAAGAGTTCCGTAGTATCCCGAACTTACGCCCCAGCTGTTCTCTACCTGCCATTTTACGGGTTTGCCGTCCTTGTCTATGTCTACGGCTTTCAACGTCATGGCATGTGAAGAACCGCTGTCGAACGTCATTATTCGTTCCTTCTTGTCCATGCCGAACTCAATGCCGAACAGCTCGTCGTAAATGTAGTTGTCTATGTCGAGCGTGCCTCTTTTGGTGTCGAGGAATTTGCCTACATCACATGAGAAGTACATCATGGTGCTGTCTTTTATTGACGCAATCGCCATCTGCTTAATCTCGTCAAGAGGCAAGTTTATGTACAGCCAGTTGTGTCCGTCGTAAAGGTGGCGGTCGTACTCAATCTCGTAGCTCTTCCAGTATGGGCGTGAAGGGTCGTTCATGAACATCACGTAGTCGTCCTGGAGGTTTATGTTAAGGTACTTCTCGTAGAAACTTTTCGGAGTATATTCCTGGGGTTCTTCACGGTATTTGCCGTCGTTGTCTTTGGGGGCCCACTTGAATGTTGTCGGGGGCACGCCGTACACTTGCGCAAGCATCTTGTAGACAATCTTCAGCTGCTCTTTCTTTATCTCGGCAAGCTTGCTCTCCTTTGCTCCTCCTTCGTGTGCCTCGCGAAGTTCCAAACCGAACTCACGCAGTTTTGTAATGAGCAATGACGAGAAGGCGCCTGTGTTGTCGCTGGTGAAGCTCTCTTTCATGACGCCTTTGGGCACAACGCCGTACTTGGCGATAAGGTCGGCAACGCCGGTGAATGTGCCGCCGTCGCTCAACGGGTGCTTGAAGAGCCACTCTACCGTACGGTCGTCGAAAGGCTTCTTGCGTGTGTCGATTATTCCCTGAAGAAAAAGGTTCGACTTCTCGAGCTGGTCATAGAAGAAATTATACACCTGAGAGAATTCGAACGCTCCGAGGTCTTCCTGTGCAATCATCTTGGCGCGTAGCACGTTCATACCAGTGAAGAGCCAGCAGCGGCCCGATGACTTCTGGTCTGTTATACCCTTTGACGGAACGCTGTGGCTGAAGTGCGTGTCAAGCTCGTTCATGTTCTCCTGGTTCAGCGACAGAACCTTTACCGAATTGGCGAGCATGACGTTCTGCAACGCCTTTTCGGCGGTTGTAGGGTTGTAGCTCTCTCTTAGCTCGTTAAGCATTCCGGCGTCTATCCCGCCTTTTCCTGTCTGCGCCTGAACGCCGATTGACAGCAACAAGGTTGCCGCAAGGCAACCGAAAAGTTTCATCTTGTTCATATTTGTATTGTTTGTTTTGTATACTAAAGAATATGCAAATGTAAACCATATTTATTGCATTTGCAAAAATCGGCCTATTGTAATATTGCCGCTCTTTTTATCTCCTCAATGAAGGCGAGCGCGGTCTCTACGCTCTTTATGTTCTCTACCGTTATCACGCATCGTCCGTCACCCTCTTTGACTTTGCATTTGAACTGGCTTGCAGGGATGTAGCTCATTATTCCGCCGAAGATGTCGCTTGAATAGTATCTCTCGTTTCGCGTGTCTACAAGGAACAGGTTCATTCTGCCGCCTTTCAGATATATTTTCTCAACACCGATGCGTTGCGCCTCACGCCGTAGCGTTACCATGCGTATAAGCTCTTCGCCCTCTTTGGGTATCTTGCCGAAACGGTCTTTCATTCTGGAGCGGAACGCCTCGATTTCACGGTTTTCTGTAAGAGAGTCAAGCTCTCTGTAAAGCAATATTCGTTCGTTGCTGTCGGGGACATATAATGCCGGGAAGAGAAGTTCGAGGTCGCTTTCAACAAAGCACTCCTTGACAAAAACCTCGCTGTTATCCTCTTCTTCGGCGAGAACACCCTGGAACTCCTCGTCTTTAAGCTCGTGGACGGCTTCGGCGAGCAGCTTTTGGTACGTCTCGTATCCGAGATCGGCGATAAAGCCGCTCTGTTCCGCTCCGAGCAGGTTGCCGGCGCCTCGTATGTCGAGGTCCTGCATGGCGATGTGCATTCCGCTGCCGAGTTCGCTGAAGCTCTCAATGGCCTCTAAGCGGCGGCGGGCATCGGTGCTGAGGCTCTCTCTTGGCGGAGTGAGCATGTAGCAGAACGCTTTGCGTTTCCCTCGTCCTACACGTCCTCGCATCTGGTGCAGGTCGCTGAGGCCGAAGTTCTGAGCCTGGTTGATGATAATGGTGTTCACGTTCGGAATGTCAATGCCGTTTTCCACAATCGAGGTCGCTATGAGAACGTCGTAGTCGTGGTTTATGAACTCGTACAATCTTTTTTCAAGTTCGGCAGGCTCCATCTGCCCATGCCCAATGCACACACGTGCGTCGGGGACGGCGCGTTTGACGACTCTCTCCAGCTCCTCCATGCCCGAAATTCTGTTTGTGATGAAAAAGACCTGTCCGTTACGGCTCAGCTCGAATCCTATGGCCTCTTTTATCACTTCGGCATCGAAATTGTGAATTTCGGTGTGTATGGGGTAACGGTTGGGCGGCGGAGTCTGTATCATTGAGAGGTCTCGGGCTCCCATAATGGAGAACTGCAATGTTCGGGGTATCGGTGTGGCTGTCATGGTAAGGGTGTCTACATTCACCTTTATCTGTCGCAGTTTCTCTTTCACGGCAACTCCGAATTTCTGTTCCTCGTCAATAATAAGCAGTCCTAAGTCCTTGAACTTGACTTCTTTGCCTGTCAGTTTATGTGTTCCTATTATAATATCAATCTTTCCCTCTTTCAGCTCCTCAAGAATCTTTTTCGTCGTGTTGGCGCTGCGTGCCCTGCTCAGATACTGCACGTTGCACGGGAAATTTTTCAGTCGCTCCTTGAATGTGAGGTAGTGCTGGTAGGCAAGCACCGTTGTCGGTACAAGCACGGCGACCTGCTTGCCGTCAGTCGCAGCCTTGAACGCCGCGCGTATGGCAACCTCGGTTTTGCCGAATCCTACGTCGCCGCAGACAAGACGGTCCATAGGGCGTTTGCGTTCCATGTCTTTCTTTACCTCATTGGTGGCTTTGAGCTGGTCGGGAGTGTCCTCGTAAATGAAGCTGGCCTCAAGCTCGTTCTGTAAGTAGCTGTCGGGAGAAAAGGCGAAACCTTCCTCTTGATAACGCTGTGAATAGAGTTTTATGAGGTCGCGAGCGATATCCTTAATCTTCTTCTTGGTACGCTCCTTCATCCTCTCCCAAGCTCCGGTGCCTAACTTATTCACAACGGGGGCGTCACCCTCCTTGCCGTGGTACTTCGAAATTTTGTGCAGGTTGTGTATCGACACGAACACCACATCATCGTTCTTGTATATGAGCTTTATCGCCTCCTGCGTCGAATTGCCGTTAGGAATGCGTACGAGACCGCCGAACTTGCCTATGCCGTGGTCAATGTGAACAATGTAATCGCCAACGCCGAACTCTTTAAGTTCTTTCAGGGTTAGAGCCACCTTTCCGCTGCGGGCACGGTCGCTGCGCAGGCGGTAGTTGTGGAAGCGGCCGAAGAGCTGGTGGTCGGTGAAGAAGGCAAACCGCAGAGTGTTGTCGAGGTATCCTTCATGTATGGTGCGGCCGACAGGGTAGAACGGAATCTCTTCTCCACGGTCTTCGAATATGGCTTTCAGACGCTCTGCCTGGTGCAGGTCGTCGGTCAGCAACGACAGCCTGTAGCCCCTTTCAAGAAAACTGTTGAAGTTCTTGCTTACAAGCTCAAAGTCGTTGTGGAACAGCGGCTGCGGCGAAATGTCGAATTTCACCTTCGTCAGCGTGCTGCCTGCATCGCCGCGCATCTCCCAAAGTCTTATGCGGCTGGCGAAATTCTCAATTTCTATTGCAGACATCAGTTCCGGCATCTCGGGCAGTTCGTTGTCTGCCAGCTTGGCCTGAATAGTAAATCCTTCGTTACGAAGCTTCTCTACGCAGCCTTTTAAGAAACCGAAATCTTTTGTAATGAGAATTGTGTTCTTTGGCAAAAAGTCGGTAATAGGAACGGCGCTCTTGGCTGTAACCTTCGGAACAATGGAAATCTCGTCTATTTTATCTTTCGAAAGCTGTGTCTCTACCTCGAATGTCCTGATGCTTTCCACCTCGTCGCCGAAGAAGTCTATGCGGTAAGGATATTCCGATGAAAAGGAGAATATATCGATAAGGCTGCCTCGTACGGCGAACTCTCCCGGCTCATACACGTATGTTACCTCCTTGAACTTGAGCGACGCGAGCTGCTTTTCTACTTTGTCACGCCCCATGCAGTCTCCTACGGCAAGCGACAGGGTGTTCTCCTCAAGTTCGCTCTTCGATGCAACCTTTTCGGCTATAGCTTCAGGGTGCGTGACTATTATAAGCCCGCTCTTGCGGCACCGTGACGAGAGCTTGCTCATCACTTCGGTACGCAGTATGCGGTTGGCGTCGTCCTCCTGTCCGTATTTCAAGGCTCTGCGGAACGACGACGGGAAGAACAGCACTCCCTCTTCGCCGGCAATCTGAACTATGTCGTGGTAGAAATATCCTGCCTCCTCGGCGTCGTTCAAGACAACCATGAATGTCTGCTTGGGGAGATTTTGCTTAAGGCCGCAAAGAACCATTGCAGCGCTGCTGCCAAACAACCCTTCGAGGAGAATTCGCTTTTCGCTTTCCTCCTCGCTCAGTCGCTTCAACGCCTTGACTCCCGGGTGCTGAGCATATAACTGCAGAATATCTTTCGGCTCCATTTCTATTCGCAAAAGTAGCCAAAATATTCCATATACCCGCCTGTTAATTCAATTACGCTATGAATATTTCTATAATTTTTCTTAAAAACCGAAGTTGTGTTTTTATTATTGTATATTTGTAGTTGTATCACGAATATACTCTGCACTCGCTGTGAAAAAACAAATCAAGCTTTGTTATTCTCGCTCGTTTGTTTGTAATTTGTGGTTTTGCCACGAATATACTCTGCACTCGCTGTGAAAAAACAAATCAGGCTTTGTTATTCTCGCTCGTTTGTTTGTAATTTGTGGCTTTGCCACGAATATACTCTGCACTCGCTGTGAAAAAACAAATCAGGCTTTGTTATTCTCGCTCGTTTGTTTGTATATTTGCAGGGGGGTATAATGCAGGTTTTATGAAAGAGAAATACGGATACAGCATCGAAATGAAGGTGCGCGATTATGAATGCGATATTCAGGGTGTGGTGAATAATGCCAATTATCAGCACTACCTTGAACACGCACGCCATGAGTTCCTTGAATCTATCGGCGGCAGCTTTTCGCAACTCCATGCGAAGGGCATAGACCCGATGGTTTCTAAAATAACGCTTGAATACAAACGTCCGTTGCATGGCGGAGACAGGTTCGAGGTGTGCATAAATATGGAACGACGCGGCGCCAAGCTCGTTTTTCTTCAGGACATATACAACAAGGCCGACAGCAGTTTGGCTGTCAAGGGCGAAGTGGATATTGTGTGCCTCAAGAACGGACGGCTGACGCGAGGCGAAATTTTTGATGAGATGTTTAAGGATTTTTTCAATAAGCAGGAATAGGATATGGAGGGAATACTTTACATAGTCTTAATTTTTATTATATACTCGATTGTGTATGTGGTAAAAGCCGTTGCGTCGAAGAATACCGATGTAAAGGGCACTCCGTATATCGAAGAGGCATTTCCTGTCATTGAGGTCGTGAAAAAGGAGTTCCCAAGCGTGGAGCCGAAGAAGAACGTTAAAACGGAGGTTCCAAAAAAGGTCGTGAATGAGAATAAAAACGCCAAAAGAGAGCGTGCCCATAGCATTGTAGTTGCCGAAAGCAAGCCTCAAGAGGCTAAGAGTACCGAAAAGAAGGAACGGCTTGTATCCCTCAGGAACAAGTCGGCGGCAAAGCGTGCGATCATCGAGGCCGAAATACTGAACAGAAAATATTGACGACAAACATAAAACAGACATGAGTTATCCAATCTTAACGCCGCAAGAGGCTGCTTGTTACATAAACAACGGCGACGGAGTCGGCATCAGCGGTTTTACGCTTTCAGGAACGCCTAAGGCGGTCCTTCCCGAAGTCGCTAATCGTGCCAGAGAGGCGCACGAGGCCGGCAAGCCTTTCAAAATAAGGCTTTATTCCGGCGCGTCTACAGGCGATACTATCGACGGAATGCTGTCACGTGCCAACGCTTTGGAGTTCCGTGCCCCGTTCATATCCAATCCTACCGTGCGAACAGCCATAAACAACAAGGAGATGACCTACACCGACCTTCATCTATCACTGATGGCTCAGGACCTTCGTTACGGTTATCTCGGAAAGGTGGATATAGCGATCCTCGAAGCTATTGACATTACCCCAGACGGCAAAGTCTATTTGACAACAGCCGGAGGTATAGGCCAGACTGTGGCCAACCTTGCAAGCAAAATAATCATCGAGCGTAACACTTACCACCATACAATGGGGCTGCACGACGTGTACGAGCCGCTTGACCCGCCATGCCGAAAGGAGATACCAATTTATAATGCAGCCGACAGAATCGGAAAACCATACGTGCAGGTCGATCCTAAAAAGGTCATAGGTATCGTTGAGGTGCATCAGCCTAACGAACAGGTGGTCTTCAAGGAGCTTGACCCTGTTACCCGTAAAATAGGCGAGAATGTCGTTGATTTCATATTGAGCGACATGAGAAGAGGCGCGATTCCGGCGGCAGGCCTTCCTATTCAGAGCGGTATCGGCAATGTTGCAAACGCAGTGCTGAAAGGGCTTGAGAACTGCAATGAAATTCCTCCGCTCGACCTCTATTCCGAGGTGCTTCAGGACTCTGTCATAGACCTTATGGAACTCGGCAGGGTAAAGGTCGGCAGTACCTGTTCGCTCTCTTTGAGCCAGGAGTGCATGAAACATGTGTATGAAAACCTCGACTTCTTCAAGGACAAGCTTATCCTGCGCCCGTCGGAGATTTCCAATCATCCCGAAATAATCCGCCGTCTCGGAATTATTGCGATGAATACGGCGATAGAGGTAGACCTCTACGGCTGTGTCAATTCATCGCATATATGCGGCACACGCCTCATGAACGGAATTGGCGGCTCCGGCGACTTCGCGCGCAACGCTTATGTCTCAATCTTTACATGTCCTTCAACCCAAAAGGGCGGCATGATAAGTTCTATCGTGCCAATGGTAACGCATGCCGACCATACGGAACACGACGTACGTGTCGTAGTTACTGAATGGGGTGTCGCCGACCTTCGCGGCAAGGGACCCGACGAGCGTGCAAGGCTGCTGATCGAGAACTGCGCTCATCCCGACTACAGAAATATGCTTTGGGACTATTTGAAAATAGCGAAGAGCTGTCATGTGTCACACAATGTGGCGGCTGCTTTAGGAATGCATGCCACTTTTGAAAAAGAGGGTGACATGAGACTGACCGAATGGAATAAATTCGCTTGAAGATGAACAGGAAAAAGCTTGTTACGGAGATGGGGCGAATGAACGGAGAAGAGTTCCGTTCGGCCGAAAAGCTGCCTTTAGTGGTTGTCCTTGATAATGTACGCAGCCTTCATAACGTAGGCTCTGTCTTTCGTACAAGTGACGCTTTCCGTGTCGAGAAGGTTATTCTGTGCGGAATAACCGCCACGCCTCCGCAAGCCGAAATTCATAAGACAGCGCTTGGCGCCGAGGATGTTGTCGAATGGCTATATTTTGAGTCTACACAAGACGCTGTTACGCTTTTGCGTGAGCAGGGGTATAAGGTTTACTCGATAGAACAGTGCGAAGGTAGTATCGCTCTGCAGTCGTTTGCCGTTCACCCCGGCTGCCGCTATGCGGTAATTCTCGGCAATGAGGTAAAAGGTGTGCAGCAGACGGTCGTAGATGCTTCTGACGGCGCAATAGAGATTCCGCAATTCGGAACAAAGCACTCTCTTAACGTGTCGGTGACGGCGGGAATGATTATCTGGGAGTTCGCAAAGAAAATAGGGTTTGTAAAGTAGTTGAAAAACCGTTCATATCCTATGACAAGAGGGTGACTGAAAAGTCACCCTCTCTTATTCAGGGTTGTTCCTGTAATACTCGTTCCACTCTTCAAGTACTTTTTGCCAATCGACGGCTTCGCCGTTTGCAATAGCCTCTGCCTGGTTGAGCGACTCGTCATGCAGCCTCTTTTCCGCATGACGCAGCTTCATCGCTTCAATTGTCGCCTCGTCAAGTATATGAATTCTGTTGCGGCGTACGGCCTCGTCAAGGTCGGCAGGGCCAAAGGCTTTTCCCTGTATGTTGAAGTCCGAGATATTGAACTCGAACACGGTACGCAGGGTGTGTCTTACCATCTTCTGTCCGGCACGGTTTCCAGCCATTTTTCTGCCGAGCAGTTTCCTGATTATGTCTATTTCGCGCTGTGAAAATTTGTTCCTTCCCATATTCTCTTTCGCTTTTTTCAATCATCGGCAAAATTAAGAAGAAAATCGGTACTGCGGGTTATGTAAGGCTCTCTATTTGGGCTCTTCGGCCTAATCATTCCTAAAAAAATATAATATTCTCTTTTTAATGATAAAAAATAGTACCTTTGCACGTAATATATAATTACATATATAGCAGATGAAGGATTTTTTTAAAATACTGAAACGTTTTGTCCCTCCCTACAAGAGGTATCTTATACTATCGTTGGTATTCACGTTTCTTTCGGCCGTCCTTAATGTCTTCTCCTTTATGGTGATTATACCCATTCTGCAGATATTGTTCAAGATAAACGACACTTCCGGCGTGACGTTTGTCGAGTGGAGCGGCATGAATGGCGGCAACGCTAAGGAGGTATTGGTAAACAATGCTACATATTATCTGAATACATTTACCTTGGAATACGGGGCTTCAGTGGTGCTGTTGCTATTGGGCATTTTCCTCATTGTCATGACTTTGCTCAAGACGGCATGCTATTTCGGCTCTTCGGCCGCAATAATACCGTTGCGTACGGGCATTGTCCGCGACATGCGTACGCAGTTGTACGACAAGGTGGTCAGTCTGCCTATCGGCTTCTTCTCTAAAAAACGTAAAGGCGACGTTATTGCCCGCATGACCGGCGACGTGGGCGAGGTGGAAAACTCCATTGTCACATCGCTCGATATGCTTATAAAGAATCCTATATTCATTGTCATATATTTTGTAACACTCATATATATCAGCTGGGAGCTTACGCTTTTTACGATATGCGTAATACCGGGTCTCGGCTGGATAATGGGCGCTATTGGCCGCAAACTCAAAGCAAAGTCGCTTATTGCGCAGCAGAAACTTGGCGAAACGACGTCGCAAATGGAGGAGACTATCGGCGGTCTTCGCATAATAAAGGCTTTCATTGCCGAAAAGAAGATGTCCAGCCGTTTCCTTAAATGCAGTAATGAACTCCGTTCGGCAACAAGAAAGGTTACTACACGTCAGGCTATGGCGCACCCGGTGAGCGAGTTCTTGGGTACTGTGCTTATAGTAATCGTGCTTTGGTTCGGCGGTACGCTTATTCTCGGAGAGAACTCGCCTATCTCTGCAGCGTCGTTCATATACTATCTGACAATTCTTTATAGTATAATCAACCCTATAAAGGAACTTTCAAGGGCTTCGTACAATATTCCTCGGGGCTTGGCCTCTATGGAACGTATCGATGCTATACTCAATGCCGAAAACCCTATAACTGACGGTGAAAAGGGCATCGAAATTCCTGAAATGCAGGACTGCGTCGAATACAGGAACATTTCGTTCTCTTATGACGGCGAGCGCGATGTGCTTAAGAATATTAATCTGACAATTCCTAAAGGCAAGAGCGTGGCCCTTGTAGGGCAATCGGGCAGCGGCAAGTCTACTATGGTAGACCTTATCCCTCGCTATTACGATGTGGAGCAGGGCGAGATAACTATCGACGGTATCAACATCAAGGATATGAAGGTGAAGTCGTTGCGTTCGCTTATAGGCAATGTCAATCAAGAGGCAATCCTTTTCAACGACACGTTTTTTAACAATATTGCATTCGGCGTAGAGAACGCCACTATGGAACAAGTTGTCGAGGCTGCAAAAATCGCGAATGCCCACGACTTCATTATGGCTACCAAAAATGGCTACGAAACGAATGTGGGTGACAGGGGATGCCGCCTGTCCGGCGGGCAGCGTCAGCGTATAAGCATAGCGAGGGCTGTACTTAAGAATCCTCCGATACTTATTCTCGACGAGGCGACGTCGGCGCTTGATACGGAAAGCGAACGTCTTGTTCAGGAGGCTCTTGAACGTCTTATGAAAAGCCGTACTACGATAGCGATAGCTCACAGGCTCTCGACTATAAAGAACGCCGACGAGATTTGCGTGCTTCGTGATGGCGAGATTGTGGAACGTGGCTGTCACGAAGAGTTGCTTAAACTGAACGGCGTGTATAAACGTCTGAACGATATGCAGTCACTATAAACTAAGGATGAGTATGAAACATGTAGCTGTTTTCTGTGCCGCTTCCGAGTCTATCGACAATGAATATGCCGCTTCGGCATACGAAGTGGGCAATATGCTTGGACGAATAGGCGCCGCTCTTGTCTATGGAGGTGCCCGTTTCGGCCTTATGGAGGCGACGGCGAAGGGCGTCAAGGATGCGGGAGGCCACGTTATAGGGGTCGTCCCTGAAATTCTTGTGGAACGTAACCGTGTAAGCGCTCTTCTCGACGAGCATGTTCCTTGCCGTAATTTGAGTGACCGTAAGGATATTATGCTGCAAAGGAGCGATATTCTCGTGGCTTTGCCGGGCGGAATTGGCACGCTTGATGAGATTTTCCATGTGATGGCCGCATCGACAATCGGCTATCATGCGAAGCGTGTGGTATTTTATAATGTGAACGGCTTTTGGAGCGGACTGCTCTCGGAACTGCGCCGTATGGAATCGCAAGGCTTTATAAGATGTGACATGAATGGTTGTATGGCTGTGGCAGACACTATTGATGAACTTGAAAAATATATACAAGAGACGGCATAATGGGAAAGGTTATAGGTATTGGAGAAACGGTGTTCGATATTCTGTTCAAGAACGGACAGCCAATCAAGGCTGTTCCCGGCGGTTCTGTATATAACAGCATTATATCTCTTGGCAGAGCCGGCGTAAAGGCCGCTTTCATAAGCGAAGTAGGCAATGACAATATCGGCGAGATAATACTGTCGCACTTGCGTGACAGCGGCGTCGATGCCTCGTCGGTATGCAGTTTCGCTGACGGCAAGTCTCCTTTAGCCCTTGCTTTTCTGAACGAGAGGAACGACGCTGAATATCTTTTTTATAAAGACTACCCGAATAATCGTCTTGAAGTCGATTTTCCCGTTGTGGAAAAGGGGGACATTGTGCTTTACGGCTCATATTTTGTGCTTAATCCCGTGCTGCGTGAAAAGACAAAGGCTTTTTTGGAGTATGCGAAAGAGAGCGGGGCTATATTGTATTACGACGTGAATTTCCGCAAGAATCATGTTGCGGAGCGAATAAAGCTGGGCGAAGCGTTAATAGAAAATCTTGAGTTCGCCGATATTGTACGTGGCTCTCTCGACGACTTCAACTATCTTTACGGCATGACCGATGCCTGCAAAATATACGGCGAGAAGATAAAATTCTATTGTCCGAACTTCATTTTCACAAGCGGTGACGGCGACGTAAGGCTGTTTACCGCTAACTGCAATGAAACGTATCCTGTCAAGAAAGTCGATGTTGTCAGTACTGTAGGCGCAGGAGATAACTTCAATGCAGGAGTTGTATATGGTCTGTCGGCGATTGACGCTCGCCGCGACATGCTGCCGGCTCTTGGCAAAGAGGATTGGGACAGGATAATATTATGCGGTCTCGATTTCAGCGCTCATGCATGTACTCTTATCGAGAATTACGTAGACAAAGAGTGGGCGGCGAATTACGGAAACAAATAATTTGGATATATGAAGGGGCTTTTTAAGAAAATATCATATTCGCTTGTACTCATGGCGGTTGTGCTGTTCATGGGTGTACGCTCTATGCCCCATCATCATTGCAATATCGGGTCGGGAACTCATTCGCCGCATGCGGTGCATTTCGGCTTCGGCGACTGCGAGAGCTGTGAACACGAGCATGGTTGTGACGAAGAACGCTCGCATACATGCACGCCCTGTTTCAGCGACTCTCATTTCCTGCGTATAACCGACGATAACTCGTTCTTTGTGAAAAAAGCGGGCAATATGCAGTCGCTGTTCATTCAACCCGACGAGGAACTCTTGTCCGATAATAATTTCATAGAATATTACGACACTGGCGGCTTTTTCAGCTGCTTATCCCGGGCAGTAGCCTCAATTTCGCTAAGGGCACCTCCTGCAGTCTGTTGAGCGAGACAGACAGATTATTTACAGGATATAAATTTTACTATGAAAAAATTTTTCTATTTGGCAATATCTATTGTTATTGCCGGCTGTGGAGGTCATTCTCACAGCCATGTTGCAGAGCAACAAGAACATAATCACAATCATGTTCACAGTTTCACGGCATACACCGGCGGCGCTGAATTCTTTCTGCAGCACGAAGGGCTTGCTGTAGGCGAAAAGTCATGCGTCACTCTGTTTGTGACATCACTGGATAATTTCAAACCGATCGATTGCGAGACGGCTGAGGCGACGCTTGTAGTTGGCGATAAAAGCATGAAAGCTACAGCAAAGGCCGGCAATAAGGGCGTTTTTCACTTTGACTTTGTGCCGGAGCATGCAGGAGAAGCTGTTCTTCACATGAATGCGGGAGGCGAAAAGGCTCATTTCCCGCTGGACGTGCATGGCTCGCATTCGGAAAGTGACGGGCATGACCATACAGAGCATTCTAATGCCGAGGCTCATGCTCATTCACGCTCTCACGACCATTCGCATGCGGGTGACCATATTCATGGTCATTCTCACGGGGCTCATCCCGGTCACGGAATACCGACCGAAGGCAAGCCCGGGGATGTGGTATTGAGCAAAGAACAGAGCTGGAAAATTGATTTTGCGACAGCTGTAGCCCATAAAAGTGCTTTCGACGGTGTGGTAAAGATTGTGGCAAAGGTTGAGGCTGCTCCCGATAACTTTACCACTCTTGTAGCGGCTGCAAGCGGCAAGGTGCAGTTCGCGGGCAATCTTGTCGCAGGAAAGAAAGTTACGGCCGAAGAGCCTCTCTTTTATCTTGAGGGCGGCGATGTTACCGACAACGATGCCGCTGTAAAGTATGCCGAGGCTGAAAGCAATTATCAAATGGCAAAGGCCGACTATGAACGAAAAAAGAGCCTTTTCATCGACAAAATAGTTTCGGAACGTGAATATCAGGCGGCTGAGGCTGCCTATCGCCAGGCCGAGGCCCGCTATACGAGCATGCAGCGCAGCTTCGGTGACGGCAAGGTATCTCTGCGTTCTCCTATGGCGGGATATGTCTCTGCGTTGCTTGTCGCTAACGGCGACTATGTACAGCCGGGAACGCCGCTCGCTACTGTGCAGCGCGAGGGTAACATGAATATTGTTGCCGAGTTGCCAGCCCGTTACGCCTCTCAGCTGAGAAACATTAAAGAGGTGAATGTAGAGTTGCCTTCGGGCGAAGTCTTTGCCTTGAGCGACTTCGGCGGTCAGCTGCTTGCGGTAGGCAGTTCGGTGAACGGTTGCAACATGGTGCCGGTAACTCTCTCTTCGGGCAATCTGCAGGGTGTTCTCCCCGGGAGCATCGTCACTCTTTACTTGACGTCGCGCACCGACGGAGTGGAATCGGTCGTAGTGCCGCGCTCGGCAATTGTCGAGGAGATGGGAAGCCACTTCGTATTTGTGCAGAACAGCCCTGTATCGTTCGAGAAACGCAGCGTTGTTACCGGTCCTACGGACGGTATGTATGTAAAACTGCATAGCGGAGTGCATGCAGGGGAACGTGTGGTTACGAAAGGTGCGCTTATCCTTAAGCTGTCGCAAGGTGCGGCGGCCCTCGACCCTCACGCAGGTCATGTTCATTAAAATCTACCGCTATGCTTAACAGAATAATCAAGTTCTCTTTGAACAACAAGCTGCTGGTGCTGCTTGCGGTTGTGCTTGTGACGGTGGGCGGGATATATTCGGCAAAGAAGATAGAGGTCGATGTTTTCCCTGACCTTACAATGCCGACAGTCGTGATACTCACCGACGCCGCCAACATGGCTCCCGAGGAGGTGGAGCGTCTTGTAACATTCCCCATAGAAACTGCTGTGAACGGAGCTACTAACGTCCGTCGTGTGCGTTCGTCGTCATCGCAGGGTTTCTCCTTCGTGTGGGTTGAGTTCGACTGGGGCATGGATATATATCGTGCCCGCCAGGTAATAAGCGAGAAGATGAGCCTGCTGTCGGAACAGCTCCAGGCCGGAATAACGCCAATGCTTGCTCCGCAGTCGAGCGTAATGGGAGAAATAATGTTCATCGGCATGGAGGCCGACAGTACCTCGATGATGGAATTGCGTACTCTTGCCGAATGGATAGTGAAGCCTGCGATACTTGCGACAGGCGGTGTCTCTAACGTGACGATTATCGGCGGCGACTACAAACAGTATCAGGTGCTTGCCGACCCTGTGCGCATGGACATTTACGGTGTTACAATGGGCGAGCTTGAGGCTGCGGCCTCTGCCATGAGCGTCAATGTGGGTGCCGGCGTGGTGCGCGACTTCGGCAATGAGTATAACCTCAGAGGCATGGGTAGGAGTAACGATGTAGATGAACTCGGAAGCACTGTAGTAAAGGTAAACGGCGATGCGGCCGTGCGTGTTGCCGATGTTGCCGATGTAGTTATCGCTCCTGCGGTAAAGCAAGGTTACGCGTCACGGAACGCTGCGCCTTCAATAATACTCTCAATATCAAAGCAACCGAACATAAATACGTTGAATGTCACGCAGAATATCGAGCGTAATCTCGAAAGCATAGCCAAGTCCTTGCCTGCAGACGTAACGCTCGATACGAAAATCTTCCGTCAGGCCGACTATATACAGGCGTCGGTAAACAATGTAGGCAGCTCGCTTCTTGAGGGTGCTGTATGCGTTGTGCTTGTGCTGTTCCTCTTCCTGACAAGTGTCCGTTCGACGGTTATATCGTTGTTGGCGATACCGCTGTCATTGCTGGGTACGGTGATTGTGTTGTATCTGCTTGGCATGGATATCAACACCATGACTCTTGGCGGTATGTGTATTGCCATCGGTTCGCTTGTCGATGATGCCATAATTGACGTCGAGAATGTATATAAGAGGCTGAGAGAAAATCATATGTTGCCGAAGGAGCAACGGAAATCGTCTCTCACCATTGTTTTCGAGGCCTCTTCGGAGATTCGTGCTTCGATAATACATGCGACGCTGATTATCATGGTGACTTTCGCACCGTTGTTTTTCCTTAGCGGCCTTGAGGGCAGAATGCTCAAGCCGTTAGGCATAGCCTATCTTATAGCGTTGCTGATGTCGCTTGTGGTGGCAATAACGGTGACGCCTCTCATGTGCAAGCTCATGCTTTCCGGCGATAAGTATCTTGCCCGCAACGAGAAAAAGACGTGGGTCGATAAATGGCTCCTTGAAAAGTACCGCGCATCGCTGAAGTGGGTGGTGGCTCATGAGAAGCCTGTGGCAGGAGCTGTCGTTATGCTTTTTGCCGTATCATTGTTTTTGTTTGCAGGCATGGGCCGCAGTTTCCTGCCGGAATTCAACGAAAAGGCTTTGACGATTGCTGCTGTGTCACGCCCCGGCGTGTCGCTCGAGGAGAGCAACAAGCTCGGTTTTGCCATAGAAAAGGAGTTGTTGCAGATACCCGAAGTGACAAGCACTGCACGCCGTACTGGACGAGGCGAGCTTGATGAACACTCGCAGACGTCCAACGGTGCGGAGATTGATGTGAACTTTGCTTTGTCGGGCCGCAGTAAGGAGGAATTCCTTGCAGAGGTGCGCAGCCGCTTGGCTTCCGTTCCCGGCGTAGTGACATCGGTAGGTCAGCCGTTGGAGCATCGTATTGACCACATGGTATCGGGTACGCAGGCCGACCTGGCAATAAAGATATTCGGTCCGGATCTCAGCACTCTATTCCGTAAAGGAACGGATATAAAAGAGCTTTTGGCGGCTTTCCCTGAGGTTGTCGATGTAAATGTGGAACAGCAGGTCGAAACACCGCAGCTGCAGATTGTCGCCGACAGGGAGAAGTTGGCGTACTACGGCATTACAATGAGCGAGTTCAACAGTTTTGTTGAGGCTGCATTTCCCGGCAAAAAGGTAGGCAGCGTGTACGAGGAGGAACGCAGTTTCGACCTTATAATACGTCTTAACAAGGATTATACCGAAACTGTGGACGGCGTGAAGCGGGCGTTGATAGATTCTCCCGGCGGCAAGGTCGCCCTTAGTGATGTGGCTTCAATAGTATCTGTTGGCGGCCCCGGAAGCATAAGCCGTGAGAATGTGCAGCGTAAGGTGGTCGTGTCGGCCAACATAGCGAGCGGCGATGTCGCTGGCACTGTTGAGCGTATAACTGAGTATCTCGAAAAGAACCTGCCTCTTGACGAGGGTTATCGTCTTGAATACGGCGGCCAGTTCGAGAGTGCTGAATCGGCGTCAAGGACACTCTGGCTCACTACGGCTATTGCTGTCCTGGTGGTGTTCGTGCTTCTTTACAGCGAGTTCAAGAGCGCTTCGCTTTCGCTTGTGGTGTTGCTTAATTTGCCTTTGGCGTTGATTGGCGGAATACTTGCCACATACTTCACGTCGGCGGTAATGAGTATTCCCGCAATCATAGGACTTATAACGCTCTTCGGAATCGCTACACGTAACGGAATATTGCTCGTGTCACGTTATCAGAGCCTGCGTGCAGGCGGAATGGAACTTGATGCGGCTGTTGAAGCCGGCTCGGTAGACCGTTTGACTCCGATACTCATGACTGCGTTCACTTCGGCTCTGGCATTGGTGCCTATGATTATAAACGGCTCTGCGTCGGGTAATGAGATACAAAGTCCGATGGCTGTTGTAGTGCTTGGAGGTCTGCTGTCGTCTACTTTGCTGAATGTTTACATAATTCCTGTCGTTTATCGTTGGGTAGTACGTAAAGGGTGGGTGTAACTTGTTGATTATGATATATTTCAAGCAGGGATGGGTATGATGAATTATACCATCCCTGCTTGAAATATTATATCCGTATTTCTCTTTTATTATATAAAATATGTTTACCTGAATAATTTTCTTTTTTGCCGTTTAAAATTGCTGATACGCAAAGTTTTACATTTGATTTAATATTTATTAACAAATACAGGGGAGAATCTTCATAATTTTGCGGAAAAAATAGACGGTAAAATGGGTAAAAGATTATTTATGTCGTTGCTGCCGTTCACGTTAATTTGGGGTACGCTTCATGCTGCGGCCGATAAAAAAATAGCGATAAAGACAGACGACGGCGTCTACGGCCGCTCTTTAAGCGAACTCCGTTGCGTAAAGTTAAATGACGGTGTAATGCTGCTTAATTTTCATGACGGCACTTCTCTTAGCTGGGATACGGACAAGGTGCTTTGCGTTACTCTTTCTGGAGAGTCGGGCGGCAATACAACCTATCTGGGCACTCTCTCCGCTACTCCCTTGTTGAATATCGCAGGCAGCAAACTTGTTGTAAGAACGGCATCCCGTCAAGCCTTGTTGCTTTATTCTGTCGATGGAAAACTGCTGCATAGCGCCTCTTGCTGCGGCGAAGAGACGATTGACCTGTCCGGTTTCACGGCTGGCGTGTTTATTGTTAATATAAACGGTAACATATACAAAATTATTCACCGATGAAAAGGCTATTCATTCTTTCTGTACTCTTTCTATCGGTGTTCAATTTATGTGCCGAAAAGGATATTAAGTTCTACATGAACAGCGGCGAGGTGAAGTGTATTGCTCAGCAGCGGATAGACAGTCTTCTCTTCGACGAGTTACAGGATATTGTTTCTGTAGCTTTTGAAAACCGTTGCGAAACAATACAGATGTCGTCGCTCGACAGTATAAAATTCGGAACATTGCCGTCAGGCGTCTCTGTTACATATCTTGGAAACCGTGCTATTGTAGAGAATCCGTTCGCATTTGACAGTATCGCCGTGTCGATAGACGGCGCGAAAGTAACCGTAAGGTCATCAACGGCACGTGAGGTCGATTATATTCTGCAAGGCAGCAGCGATAACGGCTGTTTCAAAATGTACGGCCTTAAGAAGTATAATTTATATCTGAACGGAGTAAATCTGACGAACGGAACAGGCGCGGCCATCAATAGCCAGTGCAAGAAGAGGGGTCGTGTCTTTCTTGCCGACGCCACACGTAACGTTCTTGCCGACGCCGCGGTTTATCAAGCGGCGGGCAGCGAAGACGAAAAGGGTATATTCTTCAGCGAAGGACAGATAATATTCGAAGGCGGCGGCTCTCTCTCTTTGAAAGGAAACTGCAAGCACGCTATATGCAGCGACGACTATATCGAAGTGCGTGGCGGTGAAATAACCGTCGAGAATGCCGCGAGCGACGCAATACATTCAAACGACTCGGTAATAGTGAACGGCGGCTCTCTTCATCTTAACGCCATGGGTGACGGAATAGACTGCGACGGTGTCGTGAAACTTTTGGGCGGAACAGTTAATATAAATGCGACAGGCGATGATGTGAAAGGCATAAAAGCAGGCCTTGATATCTTCTTTGACGGAGCTGACGTCATGATAACCGTTCCTGGCGATGCGTCAAAAGGCGTAAAAAGCACAGGATGCGTAAATATCGAATCGGGAACGGTTACTGTCGAGGCGACAGGAAATACGATTCTTGTCGATGGCGACCCTTCATACGCTACTTGCCTTAAGTGTGACTCGGTAATAAATATCAGCGGCGGTAATATTACACTCAAGGCTACAGGTATAGCGGGCCGAGGCATGTCGGCCGATGCCGACGTGAATATCACGGGCGGCGTCTCCGTGATATCATGCAGCGGAAACAGCGGTCTCTATGACCCCTCTTTGGCGGACAACGGTAGTGCCGATGTCGAGGAGGAGAAGAGCTATGTGCTTTATGTAAGCGTTCCGGCCTCTTCGACAAGCAACCGCCCTGGCGGCACCTCATCGATTTGGAAGAATTTATATCTCTATGACAGTGGCAATACTCTTGTAGCGACGCTGACAAGCAGTGTTACTGTCAATGGAACGGCTTTCTATTATTACGATTTCGGCGGCGAGGTTACGGACAGTTACTATTTCAAGAGCGATGACTATTCAAGTTTCAGAGGAACATATACAATAAAAAGTTCTTCATTTAATGGGCTCTCTTCGGACAAATATTATCAGATATCCTCGTCGTATACAACTTCCGGTTCGGTGCGGACATACTCTTTGAGCGACGTGACAGCAAATTACGAGGGCGGTTCTGTATCTTCGGGCTCGGCAACAGAGGCTTCGTATAAGGCTGCAGGAATAAAATGTGACGGCAATCTGCTCATTCAGGGCGGCACGCATCACATATTCGTCAGCGGAACAGAATCAAAAGGCATTAAGGTCGATACTGATGCCGTTATAAACGGTGGTACTCTTGTCATAGAGACATCGGGTACGGCTAAGGTGGTCGCATATGACCCGTCATATTGCACGGCAATAAAGTGTGGCGGCGCCCTTACTGTCAATGGCGGCGATATTGATATTACAGCGACAGGACAGGGAGGCATGGGCATTTCGGCCGACGGGGTATTGACTATGGATGGCGGTACGGTAGATATTGTTATTTCCGGTGCAGGCTCATCTTATGCAGCCTCGGCCGGTACAGACTACTACTCGACCAAATGCTTGAAAGGCGACGTTGCGGTCAATATTCTTTCGGGTACTTTGAATTGCACGGCGAAAGGTGACGGCAGCAAGGCTATTGTGGCTTCGGGTCTGCTGACGATAGGAAAGACCGGCGATGCGGACGATAACTTGTCAATCAGGGCTATTACGCAGGGCGCCTCTCTTGGCACAGGCTCCGGCAGCATGGGCGGCGGCTGGGGCGGCATGCAAGAGGGCTTCAATGCTGCCCCGAAAGCAATAAAAGGCGCAGCCGATGTCGTGATAAACAGCGGAAATATATATGCCGAAACGGCCAATGACGGCGGCGAGGGTATAGAAAGCAAGGCTGTTATGACAATAAACGGAGGGGTAATAGAGAGCAATACATACGATGACGGCATCAATGCGGCGTCCTCTTTAGTCATAAACGGAGGATACATATACAGCCATGCTTCCAATAACGACGGCATAGACTCCAACGGGACAATAACCATGAACGGCGGCGTGGCCTTATCGTCGGGAGCTAATTCGCCCGAAGAGGGTTTCGACTGTGACCAGAATCAGTTCGTTATCAATGGCGGAATCCTCCTCGGTACAGGCGGAGCTACAAGCACGCCTACATCGGCGTCGCAACCATATTCTTCGCTTTCGTCGGTAACCGTTACGCAAGGCAAGTATCTTACCGTGAAAGACGGTTCGGGCAATGTACTGTTCTCTTATAAATGTCCCAACAGCGTGAACAACGCGACGGTTCTGCTCTCTTCGTCGGCCTTCAAGGTTTCGTCGTCACATACTCTCATGTACGGCGTGACATCTGTCAGCGGTTATGAAAGCAGCTGTTTCAACGGGGCGTTCTTGACGGGAGGCACACCCTCTGGCGGAAGTTCGAAGAGTTTTACCCCTCAGACCAGATAAAGAAATAAGGCTGAAAATTCAGCCTTATTCTCTTATGTCAGCCCCCCACATGAGTTTTTCCTGCAAGTTCTGAATGAACGAGTGTTCTTTTCGGCGAATGATAATCTGTTTGTACGACGCCTTGCGTACTTTTATTTTCATCTCCTCGTCGCAGCTCTCGTTACGTCCGTCAATGGCTATCAGGAACTGGTGGCTGCGGCTGCACGCTTTGATGCCGATTTCGGTATTGTCATCTAACACGATGGGGCGTGCGCTAAGGCTGTGCGGTGCGATGGGAGTGAGTACAAGTACGTTAGCGTCAGGGGCAATTATCGGGCCTCCTACGCTAAGCGAGTAGCCTGTTGAGCCCGAGGGCGTCGCCACAATAAGTCCGTCGGCCTGGTATGTTATCTTGTCTTTCCCGTTCAAAGTGGCCTCAATGGACATCATAGACGAAGAGTCGTGTTTCATTATGGCAATCTCGTTCAAGGCAAAGGGGTAGTTCCTGAGTTTTCCGCCTTCGGTTACGGCAACGATAAGGCTGCGATGTTCCAGCTCGTATTCGCCTTGATGTATTCTTTCAAGCACCTGCTTTATGTTATCGTTCGATGTGGTGGTGAGAAAGCCTAGTCTTCCTGCATTTATTCCCAAAATGGGTATAGGTTTCTTGCCTATGCGGTTGGCTGTACGCAGCAATGTGCCGTCACCGCCGAAACTGACGGCCACGTCGGCTTGGAAGTTGTCGTCGGTGATTATCCCGTCGGGTTGTGGTACGGCAAAGCCCTCTGAACGCAAAAACTCATAGAAAGGTTTGTCAATGGCAAAGGTGTCATTGAACCCGGCTATTGCTTCAAATAGTTGCTCTATGCTTTTTGATTTCTTTGTCTGGTGCTTGTTGCCGAATATCGCAAATTTCATAATTTATCTCTTTGTAACCTTAATAAAGTCTGTAATAAGCAGTTTGTATGGCCTGCTGCTTGCAAATTTAAGACAAATTATATTATAAAATTTTTTATTTATACTAAATTTGCAAAAAATATAATATAAACTACCGATAATAGCGGTTATCTAATACACAAGGTAGTCACATTTATGAAAACGAAGTTAAGTGTAAACATAAACAAGGTAGCTACGATAAGGAATGCGCGCGGCGGCAACAATCCCGACATTCTTAAGGTCGCAGCCGATTGCGAGGCTTTCGGTGCCGACGGCATTACCGTGCATCCCCGCCCCGACGAACGGCATATACGCCGTACCGACGTTACAGCCCTCAGAGCGATATTGCATACGGAATTCAATGTAGAGGGCTATCCGTCGAAAGAGTTTCTTGATCTTGTGCTGCGTGTGCGTCCGGCTCAAGTGACGCTCGTTCCGGACGCTCCGGCGCAGCTGACATCGGATTGCGGTTGGGACACGGTCGCTAATCAGGAGTTCCTTCGTGACATTATGAGCGACCTGCGTGATGCTGGCATAAGAAGTTCGATATTCATCAATGCCGATACACGCATGGCTGAATATGCGGCTAAGGCCGGCGCTGACAGGGTGGAGCTTTATACAGGCCCATATGCTCATGGATATGCTTGTTGTAAAGAGGAGGCGATAGCTCCGTTTCTTGAAACGGCGAAATGCGTAAAGCAGTTGGGTATAGGACTCAATGCAGGCCACGACCTTAGTCTGGAGAATCTGAAGTATTTTATCGACACGATTCCCTGGGTAGACGAAGTTTCGATAGGTCACGCTCTCATATGCGACGCTCTTTATATGGGTCTCGAAGCGACAATCGCCGCTTATCAACAATGTCTGACAAAATAAATAAAACAGAATAACTATGATTTTTTTGACATCAACAGCTGCGGAAGCCGCAGCGACAGAGATTATCTCACAGGTAGAGGTTGCCGGCCCGGTTCAGGAAGGCATAAACGTTCTTGAACTGGCTGTTAAAGGCGGTTGGATAATGATTGTTCTTGCCGTCCTCTCAATCTTAGGCATATACATTTTCTTTGAGCGTTTTGCCGTTCTTCGAAAAGCCATGAAAAGAAATCCGTATCTTCTTGACCGCATCAACGACAACATAATGGACGGTGATACAAAGTCGGCCATTAACTATTGCGAGAAGGTGAATACTCCAATGTCACGCATACTCGCGAAAGGTGTGAAGGACTGCGATCTCGATACGGCTTCAGTGCGTCAGGCGCTTGAGAACAATGCCGGTCTTGAACTTGCCAAGCTCGAAAAAGGCTTGCCTATTCTTTCTACCATAGCGGCAGTCGCGCCTATGCTCGGTTTCCTCGGAACGGTAACAGGTATGGTGCAGGCATTCTGGCAGATGTCTAACGCCGGCAATAATATCGATGTATCTCTTCTCTCAAGCGGTATATATGAGGCTATGGTTACTACAGTAGGCGGTCTTATCGTAGGTATTATCGCTATTTTCGCTTACAACTATCTTGTTATTCTTGTCGATAAGATACAGAATCTCATGGAGGCTGACATGATTTCATTCATTGAGATTATCACTGAAAACAAGAACAGGAAAGAGACTGTGTCGGAGCCTGCCGCTAAAGCAGAAAACGTATAACCGTCCAAGCTTACCGATTATGATTAAGAGAAAGACAAAGGCAATAGACGCATTCTCAATGTCGTCGATGACCGACATCATATTTCTGTTGCTTATATTCTTTATGATAACCTCGACAATGGTTACCCCGAATGCCATCAAGGTGCTGTTGCCGCAGGGCAAGGAGCAGACGCATGCCAAGCCTATGGCACGCATCATCATAGACAAGGACCTGAACTATTATGCAGCATGGGGCCGCGACGACGAAATGCCTGTTGCCGAAGAGGAGATAACATCGTTCCTGCTCGACTGCAGAGAGAAGGATTCCGAAATGTATGTAGCGCTTTATGCCGACGAGTCGATACCTTATCGCGAGATTGTCAAGGTGCTTAACATCGCAAACGAGAATGAGTTCAAAATGGTATTAGCGACACGCCGTCCCGACAGAAAGTGATGAAGAAATTATCTAAAGAACAAATGACGGGCATTGCCGGAACAGCGCTGTTTCACGCGCTGCTGCTGTTGCTGTTGCTTTTCATCGTAATGGACAGGCCGCCGTTGGAGCCGGAGGCTGGGCTTTCTGTCGTTATGGGTGATGAGTATGCCATGACCGAGGTCGAAGTCTTGCCTCAACCTCAACCGCCTCAGCCTCAACCTCAGCCTGTAGTTCAGAAGCCTGCTCCCGAAAGGCCTATGATAACGCAAAACGACGAGCCGAGCATCGTTATCGACTCCGTTAAGCTGGCGGCAGAAAAAGAGGCTGAACGTCTTGCGAAAATCGAAGAAGAACGTAAACGTCTCGAAGAGGAGCGTAAGCGTAAGGAGAAGGAGACAATGGAGAAGGCGTCCAGTCTTATGGCAAATGCCTTCGGCAAGGGCAGCTCAATGGGCAGCAAGGGCGATACGACAGCCGACAAAGGAGTACAGGGAGCGCCTGACGGTCAGCAGGACACAGGTGAAAAAGAGGGGGCGGGAATAGGCCGTTTCGACCTTGACGGTCGCTCGCTTACAGGTAATGGAAAGTTGCCGCTTCCCGCATACAACGTGCAGGAGGAGGGCCGTGTCGTGGTAACTATCATAGTAAGCCCGGAGGGTCGCGTGATATCTGCTTCGATACACCATCGTACCAATACATCAAGCCCTGCGTTGCGTAATGCCGCGATTAAAGCGGCGAAGGCCGCGCGCTTTAACACTATAGCAGGCGTGAACAATCAAGAGGGTACAATCACTTACTTCTTTAAACTGAAATAATTATGAAAAAAGTATATCTTTTCCTCGCTGACGGCTTTGAGACCGTTGAGGCGTTAGCCCCCGTAGATGTAATGCGCCGTGCAGGCCTTGATGTAGTTACTGTTTCAATAATGAAGCGTAAGGAGGTTGTGTCGGCTCAGGATGTAACAGTGTTGGCCGACAAACTGTTCGAAGATCTCTCTCTTGATGGCGCTGCGGCATATATACTTCCCGGCGGCAGTGTAGGCACGGATAACCTCTCCGCTCATGGAGGGGTGCGTTCTTTGCTCGTTTCCGAAAACGAGAAGGGTACGCTTATTGCCGCAATATGCGCGGCTCCTATGGTGCTTGGCAGGACAGGACTGTTGAAAGGACGTAAAGCTACATGCTATCCGGGTTGCGAGAGCGACCTCTTCGATGCTTGCTATACTGCCGCTGCGGTAGAGAGGGACGGCAATATTATTACAGGTTGCGGTCCGGGCGTCTCTTTCGACTTCGGCTTCGCTGTTGTCGAGTATCTATGCGGCGGCGATGCCGTCGCTACATTGCGTTCGCAGATGCAGTTCAACAAGTGAGAAGCATTCATCTATGAAAAAATATCTTATAGTTGTAGCCGGCGGCAAGGGTACCCGTATGGGTGGCGATACTCCTAAGCAGTTCCGATTGCTTGGAGATAAACCGGTAATTATGGTGACTTTGGAGCGTCTTCATGCCATAGACTCTACGATGCAGCTCGTGCTTGTGCTTCCGGCTGAGCATATCGAGTGGTGGAAGGAGTTGTGTAGGAAGCACTCTTTTGCGGTGCCTTTGCTTTTAGCGCAAGGCGGCGCTACACGTTTTCATTCGGTGCAGAACGGACTCTCAATGGTTGATGACATTGAGGAGGCTCTCGTAGGAGTACACGACGGCGTACGTCCATTCGTTTCGTCAAGGGTGCTTGATGACTGCTTCCGTGAGGCTTGGATACACGGAGCCGCAATTCCTATGATTGAGGTACATGACAGCATGCGTCATATTGTAGGCGTGAACGGAGTTACTGAGGTAGTGCCGCGTGACCGCTATCGTCTTGTGCAGACACCCCAGGTCTTTAAGCTGTCATTGTTGCGCCGTGCCTACGAACAGCGTTTTATCGAGAGCTTTACCGACGACGCGTCGGTTGTGGAGGCTCTTGGCGAGCAAGTGGCGGGAGTTGAAGGCAACAGGGAGAATATCAAGCTGACAACGCCTTTTGACCTTGTCATCGCCAAGACATTAATGGAATGCTGGATACCGCAACAAGAAATATAAAGTTTCTGCCGGGCGTGGGCGAACAGCGTGCCGCGCTGCTGAACAAGGAGCTTGCGATACACTCCTTGAACGACTTGTTGTACTATTTCCCTTATAAATATATTGACCGTAGCAAAGTCTACCGTGTCTCGGAACTTGGCGGGCAGCTGCAGCATGTCCAGCTTGTGGGTGAAATCCGCTCGTTCGAAGAGCTCGGAGAAGGTGCGTCAAGGCGTCTTGTGGCACATTTTACTGACGGAACGGCCTTTGTGGACTTAGTGTGGTTCAGGGGTATTAAATTCGTGAAGAACCGCCTCAAGACGAATGTCCGTTATGTGGTATTCGGCAAGCCGTCGATTTTCAACGGAAGGGTAAATATCGCTCATCCCGACGTAGACGATGCCTCTTCGTTGCAACTTGACAGCATGGGGCTTCAGCCCTATTATAATACTACGGATAAGATGAAACGCAGCGGCCTGAACTCAAATGCAATGGCAAAGCTCGTGCAGAACCTCTTTAGTCTGCTGACAGGCGATATACCGGAGACGCTTTCGCCCGACATTGTAGCCAAGCATGGACTTATCTCCTTGAATGAGGCTCTGCATGTTATTCATTTCCCGAAAAATCTTAAGGAACTGCAGGCAGCGCAATACAGGCTCAAGTTCGAGGAGTTGTTCTTTATACAGCTGAATATTCTAAGCTACTCCCGTGACAGGCAAAAGAGGTACGTAGGGCATCGCTTCGGCAAGGTCGGAGAGATGTTCAACCGTTTCTATAAAGAAAATCTTCCCTTTGAACTTACATCGGCACAGAAACGTGTAGTGCGTGAGATACGGGCCGATGTGAACGGCAACAGACAGATGAATCGTCTTCTGCAGGGTGATGTGGGCAGCGGAAAGACGCTTGTAGCCCTTCTGTCCATGTTGCTTGCAAAGGATAACGGTTATCAGGCATGCTTGCTTGTACCGACGGAAATTCTTGCCGAACAGCATTGCGCTACCTTGCGTCGAATGCTCGGCTCTCTTCCTGTAAAAGTAGAGTTGCTCACCGGCAGCACTAAGCAAAAGGATAGAACTGTGATTTTTGAAGGGCTTGAGAACGGCAATGTCGATATTCTTGTCGGAACGCATGCAGTCCTTGAAGACAATGTCGTGTTCCGTAATCTGGGCATCGTGGTTATTGACGAGCAGCACCGCTTCGGCGTCGTACAGCGTGCCAAGATGTGGGCGAAGAACAGTGTCCCGCCGCATGTGCTTGTAATGACCGCATCTCCAATTCCCCGTACGCTTGCAATGACTCTCTATGGCGACCTTGACGTATCGGTTATTGACGAGTTGCCTCCCGGACGCAAGCCAATCACGACAAACCACATATTCCGTAACCGTATCGACAGTCTTTACTCTTTCATTCGAGGACAGATAAACGATGGCAGACAGGCATATATAGTATATCCGCTTATAAAGGAGAGCGAGAAACTCGATCTTAAAAATCTTGAAGACGGATATAAACAGCTGTGCAACGTGTTTGTCGATTACAAGCTTAGCAAGCTGCATGGCAAGATGAAGCCAAAGGAGAAAGAAGAAGAGATGCGCCGCTTCGCTTCGGGCGAGACTCAGATACTTGTCTCTACAACTGTAATTGAGGTGGGTGTTGATGTCCCTAATGCATCGGTGATGGTGATAGAGAATGCCGAGCGTTTCGGCCTTTCGCAGCTGCACCAGCTCAGAGGCCGTGTGGGGCGCGGCGCGTCACAATCTTATTGCGTACTTGTGACAGACTACAAATTGTCCGAAGATACCCGCAAACGTATGGAGATAATGACAGCCAGCAACGACGGCTTTGAGATTGCCGAGGCCGACCTTAAACTGCGCGGTCCCGGCGATATGGAGGGCACTCAGCAGAGCGGCATAGCTTTTGACCTTAAGATCGCTAATCTCGCACGTGACGAGCAGCTCCTGCAATATGTACGTGAGGTCGCGAACGGTGTGCTTGACGCTGACCCTAAGCAAGATAGCCCTTTATACAGAGTGGTATGGGAGCGTCTGCGTACTATAAAGAACATGAAGAACTGGAATTGGGGAGCGATATCCTGATGAGGCAAGCGTCAGTCGTTATTCAAAGATAACCGTTTAATTTTCGGAATCATAGCTTTTTTTCTATCTTTGCAACGGACTGAGAGAACGTTACATCAATAACTAACCTATTATAACTATGGAAAGAACTCTTATTCTCATTAAGCCTAATGCTATTCAGCGTGGTTTGACAGGTGACATCATTACACGTTTCGAACGTAAAGGTTTGCGTTTCGCAGGCATCAAGATGATGTTTATGACCGATGAAATAGTAAACGAACACTATGCGCACCTTAAGGAGCGTCCCTTCTTCCCTTATCTGAAAGCTTCAATGCAAGCTGCTCCGATAATCGCATGCTGCATCGAGGGCGCTGAGGCTGTTGAGACTGTACGTCTTATGGTAGGGGCGACAAACTCGCGCAAGGCTTTGCCGGGTACAATTCGCGGCGACTTCTCAATGAGCGGCGAGCAGAATGTGGTGCATGCGTCAGACTCTGTGGAGAATGCGCTGATAGAGATAAACCGCTTTTTCAACCCCGAGGAACTGTTTGAATATGAGTCGGCTGTTACATGCTTTGAATACGGCGGCGAGGAGAGTCAGAAATTCAAATAATATTTAAGTGACAAGGTCTTTCATTAATATATTGTTGCTGTTCTTGGCTGTGCTGATGCCTGTCGGCGTTGAAGCGCAGGCCATGCTTGCCGAAGAGGTCTCTTTGCAGCGTCAAATAGAGGTTGTAGAGGCGACCGCCTTGCGTGATATGTTGCTGAATGAGGAGAATGTCATTCCGGCTGCGCATATGTATCCTGAATGGAAGAACACGACAGTCCATTTCACTGCTACTCTTCCCGACTCCTTCAAGATAGACTTACGTGGCTTCGTAATGCCTACTTCTAACACTAAGATAACCGACATATTCGGCTATCGCCCTCGTCGCAGGCGTGAGCATCAAGGGCTTGACATTAAGGTAAACCGAGGCGACACAATATATGCCGCTTTCGACGGCAAGGTGCGTATTACTGCATACCAGCGTCGTGGCTATGGACATTACGTGGTCGTGAGGCATGGCAACGGCATCGAAACTTTGTATGCGCATCTATCGAAGAAACTTGTCTCTGCAAACCAGAATGTGAAAGCCGGCGATCCTATTGGTTTAGGAGGCAATACCGGACGCAGTTCCGGGCCGCATCTTCATTTTGAGACATTGCTGCTGGGCAAGGCTATTGACCCCGCTTTGATGTTCGACTTCAAGAAACAGAACGTGACAGGCGATTTTTATGTCTATCGCAAGCCCGGGACACGATATATCGAAAACGGCAAGGTGAAGATTGCCGGTCCTGAGGCTAAATATCATAAGGTCAGGTCGGGAGATACGATAGGCAGAATTGCTAAGAAGTACGGCGTTTCGCAAGGTATAATATTCAAGCTTAACAAACTTGGTCCACGTTCTATAATAAAGCCGGGACAGAGAATTAGGTATCAATAAACAAAAAAGCGGTTCAAAGAAATGAAGTGAACCGCTTTTTTGTTTATTATTTTTTTAGTCCGGCAATACGTTTTATTCTCTTTGGTATATCGGTGTTGTCAATTACTCCGTGAAACTCTTCGGCTCCATTGCCTATGGCAAAGAGTGGAACGAATGTTCCCGAATGGTTGCCGCTTGCCCATGATATTGCCGCTTCACGGTTGAGGTCATAAACAGCCTCGGCCGCTATTCGGCTTGCGAGTCTGTAGTTCATGTCCACTTTCTGTTCCGTAGCAGGCTTGTTGCGCAATTTCACACCTACGTTCTCCTTTACTATGCTTTCGACTTCGTTCCAGCTATTGGCTTCCTGCAGTTTGGCTGCAAGAGCATCGACGCTGACTTTCTGTTTCCGGAGAGCCTTGAGGTTAAGAGTGTAGCCGCTGTTGTAGCCAAGCACGAAGCCTCCGGTTTCATGGTCGGCTGTAACAATTATAAGTGTCTCATCCTTATGCTTCTTGTAGAAATCGAGCGCAACCTCTACTGCTGCGTTGAAATCGACGACTTCCCAAAGCATTGTGGCTGCATCGTTACTGTGTGACGCATAGTCGATCTTTCCGCCCTCGACCATAAAGAAGAACCCGTCTTTATCCTTATTATAAAGGAAGTCAATGCCGGCTTCCGTTATCTCTGCGAGTGTGAGGTCATCTTCGTCACGGTCAATGGTGTATGGCAACCCCTCTGAAACGTCTTCTTGATAAAGCATCATTTTCTCGGCTTTGCCGGCCTTTTCCTTGTAGTCGTCATAGCCCCGCGCAATCGCATAACCGTTATTGCGTGCCTTGTCATAAAGCGTCTCGCGCTGCTCATCGCTGCATTTGGCATCGCCTCCTGCATAGAAATCGTAGTCGGCAACGAGCATCCATTGAGCTATGTCGTTGTAGTTGTTGCGGCTTATGTTATGCGCATAGAAAGCCCCCGGCGTTGCGTGGTTTATGCATACGGTAGTGGCAACGCCTACTGCATACCCGTTTTCCTTTGCCGCAAGAGCGACGCTGTTCACCTCCTTGCCGTCGGTATCAACGCCAAGACGGCCGTTGTTTGTCTTGTTGCCTGTAGACAAGGCTGTTCCTGATGCGGCAGAGTCCGTCACTCCGTTGCTTGCCGAATATGTCGTCACAAAAGCCGACTGAGGGAATTCTGTAAAGCATAATTTGTGAGGGCGGCCGATAACATTCTCTTTTGTCTCTCCCCAGAAGAGTTCTGTGCCCAACACATGTGACGGGCCCATACCGTCACCGATAAAAAAGAATATGTACTTAGGTCCTTTGCCGAAGCCTGTCGCCACCATAAGCAGCAACGCCAATGTCCATAATAAACGTTTCATTTCTTTGATATTAATTAGTTTTCTTTACTTGGATTACCAACCTTGCCGACGAACATCACCTCATTGCCGTTTTTGACAATTGCGTAGATAAACGGGCGGTCTAATGTTATTATCTCGACGTTGTCCGGTCTTCTTGCCGATAAAAGCCCGACCGTTACCGAAGTTACTGCTGTAGCCTCAGTTCCCTTTTCATTAACAGCGATGAATGTCTTCTGCATGATATCGCTAATGAACAACGGAGTGTCGGATATTCCTCCGAACTGAGCCTTCTTGGAGAATGCCCTGTTTATGCCGAGATTGGCGAGGCCGGTTTTAAGGCTTGTGCAGAACTCCGTCGTGAACTTCGGGAGTGAAAGCTGAAGGTCGCATCTCTTCATCTTTCCCATGCATGTGTCGAAATTCCGTGCGAGATATTTGGCGGCTTCGCCGCAGGTTACGCCTTCGTTTGGCAGAACAAGCAACATCTTGTATCCGCCGTTATAGTCCTTTGCTGCCATGGAAAGAACATTGTCGCTGTAGTATGCAGCCGCATTGCGTTGCATCATCATCTCAACCTCAACCTCTTTGCCATTCTCTGTAGTGAACTTCTGTTTTGAGGTGTTTTCTTCGGAGAAAGGTAGGCGCCATCCGGCCTTGAAATATATGGCGTTAAGAAGATACATCATATCATCCGGCCGTACCTGTTCTATTATGGAAGGGATTCTGCCGTTGGTCTTCTCCTTGCACCATTCGTTTATGCGGCTTACAGCATTGCTGTCGAACTTCGTTCTCTCTACTAAGGCATCGAAATACTCTTTGTTTGCGGCTATGAACTCTTCCTTTACATCAAGTTTTTCGTTTATCCAGATGGAATTTGCAATCTCGAACCTGCTGCTTTGGCCGGCCGGGACAGACAACATTTTTTTGCTATTGCTGTTGGCATCGTCACCTATTTGCATTGTATTGCATATCTCCTTTTCGGTCTCTCCCTCGGCGCCATTAACAACCATTGCCATCGCAAGCTGTGCGCTCAGTGGCGATATACAGACATTTTCTTTAGAACTGTTCTCACAGACATCACTTAACAAGTTACCCCAAAAACTTTTGTCTCTGCTTGTCGCCTTTTTATTGCCTGCAATGGCGATATTCTGTTTGTCGTCTGTAACAACGCTGTCGCTTAATATCGCAGAGCCGCCTCCCTTTTGTGTGCTGCACGATAGCATGAGAACGGCAAAACCAAGAAATAGTGTCCGTTTAATCATAAAAGCTTAAAAAACAAATCTCATGAGGTCGTTGTATGTTGCCAATACAAAGAGACCAAGAATTATAAGCATGCCTATCATCTGCGCGCGTTCAAGGAACTTGTCGCTTGGCTGTTTGCCTGTTATCATCTCGACAAGAAGGAACAGCGCATGTCCGCCGTCAAGAGCCGGGATTGGCAGAATGTTCATGAATGCCAGAATGATAGAGAGAAAAGCCGTCATGAGCCAGAACTCGTGCCAGTCCCACGAGGCTGGGAAAAGGCTGCCGATTGAAGCGAACATGCCTACCGACTTAGCTCCGTCCGACGTAAATACATACTGGAAATCGCTCACGTATCCTCTCAAAACATCTATTCCGAACGAAATTCCGGCAGGGAATGACTCAAAGAACCCGTAGTCGTTGTACACGACAGGATAGTTGTTCATTACAGGCATTATGCCGAGCATGTATGTGCTGTCCACTTTTGCCGAAAGCTGCATGACGCTGTCACGTATGACCTCTATCGTGAAGTTCTGCTTTCCATTTTCCATGAGTCCGGCAATTGTTCTCTTCAGGTCGCCCCAGGAATCAATGGCTTTTCCGTCGATAGCTGTTATTCTGTCACCTTTAATAATGCCGGCAACAGCTCCAGCGCCATTAACGTCTACGCTGTCAATGACCGGCAATATTCTCTCCTGCAGGAACAGGCCTGTTCTGTTCATGTTGAGCAATCCCAAGCTGTCAGGTATTGCAATTACAGCCTCTTTGCCGTCACGTAATACCGTCACCTCGCCGGCATTGCATATCTCTCGGAAGATATTGGTGCTGCGCACCTTGTCGTGATAGAGCTTATAAACTTCTTCGCCGTCCATCTTTGTGATGATATCTCCGTTGCGAAAACCGATTTCCTGAGCTGCAGGGCTGAATGAGAAACCGTTTTTCATCGAGCGCATGTCTGTGTGCGAGTCGCCCCATGTGAACAGTACCATAGCATAGATGAAAATGGCGAGAATAAGATTGAACATTACACCGCCTATGATTATGAACAGTCGCTGCCATGCTGGTTTTGAGCGGTATTCCCACGGCTCTGCCGGTTTTTTCATCTGTTCTGTATCCATAGACTCGTCAATCATGCCTGCTATTTTGCAGTATCCGCCGAGCGGAATCCAGCCAATACCGTATTCCGTGTCGCTGTTCTTGGGTTTCCATTTAAAGAGGGAGAATTTCCAATCGAAAAAGAGGTAGAATTTCTCTACTTTTACTTTGAAAATTCTTGCGAAAAGAAAATGTCCGAACTCATGTATCAGCACCAATAGGCTCAATGCCAGAATGAGCTGCAATGCGCGTACCAAAAAAATTTCCATGTCTTAAATATCTATTTCAGAGTTTAATTAATCCAGTTCTCTACCATTCGGCGAATATCCTTGTCCGTTTCAAGATAATCCTCCAATGAGGGCTTCAGCAAATATGCGGCATTGTCCATAGCTTTTTCGATGAGACGAGGCATGTCGGTAAACTTTATCCGGTCGTTCAGGAAAGCTGCCACGCAAACTTCGTTCGCGGCATTCACGACGCATGGAATGTTTCCGCCTTTGGCAAGAGCCTCATATGCGAGCCTGAGGTTGGGGAACAGCTCAAGGTCGGGCTTTTCGAATGTCAGCTCTTTGAGCGTACTCCAGTCTATTCTGCTGAATGACGAAGAGAGTCGGGCGGGGTAGGTCAGCGCATACATTATCGGCAAACGCATGTCAGGCGTTCCCAGTTGAGCCTTGATGGCTCCGTCCTCGAATTGCACCATCGAGTGTATTACCGACTGCGGGTGAACGACAACCTCGATATCCTCGGCTCCTACGCCGAAAAGCCATTTGGCCTCCATTACCTCAAAGCCTTTGTTCATCATGGTAGCCGAATCAATCGTGATTTTCGCTCCCATGCTCCAGTTAGGGTGCTTTAACGCCTGCTCCTTTGTCACATGTTCGAGCTGTTCTTTTGTAAAGGTCCGGAACGGACCTCCCGACGCTGTCAGAATAAGTTTTTCCACTCTGTTCTGCATCTCTCCTGCCAAGCACTGGAATATTGCCGAATGTTCCGAATCGACAGGGAGAATCGGGGTTTTGTACTCCATTGCAAGGGTGTTTATAAGTTCGCCCGCCACAACCATAGTCTCCTTGTTCGCGAGAGCGATAGCCTTGCCTGCCTTTATGGCATTTATTGTAGGACGGAGCCCCGAAAAACCTACCATGGCCGTAACCACAATATCAATAGGCTTTGCCTCGACAATCTGACATACAGCCTCATATCCTGCATAAACCTTAATGGGAAGGTCGCTCAGAGCCTCCTTAAGCTGCGCGTATTTCGTTTCGTCAGCAATTACTGCCGCTTCGGGCAGGAACTTTCTTGCCTGTGCAATAAGTTCATCGACACGCTTGTTGGCTGTTATGGCATAAACCTCGAAACACTCGGGGTGTTCCTCAACCACCTGCAGGGTCTGCGTGCCAATAGACCCGGTAGAGCCTAAAATGGCAATCTGTCTCTTCTTTGCGCTCTCCATATTGTTTTATAATGCTATGTACGTGTTAGGGTCAAGCGGCTTTCCTCTGTGCCACAGCTCAAGGTGGAGGAATTTCTTCTTTGCATCCCTCTTGTCGTCTTTACGGTTGCTGAATGTGCCTATCGCCTCGCCCTTCATGACTTTATCTCCTACATTCTTCATCAGTCTGTAGCAGTTGCGGTAGATTGAAATAAGGTTCTCCTTATGCTGTATTACAATCGTGTAGCCGTCGGTAGCGGTAAAGTCGCTCATCACTACTGTCCCGTCATGGATGGCGCAAATGCTCTCTCCCGGTACCTCGGCAATGTCTACGCCGTAGTGCCCCGACGTCACATCAAACCCCTCTATTACCTCTCCTTGCGCAGGACGGAACAGCTTCAGGGCCTGCACCTCGTTCACGTTTGTCGCTTGCGATGTCAGGTTGTATCTCTCTCTCTCCTCCCATTCGTCGGCAAAGGCCTGCTCAAGTTCAGTCGTCTCTATTGATATGCTGTCGTTCGTGACAGGCTCGGGTATGCTTTTGAGAGAGTCGAGAGTTATCTCGCCGTTCATAATTGCCTTTATGTTTGACAGGTATCTCTCCTGCTTTTCAACTTCACGGGAGATGGAGTCTATCTTCAGGTAGCTGCTTATAAGCTCTTCTTTCGTTCTTCTGCTGTACCCTGGCAACAGATTGCCGACCGGGGTGAAGACTACAATCAGGTAAAGTACCGCAACGACAAGCAGGAATAATATGAAAAGTGATATAAGTACCGATAGCGGCGATATGTAAAAACGGCGGATGTTCCTCTGCCGCTTGTTCTCGTTATGTATCGTCAAGCGGTATTTGTTAAGCAGTTTGCTTTTTTTCGGGTGGCCGTTGTTGCTCATGTGAAAGGTTTTATAGTGTGACAAGTCCTTCGGGAAGGTCGAACATTATCTCTTTGCCCTCATGGTCAATGCCGGTAATGAACTCTTCCTGTGCGGGAATCAGTATCTCCTGTCCGTTGTTTTCGACAATGAACAGGGTGTTTATGGTGTCGTCATCAAAATCGACAATCTCTCCAATGAAACCATGCGTCTCGTCATAAGCCTTGAACCCTCTGAAGTAGCTCCATGTAAGCTCTTCGCTCTCTTCGACCCATTGGCGGGGAATGTAAGCTTCTCGGTTCGTGAGGTACCGCACCTCTTCGGCGCTCTCCATGCGTTCAATCTTGACAATTACTGTGTCGTTGTTTTTCTGACGCATTGTCTCAAAGAAGAACGGCACAAGAATACCGTCGATGTCGCATGCAACGAAATCGCAATCGTCGTCAAGGGAGAAACCGTCGCTCTGCAGTCCTATCTCCCCCTTTGTCCCGTGCGGCTTAAGAAATTTGCCGAAGTAAACGAAGTCCTCTTTCTTTAGCATGGTTATGAACGTGTTATCTTTGCTCCGATGTTGTTAAGTCTCTCTTCGAGATTCTGGTAGCCTCTGTCAATCTGGTCTATGTTGTCGATTCGGCTTACGCCGTCCGCGCTCATCGCCGCAATGAGCAGAGCGATGCCGGCTCTGATGTCGGGCGAACTCATGGAGCGTGGCTTCAGCGTGAACTGTCTGTCGTGGCCGATGACAACGGCACGGTGCGGGTCGCAAAGTATTATTTGGGCGCCCATGTCAATAAGTTTGTCCACGAAGAAAAGTCGGCTCTCGAACATCTTCTGGTGTATAAGTACGCTGCCCTTTGCCTGAATTGCAGTAACGAGCAGCACGCTGAGCAGGTCTGGGGTGAGTCCCGGCCACGGAGCGTCGCTGATATTCATTATTGAACCGTCAATGAACGAGTCAATCTCATAATGTTCCTGTGCCGGGATGTATATGTCGTCGTTACGTTGTTCGAACTTTATGCCTAATCTTCTGAAGCTTTCCGGTATTATTCCTAGATTTTCAAAAGAGACGTTTTTGATAGTAAGTTCGCTTTTTGTCATGGCCGCCATGCCTATGAAGCTTCCTACCTCAATCATGTCGGGTAGGGCATGGTGCGTGCAGCCGCCAAGCTCCTTTACGCCCTCAATTGTTATGAGGTTGCTGGCGATGCCTGAAATCTTTGCGCCCATCTTGTTGAGCATCTTGCACAGCTGCTGTATATACGGCTCGCAGGCGGCGTTGTATATTGTGGTAGTGCCTTCGGCCAGTGCCGCCGCCATAATGATGTTGGCTGTACCTGTTACCGAAGCCTCGTCGAGCAGCATTGAACATCCTTTCAGCTTTTTGGCGTTCATGCGGTATATTCTCTTCTCGATGTCGAAAGAAAACTCCGCGCCGAGCTTCTGAAGACCAAGAATATGAGTGTCAAGGCGTCGGCGGCCTATCTTGTCTCCTCCGGGCTCTGACATCGTAGCTTTCCCGAAACGGCTCAGCAGAGGACCGATGAACATGACGGAGCCTCTGAGTTTTGAGCAGCCGTTGATGTACTCATCGCTGTCGATGTAGTCAAGATTTACGTTGTCGGCCTGGAACGTGAAGCAGCCGATGCCGTTACGTGTTACCGAAACTCCCATATTCATGAGCTGGTTGATGAGGTTGTTCACGTCGGCAATGTCGGGCACGTTCTCGATTGTCACCTTCTCGCTTGTAAGCAACGTCGCGCATATCTCCTGCAAGACCTCGTTTTTCGCGCCCTGAGGCGTTATCTCTCCATGCAGGCTGTGTCCGCCTTCAATTATAAATGATGCCATGTTACTTCTGTGTTAAAATTTTCTCTTGAAGTTTTTCTTTCCGTTGTTCGCGTTGGCGCGTCCCCGATTGTTGTTGCGCTGGTTGCCGGCCTGAACAATCTTTATCTCCTTGTCCTGAATGTCAATAGCGCCTTTGGTGTACATTCTCAGGTCTTCAAAAATTCTCTTGTCCTCGACGCCGTCCTTGTTCCATGCGATATAATTCTTCTTCATTTGGACAACGATGAGTTCAATGAGCTGCTCTTTCTCTTCTCCGTCTTCGAGAGTACATGCGTACGCAATCATCTCCTCGACAATGCGTCCGTAGTGCCTGTTCTTTATCTCTCCTGTCTGGTATGGCACTCTCTGAGGAGGCGTGTGAAACTCCTCTTTTTTGATTACCTCGAACGGGTAGTCAATGTCAAGCATGAAATCGGACATTATCGCAAGGTGGTCCCATAGCTTGCGTTCGTAGTCGGGAAGGTTGCGTGTGTTAGGAAACATGCTGCCCATGATACGTATAATGGTTTCGGCGCACCTCTGGCGTTCTTCACGCTCTTCGATAGTCAATGCGTGGTCTACCATCTTCTGTACCGAACGTCCGTATTCGGGCAACGGCAGCTTTTTCTGTCTGGTGTTATATTCCATCATAACCTTTATGCTGTTTTAAAAATTTTTCAGAAGTTCTTTTGGCTTTGTCGCAACGAAGTTTTTCAGGTAGAACGGCTCAAAGTAAGCGATATCCTCGAACCGCTCATCGTACCAAGCCTTTTCGGCAAGGGGCATCATGTTCTTTGCGAGCGGGTTGCGGTGCCCGTCAAGAAAGCGGGCGTTAGGGTGGGTTATTATCTCCTTGCACTTTGCGGCTCCGTTCCCGAAGAAGTATACGGGCTGCTTGTCGAGCAACTCCTTGAAGCTTTCCGCTGTCACCACTTCGGCATGCGTCTCTTTTACAGCATTGAGCGCTCTGTCGTATACGGTCGCATATACCTCTGTGCGGCGTGCGTCAATCATAGGGCACAGCAGCGCTTCTTCGGGAATATCGTCCCTGAAGAGTACCGGAACGCACATTATGGCTGTCGTGGGTATAGCAATCAAAGGAATATTCCTCCCGTAACATACGCCTTTCGCCGTCGAAGAAGCGATTCTGAGGCTTGTGTATGAACCCGGCCCGCAGCTCAACGCGACGGCGTTTATCTTAGCGCCTTGGCTGTCGGCGTTCTGCAAAGCCTCTTCGACAAAGGGCGCAAGCGCTTTGGCATGCGAGCGCCCGTCGTTGCTTGTCCTCTCGAAGAATACCTGCCCGTCCTGGCTCAGAGCAACGGAACACGTTTCTGTAGAAGCTTCAATGTGAAGTATTATCGTTGTCATATCTTTCGTTTGTTTATATTCGCTTTCGGGCAAAATGCCACTCAACGTGCAAAAATACGAATTAAAAACCACACTTGCTATTAAATAATATTTTTTAAGTATTAATAATAGCTGTGAACATAAAAAAGCGCCTCAGCCTCGTATCTTTCCAAATAAATATTTAAATTTGCAAAATTAGTGATATTCCGTTCCTTTAGGGAACCTGTTTAATTACGGGCGTGCGTGGTGCATGCCGCAAAAAAATGTGGCGATGATATATTCAATGACAGGCTACGGAAAGTCCGTTGCTATTTATGAGGATAGGAAAATATGCGTTGAGATACGTTCTCTTAACGGCAAGGCTATGGATCTTTCAACCCGCATGTCTCCGCAGTTCAAGAGCCGTGAAATGGAGGTGCGCTCTATTGTTACGGGCAAGCTTGAAAGAGGCAAGGTAGACCTTGCCATTTGGGTAGAGCATGGCGAAAAAGCCGAAATGCCGTCGATAAATGGGGCTGTCATGCAGGCCTATCTGTCGCAGATGACCGAAATATCAAACCAGACAGGCGTCGCCTTGCCCGAAAATATATTTGAAGTGCTGTTGCGTATGCCTGAGGTGGTAGCCCGCAAAGAGGTTTACGAGGTTTCGGACGAGGAGTGGGCTGTTGTACTTCAGTGCCTTAATTCGGCTGTTGATGAACTGCTCATGTTCCGCAAGCAGGAGGGCGAGGCTTTGTCAAAGAAGTTCTTCGATAAAATCAGCAACATCTCATCGTTGCTCGCTTCGGTGGAGCCTTACGAAAAAGAGCGTGTCGAAAAGATTCGCGGTCGCATAAAAGATGCTCTTGACAAGACGCTCGGCGTCGATTACGATAACAACCGCTTTGAACAGGAACTGATATTCTACATCGAAAAACTCGATATAAACGAGGAAAAGCAACGTCTTTCAAACCATTTGAGCTACTTCCTCTCTACAATGGAAGACGGAATGGGTCAGGGCAAGAAACTCGGTTTCATAGCTCAGGAGATGGGACGTGAAATTAACACTCTCGGCAGCAAGAGCAACCATGCCGAAATGCAGAATATAGTAGTAAGAATGAAGGATGAACTTGAGCAGATTAAGGAGCAAGTTCTGAATGTAATGTAAAGAAATATGAAAAAGGGAAAGGTTGTTATTTTTTCAGCGCCGTCGGGCTCTGGCAAGTCTACTCTGGTGCATTTCCTCATGGACAAGGACTCTTCTTTCGGTTTTTCGGTTTCGGCGACAAGCCGTCCTCCTCGCGGAACCGAAGAACATGGCGTCGATTATTTTTTCTTTACCCCGGACGAGTTCAGGGCACGCATAGCTGCCGACGAGTTCGTGGAATATGAAGAGGTCTATCCGGGCCGCTTCTACGGCACTCTTAAGTCGCAGGTAGAAAGGCAGCTGGAGAGTCAGAATATACTCTTTGACGTAGATGTCAAGGGTGGTTGCAACCTTAAAAAGTATTATGGCGAACGCGCCCTGTTTATCTTCGTTCAGGCACCCTCGATAGATGTTTTGCGCGAGCGCCTTGTAAGGCGCGGCGACACATTGCCCGAAGAGATTGAGCGCCGTGTCAGCAAGGCGGAATACGAAATGACGTTCTCCAAATTCGCCGACAGGGTAATCGTGAACGATGACCTTGATGCCGCAAAGAAAGAGGTGCTTTCGGTTGTTGAGAAATTTCTTAATGAATAAAAAGAGAACCGTTATATTCGGCGGCAGCTTTGACCCAATACACGTCGGGCACCTGTCTCTTGCGTCTGAGGTCTGCCGCAGGGGACTGGCGAGCGAGGTGTGGTTTATGGTGTCGCCTCACAATCCCCATAAAGAACAGAGCAGGCTCAGCGACGAGAATGTGCGCTTTGAGATGGTGCGCATGGCTGTTGAAGGACACGAGGAGTTCAAGGCCTGCGATTTTGAGTTCTCGCTGCCTCGTCCCTCATACACAATTAACACATTGCAGGAACTTGAAAAACGTTATCCCGAAAGGGAATTCATCCTGCTTGTAGGTGCCGACAATTGGAATGTTTTCGACAAGTGGTACAAGGCCGGTGAGATACTTGAACGCTATAAGATAATAGTATACCCTCGTGACACAAGCGAGGCTCCTTCGCTCCCGTCGGGAGTTACATGGCTGTCGGCCGGGCTGCTCGACGTAAGCTCTACAATGATACGTAACGCCGTGGCTTGCGGCGACAGCATAAAAGATATGGTGCCGGCGACGGTAGAACAGTACATAAAAAATAATAATTTGTACCGATGAAAAGATTTGTAATTGCCATGCTGGCTCTATTGCCTTTCGGCATGAGCGCCCAACTGCGTCCGTCGCTTCTGTATGACGAGATGTGCGACCCGTTGCAGTCGGTTTTCTGTGATTATATTGACGATGCGGCCGAAACAAGATATATCTCGAACGATAAAGGGCAGTACGTAGGCACTTTGGTGGACAACGCTCTTTACGGTTGGGGCTTTTATCTCTCTTCGTCCGGCGCTCAGTCTTTCGGGCAGTACCGTAATAACAAAATGATTTTCGGGCTTGTGATGTCCGACGAGATAGCGAAGGTCGGAGGAGAAGAGAACTATGTCGTCTATGATCTCCGTACAGGAGAAATCAAACGGCTGCATACGAACGAGGGTGATGTACCTCTTGTCTATCCTTTCGCTCCGTCCGACTCCGAGCCTGTCTCGCCGTATTCGTTCAAGAAAGAGGTCTATTCGAACGGCGATGTCTATTACGGCGAATTCTATGAGGGACGCCGTCATGGCTACGGCGTATATTGCTGGGCGAACGGCGACATGTGGTACGGACGCTACAGGGACGGTTACCGCAACGGCTACGGCATGCTCGTAAAGCCCAGCCGTATGGTGTATTACGGCAAATGGGTCGGCGATAGCATGGTCAGTGACTGAGAATGGCCGGCCGTCGTATTTGGCGGAAATCTTATGCATTTACAACCCGCTGTATGAAAATGTGTTGAAGTCAATTTGAAGATTGACATTATTTTCATAACTTGCAAGCGTTTTTTATAGAAATTGGTTAATGGATTTCAATTATGAATAAAGGATTTTTGTGTTTAGTGTCGTTGGTCGCAGTTGCGTTTATGTCATTGCCGGCTGCTGCGCAGAACGAGAGTTTGGTTACATTGTCGGCTAATGCGTACGTAACAGCGTCACCTGATGAAAATGGGGCGTATATTGATGAAAACCGGTGTGCTGTACGTAATTGGAACGATGCGGATAACGTGATAAGCTTCTACTTCAGAACAGAAAAAAGCGGAAAAATGACAGTGGCGCTCAATGCAGAGGGACACTCGCAGATAGAGGTTTCTCTCTTGGGAAAAAAGAGGAAGATAAAGCTCGACAGCGATGAACTGACACGTGTCGAGGTCGGGACGTTCAATGTAAAGACTCCCGGTTACGTAAAGATGGATGTCCGTGGAGTGAAGATAATCAAAGGCGACAGCTTCGGTAATGTCGCAGCTGTTTATGTCGGCGGCGATGTGGCTCCTGTCGTATGCGTAGGTCCGGAGTTCAGCACCCACTTCGGGCGTCGCGGCCCGTCGGTGCATTTGGGGTACGTTCTTCCTAAAGAGAATGTCGAGTGGTTCTATAACGAGGTTATCGTGCCCGAAGAGGGCGATATCCCTAGCAGCTATTACATGTCCTGCGGTTTCGGGCAGGGTTACTTCGGTATGCAGAACAATACTCCGTATAGGAGAAGGGTGCTGTTTTCGGTATGGAGTCCCTATGAGACTGACAATGCGTCAGAGATACCCGACTCTCTGCGTATAGTGCTTCTCAAGAAGGGCGAGGGCGTGACAGTCCAGGATTTCGGGAACGAAGGCTCCGGAGGACAGAGCTTCATGCACTATGATTGGAAGGCCGGCGAGCGTTGCCGTTTTCTTATGGGAATAAAGCCTGACGGCAATGGCAATACGGTGTATACAGCCTACTTCTTCGACAACGAAAAGGGCAGGTGGCGTCTTGTGGCGTCTTTCCGTCGTCCCAAAATTTCCACATGGTACACCAATGCTCACTCTTTCTTGGAGAACTTCAATCCTGTCATGGGCTATATCAATAGAAAGGCATGCTATGGCAACCAGTGGGCACGCACCGTGGACGGCAGGTGGGTGCCGGTGACAAAGGCGCGCTTTACGTGCGACACTACAGGGCACGAGAGGCAGCGTCTCGACTATAGCGGCGGCGTCGAAGGCGATGCGTTCTTCCTTACTATGGGCGGCTTCTTTGACGACTGCCTGAATTCCGGCACATGGTTTGAGCGTGCTGGCAATGTGACGGAGGCTCCCGATATTGATTTTTCAACGCTTGAATAGAATAATCCTTTCAGTTCGGAATTTTTCATGACAAAATTGTGAAGGAATATAATTTTGGCTATCTTTGCAACAAGGCGGCATTGTGCCCGCTTTGCGGTTAGAGATAAAATCGACAGAAAATATTTAAAACACATTTTTATTTAAAACACATTGTAATATGAATTTGAAGAAATTTTTCGGTCTTGCCTTGTGCGGTCTTATGGCTCTTGCGGGCTCAACAGCACAGGCGCAGTCACTTTCTCCATCTACAAAGTGGCATTGGGACAAAGGTACTATCGTAGTTGAAACACCTGAGCGTCCCGCAGGTCAGGAACATGCTTTGAACCTTGCGGTAGCTCCAATCAAGACGGTACGTGTTGCGTTCGTAGGTCTCGGTATGCGCGGACCTGGCGCAGTGGTACGTTTCTGCCGTATCCCGGGTGTTGAGATAGTAGCTCTTTGCGACTACGAGTACGAACGTGCTGAGAAGTGTCAGGAAGAACTTCGCAAGCAGGGCCTTATCCCGGCAGACATTTACTATGGCGAGAAGGGTTATGAGGAACTTTGCAAGCGTCCCGACATAGACCTCGTTTATGTCGCTGCGGACTGGAACCACCACTATCCCGTAGCGAAGTGCGCTCTGGAGAATGGCAAGCACACTGCAATCGAGGTGCCTTCAGCAATGAATCTTGAGCAGTGCTGGAGCCTTATCGACCTTGCAGAGAAGACACGTCTTCACTGCTTCATTCTTGAGAACTGCTGCTACGACGACTATGAAATGAACGCTGTTGGTATGGCTCAGGACGGCGTGTTCGGTGAGATTATGCGTGCTGAGGGCGCTTACATCCACAGCCTCGAATGGTTCTGGGATGCATATTGGAAGGACCCTGCAGACAACGACGTGGATAACCTCCACTGGCGTTTGAAATATAACAAGGAGAATCGCGGCGACCTCTACGCTACTCACGGCCTCGGCCCCGTTGCGCAGTGTCTCGACATTCACCGCGGCGACCGCTTCACTACACTGGTCGCTATGGATACCGAACCTTTCTTCGGCAAGGAGCTCGTAAAGGAGAAGACAGGCAAAGAGTGCAAGGAGTTCCGCAATGGCGACCACACGACAACGCTTATGCGTACAGCTAAGGGTAAGGTAGTGGAGATTCAGCATAACGTTATGACTCCTCAGCCATACAACCGTTTGTTCAAGCTCACAGGTACAAAGGGTTACGCAACGAAGTATCCTTCACCCGAGCTCGCGCTTTCAGGCGATGCGCTTAAGGGCACAGGCGCTCCTCAGGTAGACAACCTCAACGCTCACGGCTTTATGAGCGCAGAGCAGAGAGATGCTATGATGAAGAAGTACTACCATCCCATTCTTAAGAAGTATGTTGAGAAGGGTCGCGACCTCGGTCATGGCGGTATGGACTTCGTAATGGACTCTCGTCTTGTATATTGCTTGCAGAACGGTCTTCCTCTCGACATGGACGTTTACGACTTGGCTGAGTGGTGCTGCTTGGCAGAACTCGGTACATTGTCAATGGACAACAACTGCGCCTCTGTAACATTCCCCGACTTCACACGCGGTTACTGGAATGTTCAGAAAGGTTACAAGCATGCGTACGCTACTCCTGAGGCAGAGGCTGCCACAGAGGCAGAGGCAGAGGCTTACACCGCAGCTCAGAAGAAGGTTACGGCTCAGAAGAACCTTTGGGCTCTCTACGATGCAGTGAAGGCCGCTAAGGCTGCCGGTAACGCAAAAGCAGAGGCTGCTGCGCAGAAGAAGCTCAACTCGGCTAAGGCATCGGCTGACAAGGCTATCGCTAAGGAGTTGAAGAAGGCTTTGAAGAAGTAAAAGTAGATAAATAAACAATAAACATCAGGGGCACTCCTTTTTTTGGAGTGCCCCTGATGTTTATTGTTATATGTTCCCGTTCAGTTCGTCATTATAGTATTGTAAAAAATTGTGCCCAAGAATTTTAGAGATTTTTATAAGTAATGCAGTGTCTATACTCTCTCTCTTAAATATATTATATACATTGCTCCTATCACAATGCAGTTGCCTTGCTAACCACGAAGGTGATCGACCTTGTTCGTAGAAGATACGTTCTATAATATTCCCGATATGTATCATATTACATACAATAGCCGTACCTCCCTCCCTGGTACGATAAATATATAAGGCGTGGGAGTCTATCACTGTACTCGTTTCACAGTATAAAGGCTCTCGCATTGCCCATTGTCGTTGAAACGAGCAACGCGAAAAAACCCCACGCCGATATGTAATATGAAATTCCCCTTTATTTGCAAATAAAGGGCATACATAGAGACATATCCATAGGGCATTTACCGTTGCTTTGTTTTCGACGACAATTATGAATTTGCGAGATTCTATACTGCCAAAACCAAAGTGTTGCGTAAACGCCTTTTAATCCCGAAAGATCAATACAAATGTAAATAAAAAAATAAATCTTTCCTAATATCCTTTGTTTTTTGTTCCATTTTGAATTTGCGTGCAATTATATTCTACAAAATGTGCAAAAAAGCAAACAATTGTGACTTTAAAGGACTTTTTCGTTTGTTTACATTTGTAAAAATGTAAACACGACTAATTATTTGAGTTTGATTATTAGTGCGTCATTTTTTTTGATTTAGTTCGGCTCCAATTGATTAACAATTAAACTCCTCCAATGTTTAAATGAATTATTGTAGTGTATTTAAAAAAATATTCTTACTCGCTTTGTTGATTTCCTTTGTTTCGGGATGCGATTTGCTAACACCGCCAGAGATTGCGGAAGGTGGAAGTGACAATTTTGGAGACAGCTCAAATGATACGGTATTCTTGGTGAGAGAGGATGTCGGTTCTTTTGAAAGTATGCTTATATCTAATTCCGGATATATGGTGGGAGTAAAAAAAGATTCCAGCTATAATCATGTAGTATATATGGATTCAATAGCTGTTAGCGAACAGTCTGCATTGGTTGCATACATTGACTCAATAGGAAGAATTCATAAGTTATACCATAATGGAGATTTAATTAACGTGTCTTACAAGTCAGGGTCGGACAAGCAAGCATGTATTACATATACAAACGATAAAGGGAATCTTGAAACCGAAATAATTAATTTGTCTTCAAAATCCGTCAGTACAAGAGCTGGTGATGTTTTGGATCCATATGATATATTCAGTCTTGCAACTGTAGGAAAAGATGCGGCTGAAATTATGACAGCTCTTGCAAAAAACAAGAAATTTAATACAGAGCTTGTTAATCAGACAATTGCAACAGGAGAAGCTATTGCGGCTTTTTCATACGGAAATACGGTAACTACAATTGGTCTTGCATCAATCGCTATTCTGTCAGCGGCAACCACTCCGGCGCTTATTATTGCCTCGGTATTAGGCATTATTGACATTGCCAATGCGGTTATAAATGATTGGCAAAACATGATATCAGACATCTATTTTGGTTCATTAGTTCCGGTTACCGGAGATGCTGTTCAACTCTCCGACAAACATTTTGTCATAAATTATACATTGAACAATGTCGAAGAGAATAAAACAAACTTTAATGTTGGTGTAATTATCTCTAATGGTCTACTTATAACAAAGAACCATTGTCTTATTAAAAAAAGCATACCTTACTCATCTAAAGATGAAGGCCGTATAATAATTGACACAGGCAGTATTAATGCAAAGTTTGGGGATAAGTTGAAATACAGAATTTTTGTTGAACCCGCAGACAATAATGGACTAGGAATAGGTGACAATGGTTTTGAATGGGACGACAAAATTCTTGATTATTGGAAATATGGAGAAGTAAAGACTTTAGAGATTGGAGAGCCGCGAATAAAGGTCGTCAGTTCAGAACAGACCAAAGTTGAAAGCAATAATGGCCATAACTATATATTTAGTTTTGACGTAGATGTATTGAACGATATTCCATTTGATGTAGATGAATGGGGTGTTGCTATATATGAAACGTTTTCAGATTCTTGTGACAATGTAAATGATTGGGTAGACAAGAAAATCTTAAATGGAAAGGGCGTAAAGACATCATCATTCACAATTAATATAAATGGGATATTCATGAATGAGGAACATTTTCCATATGTACCCATGATGAATTATTTTGCAATACCTTATGTGTCTTTTGATGGGCATACATATGCAATAAATAAAGGAACACTTCATAAGGTTGCCCTTTCTTACCAACCGGAAGCTAAAGCAAAGATTGTAGAAATTTACGAGTCCAAATTTTTAGATTATTATGGAAAATTAGAACTTTCATACGACATTGAAGCACGGATTTATACAAATCAAAAAATAGAACATTTTCTAAAGGTAAATTCAGATTCAGATTTTGCGGAAATAGAACTAAAAAATGATCAATTTGATGTGTCTACAGGTATTCAGGAAATAACGTATGCCTTAAAAATTAAGTATGATGTTAGAGGAGCTATTAGCAATCAATTTATTTTCAATGTTGATATAAGTATTCAAATCTGTTCTGATGCATTTCCTGAATTAATGAACGAACCATTTGTTATTAGAGAAATAAAACTTGATAATAATACTTATTATGCTTCTGATCCTTTTGATCCTTTAGATCCTTTAGATGAGGTAGGTAATCGTCTTTATTGTAATTGTCCTGCAGATGTAATAGAAAGTATAACAATAGTAGATGAAGGGTGTACTGAAGAATATACCGAAGCAGTTCATTGTGAAGATGACCACCACAATCTTACAAAGCTTTGCGCTTTGTCGCAGGTGTCGGCTATACAATTTGATGAAGAGTCAAATCGCTTTTATTTTGAAGTGAAACCACTCAGCGGCCATTATGCATATAAGGTGTGCGTTCATAAGTTTAGATTTAAAATTGCCTGGAAATATTTAGGAATAGCAACATACTCTATTCCCCTAACTGTAACTTTAAGAAGGTAAATTAATCAGTTTTTAGCGTTCCTTTTTTTGTTATTTTTTCGGGGCGTTCCTAATGTCAATGATTTGTTTATACACAATCTTTGACACATTGCTTATTTCTTAGTTTTTGCTTAAAAATCCAAATTTGAGCTTTTTTATTAATCTTAAGGTTTTTTGTTAAAAAATCTTTGTTTTTTAATAATTTATCGCTTTAAATAGCTTTATTACGGAATTTTACTATTTTTGCGATTTAAATAAAAATAGCAAACATTATGTCATCTTTATGCGAGATGCTGTAAGAAGATGACAATTAATTTTAAAAAGAAAAAATATAACTATGATAGCAGTATTAAAGCATGGAGTAACAAAGGCCCAGCAGGATAATCTTATCCATTGGCTTGAGGCGCAGGGCGTGAGGGTGCATCTATCCGAGGGTGAGATGCAGACAGTAGTCGGACTTATCGGCGACACACGCAACGTTGATATTGACCTGCTCTCAGGGCTTGAGATAGTAGACAGTGTTACACGTGTTACCGATCCGTTCAAGAGCGCTAACCGCAGTTTTCATCCCGAAGATACTGTAATCGTCGTAGGCAAGGGCGAGAATGAGGCTAAGATAGGCGGAGGCCATTTCGCAATTATGGCAGGCCCATGCTCGGTCGAGAGCGAGGAGCAGATTTTGGCTGTAGCTACGGCCGTAAAGGCTTCGGGCGCTAACATCCTGCGCGGAGGCGCTTTCAAGCCTCGTACTTCGCCATACGATTTTCAGGGCTTGCGTGCCGAGGGTCTTCAGCTGTTGCTGAAGGCTCGTGAGGCGACCGGGCTGCCCATCGTTACCGAAATTATGTCGGCTTCGCATCTTGACCTTTTTGCCGACGTGGATATTATTCAGGTAGGCGCGCGTAACATGCAGAACTTTGAGCTGCTTAAGGAACTTGGTCGCTGCGACAAGCCTATTCTTCTCAAGCGAGGCATGTCGGCTACGCTCAAGGAGTTGCTTATGAGTGCAGAATATATAATGTCCGAGGGCAACGAGCAGGTTATTCTTTGCGAACGAGGCATCCGCAGCTACGACACCTATACACGCAATGTGCTTGACCTTGCCGCCGTGCCTGTTCTGCACGGCCTTACCCACCTGCCGGTTGTGGTAGATCCGAGCCATGCGACAGGCGTTTCACGCCTGGTGCGTCCTATGGCCTGTGCGGCATGTGCGTCTGGCGCCGACGGTCTTATCATCGAGGTACATAACAACCCTGTATGCGCTTTGTGCGACGGCGCGCAGTCGCTTACTCCCGAACAGTTCGACGAGGTCGCTCAGCGTGTCCGTGAGATACGCGGCATAATGCGTTAATGGTATTATGGTTGTCGGGATTGTTGGTTTGGGGCTTATCGGCGGCTCGGCGGCTAAGGCGTACAAGGCCGGCGGCCACACCGTATATGCTTACGACATAAACAGCGGCATATTGGGCTTTGCCCGGCTTGAGGGCGTGGCCGATGCGGAGCTGTCGGAACAGAATATAGCGCAGTGTGAATTGTTGCTGCTGGCTGCTACGCCAAAGGCGTCGGCCGGCTATCTCAAGGAGAACGCTGAGCATATATCTCCTGAGAGTCTTGTGGTGGACTTCTGCGGAACAAAGAGCATGATATGCGAGGTAGGCTTTTCGTTGGCAAGACAATACGGCTTCACCTTTGTGGGCGGTCATCCTATGGCAGGCTTGCAGTACTCAGGCTATAAATATTCAAAGCCGACGCTTTTCAACGGAGCATCGTTCATAATGGTGCCTCCGGCGCACGACGACATAGCTCTGCTTGCCCGTGTGAAAGAGTCGCTTGCTCCGCTTGGCTTCAAGAAGCATGTCGTCTCCACGGCTGCTTTCCACGACTACATGATTGCCTACACCTCCCAGATGTGCCACGTTGTCTCCAACGCTTTCATCAAGAGCCCGGCAGCAAAGTCGCACAGGGGTTACAGCGCCGGCAGTTTCCGTGATTTTACAAGGGTCTCACGTCTTAACGAGGATATGTGGACCGAACTGTTTATAGAAAACAAGGAGCATCTTCTTCCTGAACTCGAACTGCTTATATCGTCACTCTGCGAGTATCGTGACGCAATAGCTTCGGGCGATGCCGACACTCTGCGACAGCTGTTGCGTGACGGACGCATCGCAAAGGAGAATGCAGAATAATAGAGTATATGCAACAAAGAACAATACATGTCTGCGCTTCACGCAGCTACGATATACATATCGGGAACGGGCTTCTCTCACGCATGGGAGAACTTGTGCGTCCCGTTCTTGGCGACTGCCGCATAGCGGTGCTTACCGACAGCAATGTCGATGCCCTGTACGGCAGCCGTATGATGGAGTGTCTTGCCTGCAACGGGTACGATGTATGTAAGTATGTGATACCGGCAGGCGAGGCTTCGAAATGTGCCGACAACATGTTGGCGTTCCTGAACTTCCTTGCCGCTGAGCAGCTGACACGCAGCGATGCCGTTATTGCTTTCGGCGGCGGCGTGGTGGGTGACCTCGGCGGCCTTTCGGCTTCGCTCTATCTGCGAGGCGTAAAATATGTGCAGGTGCCTACAACCCTTCTTGCGGCGGTAGACAGCTCTGTAGGCGGCAAGACCGCAATAGACATACCGTCGGGAAAGAATCTCGTAGGCAGTTTCTATCAGCCTTCAATGGTCTGCTGCGACACGTCACTTATGGATACTCTTCCCGAAAATATATATCGTGACGGTTGTGCCGAGGTCATCAAGTACGGAATGATACTCGATGCGCAGCTCTACAGCGACCTGCATAATATCCCTTTCGACAGGGAGGACGTCGTTGCGAGGTGTGTCGCTATTAAAAGAGATGTCGTGCAGCAGGACGAGTTCGACAACGGCATACGAGGGCTACTTAACTTCGGACATACCTTCGGGCATGCGATAGAGAAACTCAGCGATTTTGCGGTATCTCACGGCGAGGCTGTAGCTAAAGGTATGGTAATAGCCGCACGCATGGCGCCGCTGTGCGGGCTGTGCGACGTGTCCGGCTCTTTGTCGCGGCTATTGGCAAGGTACGGCTTTGACATTTCGTGCGGCTATAATGCGAATGAGATATTCGAGGCTCTTCTCTCCGACAAGAAACGCCGTGGCGGCAGCATATCTGTTGTCCTGCCTAAGGCTGTCGGCGAGTGTACCCTCGTAACATTGGAATTGGAAGAACTGCGGGATTTGCTCGGTAAGGTTATTGACTGATATATGAGAAGAAACGTTTCAGGAGTTCTGCACGGAAGGGTGGTGCCGCCGCCCTCGAAGTCGCAAGCGCATCGTCTTTTGATATGCGCCGCACTCGGCACGGCGCCGTGCCGAATAGCCTGCAGCAGCGTAAACGACGATATAATGGCTACGATGCGTTCTCTGAACGCTCTCGGGGCGCGCATTGAATATTCATCGGGCGTTTTTACGGTAATCCCTGTCAAGACGGTGAAAGGCTCTACGCTCGATTGCGGCGAGAGCGGTTCTACATTAAGGTTTCTTCTATCGGTAGCGGCCGTTCTCGGTGCCGACGCTACTTTTGTAGGCGGCGGCAAGTTGCCTCAGCGTCCTATGCGTGACCTCTGTAACGCTTTGTCTGAGCATGGCATGACATTCCACAGGCATTCTGCCGACGAACTGCCTTTGACATGCAAGGGCGCTCTTCGTGGCGGGAATTACTCTCTGCCGGGGAATATATCGTCGCAGTATCTTACCGGCCTGCTTTTCGCTTTGCCCTTGGCTGCCGAAGACAGCGTAATAGAGGTGACTGGCAATATGACAAGCGCCTCGTATATATCAATGACGCTTGATGCGTTGCGAATAGCAGGGATAAGAATAGAACAGCAAGGCAACATTTTTAAAATAAAAGGCAACCGGCAGTACCGCATGCCGTCCGATATAACCGTCGAGGGCGACTGGTCTTCCGCCGCATTCTGGATAACGGCCGGCGTTACCGGTAAGCTGCCTGTAACGATAGGCGGCATGAACGCCTCTTCGTTGCAGGGCGACAGCTATGTTATTGAACATCTGCGTTCAATGGGGGCCTTCATAGATACCTCAGAGGAGGGCGTAAGAGCAATGCCGTCGCACCTGTTCGGCGCGGAGCTTGACTGCACGGATACCCCCGATCTGCTGCCTGTCCTGTCGGTCGCGGCTGCTGTGGCGCAGGGCACGACGACCTTCACCGGCGTGGGCCGTCTCCGTTTCAAGGAGAGCGACCGTCTTGAGGCGATGAAGAAGACCCTTGCTTCTTTCGGCATAAGTTCACGGATAGGCGAAGACACGTTTACCGTCTATGGCGGCGCTCCAGTTGTCCAGGGCGTTGTAGACAGCTTCGGCGACCACCGCATAGCGATGTCCGCAGCCGTAATGTCATCGCTTGCGCAGGGAGTGACCGTAATAGACGGGGCCGAATGTGTGGCGAAGTCTTACCCGTCGTTCTTCGACGATTTTGAAAAGTTGGGCGGCAAAGTTGAGTGAAATTTATGATAAAAGAGTAACTTTGTGACGCCGGAATGCCAACGAGACAAATGACACGGCTTCTACAAGATAATATTTTAGAATTTTAAACGGCTTCTAAACAAGCAAATAATAAAAACATACAACTATGGACTTGGATAAACTTCGTCAAGAGATAGATGAGATTGATTCTCAGATGTGCGACCTCTTCGCGCGCCGTATGCAGGTAGTGTCCGGAATAGGCAAATATAAAAAAGAGAATAACCTGCCTGTGTATCACCCCTCGCGTGCAAGGGCAGTGCTGCAGAATGTGTCAAAACGTCTTGGTCCTGAATTCGAGGGCTACGGACGTACCTTGTACCGTACTATATTCGACCTCAGCGAGTCCTACGAGACACGTATGCTCTCCGAGGGCAGCGAGTTCTTCAGTTACTTCAAGAAAATTGCGTCGGTACCGCCGCAGCCGTTCCCTAAGCGTGCTTCGGTAGCATGCGCCGGTTGCGAAGGCTCTTATGCTCACCTTGCGTCGGAGCGTCTTTTCGACCTGCCCGAAATAATGTATATGAGCAATTTCGAGGGCGTGTTCAAAGCGGTGAACAGCGGCCTGTGCGAATTCGGCGTTCTTCCGATAGAGAACTCGCTTGCCGGCTCAGTTAATGCTATATACGACCTTCTGTCACATTATAACGTGAACATTGTACGTTCTGTACGCCTTAAGGTAGACCATGCGTTGCTTACAGTACCGGGAACGAAAATTGACGATATCCGTGAAATATATTCGCACCAGCAGGCGATAAGCCAATGTTCCGAATTCCTTTCTACACTCAAGAACGTGCGTGTCATAGCTTGTGAGAACACCGCCGAGGCTGCACGTATGGTCGCTCAGACAGGTGACCCTACAAAGGCGTCTCTCTCTTCACGCCTGTGCGGAGAACTTTACCAGCTTCAGGTCGCAAAAGTGTCGATACAGAACCGTGACAATAATTACACCCGTTTCATCTGTATCGCCAAAGAGCCTAAGATATATTCCGGCGCCGACCGTACAAGTATAATGATTAACATACCTAACCGTCCCGGCACCCTTTTCCGCATAATGTCACGCTTCAACGCTACAGGCGTGAACCTCGTGAAGCTTGAGAGCCGCCAAATCCCTGAACGTGAGTTCGAATACCGCTTCTACTTCGATATCGAGGCGTCTGTCTACAGTGATGAGTTCCTCTCATTGATGTGCGAGCTGCACGAGTGCGGGGAGCAGTTCAGGTATTTTGGTACTTATGCTGAAATAATATAAAATTATTGCCTAAAACGGCGATAGCTTCGTTACGCTCGGTTTTGTAAACAGTCATTTAGGTCTGCTAAACTCCTGTTCCCAAAACTGTCGCAGGTCTTGCTCTCTCCGTTTTATGCTAATAAATTTGTGTTTTGTCGGCAACGGCGATAGCTTCGTTACGTTATATTCTTAAATTTTGCGGGTATATATGAAAAAGATACTGGTTGTTAATGGCCCGAACCTTAATCTTCTTGGGTTACGGGAGCCGGCGCTGTACGGCGCTAAGGATTTCAAGGCTCTTGAGGCTTTTATCTGTTCTTCGGCTGCGGAACTCTCTCTTGAGGTGGAGCTGTTCCAGTCTAATCACGAGGGTGCGATTGTCGATAAGATACAGGCTGCCTACGGTGTGTTCGACGGCATTCTGATAAACCCTGCGGCTTATACTCATACGAGCGTGGCAATCCTCGATGCTCTGAAAGCTGTAGCTTTGCCTACAGCCGAGGTACATCTGACCGACATCTCGACCCGTGAAAAGTTCCGCCGCTTCTCTTATGTGTCGCTCTATGCTCAGAAGACAATATGCGGCAAGGGCTTCGACGGCTATCGTGAAGGGCTTGAGTATCTCGCTAAGCTAAAATAATCGCAGACGGTATGAGGCTGCGTCAATTCTTGCGTGACTGGTCGTTGCCGATAGCGATGTCGAGCGGTGTCGTAATGTACCTTCTTTATGTCAATATACCGCTCGTCGACTCTGCGCGCCGTCTTGCTGCGGAGGTAATATCATATGTTCAGCCTGCGCTTATCTTCGCTATGCTCTTTGTCACGTTCTGTAAGGTACGTGTGGCAGAACTTAAGCCCAAGAGGTGGCATCCGGCGCTGTTGGCCTTTCAGCTGACGGCGTTCATTGCGATATCCCTGTCGATATATGTTTTCAAGAACATGCCGCTCACATTGCGTGTATTGCTCGAAGCTGCGATGCTCTGCCTTATATGCCCCACTGCGACAGCGGCTGCTGTCATCACGGCTCGGCTTGGCGGCAATTCGGCTTCGCTCGTCTCATATACCATGCAGATAAATATCGCAGTGGCTATGGTGACGCCGCTGTTCCTTGCGTTGTCGCATCCCGTAGAGGGCGAGAGCATAACATCGTCGTTCCTGCTCATCATGAGCAAAGTGTTTCCTCTGTTGCTGTTGCCGTTGCTTTGTTCCGAACTGCTGCGTCGAGCGGCTCCGGGCGTGCATGGCTGGCTTATCTCAAAAGGACGCAACCTGCCGTTTTACCTATGGCTTGTAGCGCTGTCGCTCGCCATAGCCGTGACATGCCGTGCCATAGCGCATTCTGCAGTGTCGATATATGTGATGGCCGGCATAGCGGCGGTATCACTTGCGTGCTGTCTCATGCAGTTCGCCATCGGCAGGCATGTCGGCCGTCGTCATGGCGAACTGATTACCGGCGGACAGGCCTTAGGACAGAAAAATACCGTCTTCGGAATATGGTTCGCATACACATTCCTCACCCCCGTCACCGCCATCGCCTGCGGCTTCTATTCCATTTGGCATAACTTGGTGAACACCTGGCAACTGTATAAACGGAATAATAAATGATTGATGATCAGGCTGTCTTGAAACGGCAAACAAAGTGTCTATAAAGATTACTCGTACAATCGGTACAAAACATATTTTTGATAGAGTTATGCGCTTTGAGTTCTCAAACCTCCTCTTTTTGTTTTTGCATTGCAAAAAAATGTTATGCGATAGGTTTTTTCAACTCATTGTGCTAACTTTGTATATTTCATATACGAATATGGACTTTGCCCGCTGTGAAACGCTAAAGAAATATTTGCTTTTCGCTCGCTTTACCCCAAGACATGAAAAATGAGAGTAATTGATTATATAAATTCATCAAAGAAGACTGCTTTTTCGTTTGAAGTGCTACCACCTTTGAAGGGTGTCGGAACCAAAGGGCTGTTCGGCAATATCGACAGGCTCATGGAGTTCAACCCCGGCTATATAAACATAACGACGCACCATAGCGAGCCTGTATACAGGGATATGGGCAATGGTATGTTTTCTCTTGGCGCTATACGCCGCCGTCCGGGAACGGTGGCTGTGGCGACAGCTATTCATCACCGCTATAATGTGCCTGTGGTGCCTCATATTCTCTGCAACGGATATACGCTTGAGGATACTGAATATGTCCTTATCGACCTGCAGCTGTCGGGCATTACAGATATTCTTGTTCTGCGTGGCGACAAGTGCAAGGGTGACGCTAACACAGCCCCGGCAAAATGCGGAAACAAGCATGCTATTGACCTGCAAAGACAGGTGAACCGTTTCAATGAGGGTTTTTTCGTGGACGGCTCGCCGATGAAGGAACGGGGCGGACTGTTCTCTTATGGCGTGGCGTGCTATCCCGAAAAGCACGAGGAGGCTCCGAACATGGAGAGTGACCTCGCGGTGCTTAAACAAAAGGCTGACGAGGGGGCTGCGTATGCTGTGACGCAAATGTTCTTCGACAATAGGAAGTATTTCGAATTTGTGGAGCGTGCCCGTGCAATGGGTATTACTATCCCGATAATACCGGGAATAAAGCCTATCCACAGACTATCGCAGCTGAATGTGTTGCCGAAGACTTTCCACGTGGACCTGCCGACAGACCTCGTCGCAGAGCTTGATAAATGCAAGGACGACGCTATGGCGGCTCAGGCGGGGCGCGAGTGGGGTATACAGCAATGCCGCGAACTGATGGAACATGGTGTTCCGAGTATTCATTTCTACACTATCAATGCTTTTGACAGTGTATATGAGATAGCTAAGGCGATATACTGATGGGCGTGTTCTTTAAAGACATAATAGGACAGAGAGGGGTCGTCGAGCAGCTGCGTCGCTGCGCCGACGAGAATTGTCTCGCTCACGCTCTGCTCATAACCGGTCCCCGAGGCAACGGCAAGCTGGCGATAGCGATAGCGCTCGCTAACTATATGCTGTGCGGCAACCGCAACGGTGACGTGTGCGGTTCGTGTCCGGCGTGCGTGAAGCTGGAAAAGTTCATACACAGCGACCTGCATTTCGTGTTCCCCGTGAAAAAGAAGAAAGGAAGCTCCGGCGACTCGGCTCCGGTAAGCGACGATTATATTGCGGAATGGCGCGAGATGCTTGCCGCAGGGGCTTACTTCAGCTATGACAGTTGGCTGCAGAAGATTGATGTCGAAAATCAGCAGCCGATGATATATGAGCGTGAGAGCAGCGAGATTCTGCATAAGCTCTCGATGCAGTCTCGGGAGGGCGGCTGGAAGATTGTCGTAATATGGCTGCCTGAAAAGATGAAAGAGGCTTGCTCGAACAAGCTGCTGAAAGTCATTGAAGAGCCGCCGCACAAGACACTCTTCCTGCTTGTGTCGGAAGAACCCGACAAGATAATTCCTACTATCCTGAGCCGTACTCAGAGGGTCGATGTCCCCCGCATATCGAGAGAGGACATGGAGAACGCCCTGCAAGAACGTTACGGACTTACCTTTGAAGATGCGAAACTTATAGCCCAGCAGAGCGGCGGCGACTGGGAGAAAGCCGAGGAGATGATTTCTCTGAGCGACGAGAAGGCTCAGTATCTTGAACTCTTCATGCAGCTAATGCGTGTGGCGTATGCACGTAACATACGTGACATGAAGGCATGGAGCGAGCAGGTGGCGGCTCTCGGCCGTGAAAGGCAAAAGCGTCTTCTGGAGTACTGCCAGCGTATGATACGTGAAAATTTCATCATGAACTTCAAGGAGGACGGAATGTTGTATATGTCGCAGGCCGAACGCAATTTCTCGGTGCGTTTCTCGCCTTTTGTGAATGAGAACAATATTTTTGGCATAATGGAAGAACTCTCCGAGGCGCAAAGACACATTGAACAGAATGTAAACGCTAAAATGGTCTTTTTCGACATGTCGTTGAGGATGATCGTTTGGATAAAAAACAGATAAATGGAAAGAAAATATAAAGAGAATAACGGGTGTGCAGGAATATGCTGTCATGGCTGCGGCAAGATGGATGCGCCGCTGAACACCTTTGACTGGCTTGCGGGCATTCCCGGCAATGAGGACTATACCGATATTGTCGAGGTGCAGTTCAAGAACACCCATAAAGGATATTACAAGAACAGCAATAATATTCCTCTCAAAAAGGGCGATATCGTGGCGGTCGAGGCTATGCCTGGCCACGACATAGGCACTGTCACCATGACCGGCCGTCTGGTGCTGATGCAGCTTAAGAAGACCCGTCTTACGCCCGAAAGCGAGTTTAAGCGTATATACCGCAAGGCGCGTCCTGTGGACATGGAAAAGTATGCCGAGGCTAAGGCTCGTGAGCATGACACGATGATACGTTCACGACAGATTGCTAAGGATCTTAACCTTGACATGAAGATAGGCGATGTCGAATATCAAGGCGACGGGCAAAAGGCTATATTCTATTATATCGCCGACAATCGTGTCGATTTCAGACAGCTCATCAAGGTGCTTGCCGACGTCTTCAAGATAAAGATTGAGATGAAGCAGATTGGCGCGAGGCAAGAGGCCGGGCGTATTGGCGGAATAGGTCCCTGCGGCCGTGAACTGTGCTGCGCCACCTTCACGACGAACTTCGTGTCGGTGTCTACCACTGCGGCACGCTTCCAGGACATATCGCTCAACCCTCAGAAACTCGCCGGGCAATGCGCTAAACTGAAATGCTGCCTTAACTATGAGGTGGACGCTTATGTGGAGGCTTCACGCAACTTGCCTAACCGTGACGTGGAGCTTGAGACGCAGGACGGAACATACTACTTCTTCAAGTGCGACATTATGCGAGGAGAGGTCACGTACTCTACCGACAAGCATATTCCTGCCAATCTTGTGACAATATCGGGCAAGCGCGCTTTTGCGGTCATTGAGATGAACAAGCGCGGCGAGCGTCCTGAATCGTTGCAGCTGAACGGCGAAAAGGAGGGCAAGCGTGTGGTAGACCTTCTTGAACAGGAGAATATAAACCGCTTCGACAATGCTCAGCGCGGCGGCAGGAAACACCGTAAGAACAACGGCAATCGGTCAAATAACAAGGACAGAAAGCATGACAGGCGTGACAAGAACAAGGAGAATGCTCCTAAAGGCGAGTAGTGTTCTCTTTCTGCTGCTTGCATTTTGTTCATGCGAAGGAACGGTCATGCATTCGTTCGGCTCTTCGATTGGTGATGCATGGCTGCGAGGCGACACTGCCGTGTATTTCTATGACGGTTCGGGCAACCGCTCTGGCGAGCTTGAACTGTCTGTCGAGGCTATAACTCTGGCGTCGTACAGCTATAAGAATCTTACAATGCAGGCCGAATGCCGTGACTCGCGTGACAGCCTGATCTCTACGGATACGTTCACAATAGAGGTGTTTGACGACGAAGGGTGGCGTAAAGGAGCGACAGCGGGGCTGCTGTACCAACTGAAGAGTGTCCCTCGTAAGGTGATTTTCCCTCCCGGTGACTCAATAAGAATATCTCTTCGCCATTTAATGCCAGCAGATACCCTTATCGGAGTTACTGACGTAGGGGTGAGAATTACGAACTGAAAACTGAAAAGTCAAAACTGAAAGTTTTGTTTCCGGTTTTAATATTTCACCTTCTTAAGTGGTCTCTGTCGGCGTCTATTCTCAAGAAAGTGAACAGCAGTATCGAAAAACCGAGGAATGACGAGCCGCCGTAGCTGAAGAACGGCAAGGGTATGCCTATTACGGGAACAAAGCCTATGACCATTCCGATGTTTATGGCAAAATGAAAGAAGAATATCGATGCAAGGGCATATCCGTACGCTCGCCCGAAGACGTCGTTCTGTCTCTCGGCAAGCATTATAAGCCTCAGGATAAAGAGTATGAAGACGAGCAGCACGAATGTCGAGCCGATGAAGCCCTGTTCCTCGCCTATGGTGCAGAATATGAAGTCGGTGTCCTGCTCGGGAACATATTTCAGCTTGGTCTGAGTACCGTTCAGGAAGCCTTTGCCTGTAAGCCCTCCCGACCCTATGGCTATCTTTGACTGGTGTACGTTGTAACCGGCTCCGGAAAGGTCGTCTTTGAGTCCTAAAAGCACCTCTATGCGTACCTTCTGATGCGGCTCAAGCACATTGTGCATGACATAGTCGCATGAGTTGTAGAAGAGTATTGAACCTAATATGTATGTAGCTATCCATAGGTTACGCCCCTCTTTCCTGAGCCTTATCTGGAGCAGCATATATATTACATTGAACGCAAGCAAGAGGTACTGCGTAACCATTATGTTGAACTCAACAAGGTATACCGCTATCCAATACGAAGCCAACGTGCCTACGATGTTCACTGAGGCTATGACGAGGAATGTTCTGTCGCTTTTGCTCCAGAACTTTACCATAGCTGCCGAGAATATCTGAATAAGCACTGTAACGGCATAGGGGCCTGTAGCCAGCGGGAGCTCGTCGAACATCACTTCGTTGAACTTTATTCCTACGACAAAGTAAACGACGGCGCTTATTCCCATCAGCAGGAATATTCCTGTCATCCCCTCACGATAAAGCACTATGAACAGCGATAGGTAGACAAGAGCGCTGCCTGTCTCGTTCTGAGCCACAATGACAATCATCGGCAGCATGATTATGGCAATGCACTTGACAAGTTCCTTTGTGTCGTTTATGTTGAACTCCCTGCGGCCGATGTAGGACGAGAGCATGAGGGTGGTGGCGAACTTCATGAACTCGGCAGGCTGTATGCTGAACGGGCCTATCTGTATCCACGAGTGCGAACCTTTGATATCCTTTGCGATGAATATCGTCAATATGCCGACCGCAATGGCTGTGATGTATATCAACGCCGAGAGGTTCCGGTAGGTATGTTTCTTTATGCATAGGAGGATGAGCCCCACAATGAGCGAGATGCCTATCCACAAAGCCTGTTTGCCGCTTCTCTCGTCCTGACTGAAGAAGTCGAGGAAGCTTGTTTCTATATAGCTGTGGCTCGCTCCGCATATAGCAAGCCAGCCCATCATGGTAAGAGCCATGAAGAGCGCTATTGTGAGCCAGTCTATCTTACCGAATATGCTACCTCTCCTCGTTTCCATAATAAATTGACTTGTTCTGAATGTTCTTTGCCTTCTCTTCGCTCTCTTCGGACAGCTTGCCGTTGATGTATTTCTCTATGAGCAAAGCGCCGATAGGCACGCCGAACGTAGCTCCGAAGCCTCCGTTTTCGACGTATACGGCGACGGCTATCTTCGGGTTGTTCCTTGGAGCGAAGCCTAAGAATGCCGAATGGTCCTTGCCTTTGTTCTGCGCTGTACCTGTCTTTCCGCATACGTCAAGCCCCGGGATATCTGCCGCATGGCATGTTCCGTCAGTTACTGCAAGCCGCATGCCTCTGATAATCTCTTCATACACCCCCGGACTTACCATAGTATTCTTGCGGGTTGTAAACTCTGAACTTATAGTGTCTCCCTCAATCTTCTTTACCATGTGAGGGGTTATGTATGAGCCTCTGTTGGCGATGGTGGCTCCCAGGTTGGCTATCTGTAACGGGGTGAGCGCCACTTCGCCCTGTCCGATAGATATGCTTATCACTGTTACGGCGCGCCAATAGTTGCCGTAATGTCGTGAATAGTATTCGGCGTTGGGTATCATGCCTCGTACCTCGCCGGGGAGGTCTACTCCGAGCTTGTAGCCGAAGCCCATAGAAACCATGTAGTCTCTCCAACGGTTCATAGCCTCTTTTGTACCGCTGTAACGGTTCGAAGAGAACATTCTGTGCAGGCCCCAACAGAAATATGCATTGCACGATGTGGCAATGGCGGGAGCGAGGCTGATAGGCGACGAGTGGGGGTGGCAGCCCAAACGGAACTTGTTGAACACGAAACCGCCCGTGCAGGGGAAGCTTGTGTGTGGGCTTACAATTCCCTCTTCAAGGAATACGGCTGCCTGTGATGTCTTGAATGTGGAGCCCGGGGGATATGTTCCCATTATGGCACGGTTGAGCAGCGGCTTGCTCTTGTCCTGAGCGAGCGCCTTGTGGTTCTTGCCTCTCTGCCGTCCCGCAAGCAGCGACGGGTCGTACGAAGGGGCTGACACCATGCATAATATCTCGCCTGTCTCCGGCTCAATGGCCACTATGCTGCCTATCTTGCCCTGCATGAGTCTCTCGCCTAACTGCTGAAGCTCTACGTCAAGGCTTAGAGTAATGTCTTTTCCGCGTACAGCTGCGGTGTCGAGGTTGCCTCCCTGATATTTTCCTTGCAGGCGTCCCCGCGCGTCACGCAACAGCACCTCGGTACCTTTCTTGCCGCGCAGCACCTTTTCGTATGACGCCTCAAGGCCCTGCTGGCCTATGTAGTCGCCGCGGCGGTAGTAGGGGTCGTTGTCAATGGCTTTTTGCGATACTTCGCCGACATCGCCGAGCAGCACGCCCGCGACATCGTAGTTGTACTGTCTAATGGAACGCTTGCGTACATAAAAACCGGGGAAGCGGAACATCTTCTCCTGGAAGCGCGCGAACTCTTCGCCCGACAACAAGGTCATGAAGTCCTGTTCGGTGTATGTCGAGTAACCCGGGTTAAACTTTCTGTTCTTTACCCTCGCCATTCTTTCTTTGAATTCGTCGATTGTTATGTCAAGCGCCTCGCACAATTCGAGGGTGTCCACATCTTTTATCTCTCTCGGAACGAATGTGATGTCATACGATGGCTGGTTGTATACAAGCATCTTCCCGTTGCGGTCATACATGAGGCCTCGCGCGGGGTAGACGGTCTTCTTGTAGAATGCGTTGCTGTCGGCTTTTGTCTTGTAGTCCTCGCTGTTTATCTGCAGGCTGAAGAGCTGAACGACATATGTTATGAACACAAGGATGACGACCCCTGATAGAATGTATTTGCGCTTATCGTAACTGTAGTCTTTCATCTTTTACCTTGCATGTGAGAAGAATTCGATGACGGTTACGAACAGCATTGTCAGCAGGGTGCTGCTGAATATTCCCATTAGCAGCGTAAGGGGGCTTGTGACGGTAAACATCTCAAGCAGGAATAGCACGGTAAAGAATATGGATGTGCATATAAGCGAATACACTATATAACGCCCCCATTGCAGGCTTTTTGCTCCGGGTATGAAGTCGTCGGCTATGCCTTTCTGCGTGAATGCGGCAAGAATGTGATTGCGTACGAAGCCTACGACTGTAGCCGCAGCGGCATTTATTCCCGGGGTGTTGCAGAATATGTCTACGGTGAGTCCGAAAAGGAAACTCCAGATGAGCAACTCGTTTCTTGTGGTGTGGCGAGGCAGTTTCAGAATAAAGATAATGTATATGTATGCAGTCGCGTATCCGAACAGGTGTATCTGGCTGAATATAAGAACTTGCACGAGCGATAGCAGTACAAAGTTGCGTAGTCTTATGAATGTGTTCCTTGTCATCGCTTTCCTATGCTGTTTTCAAGTTGCGACTGCTCATGTTTGCTGTCGTTGCCTACGACAAAAAGGGTAGTGACAGCCGAAAAGTCCACGAACAATTCCACCTTCGCCCGGTAGAACAGGCCGTCCTCGGCATCTTCAAGGTTACATATACGTCCCACGGGCAGGCCGGCCGGGAAAATCGAAGAAAAACCGCTTGTGACGACGGTATCTCCCGTCTCAAAGGCAGAATATCGCGGCAAGTCCACAAGGTAGGAGTATCTTACGTCGCTGCCGTCCCATTGCAAGGCGCAGAAGCTGTTGCTCCCTTTTATCCTGCAATTGATGTTGCTTTTGCTGTTCAAGAGAGGGATGACTATGGAATAGTTCTCTGACGACTGGTACACGATGCCGACAACGCCTTTGTCGTTGAACACGCCCATCTCGGAATCGACGCCGTCGTTAAGTCCCTTGTCTATGGTTATATAGTTGTCTATTCTGTTGAGCGAGTTGTTCACGACTCTTGCTGTTGTGTAATAGAAGCCGCTGTTCTCGGCGTTGGCATACTGCTTTATGCCGGCACTGTCCTGCAGCGCCGTAAGCTCGCTGCGTGTCTTGTCAAGTTCCTCTATGAGCTGCCTGTTATGCTCTTTAAGGGTCTCGTTCTCCCCCTGTAGCCCGAAGTAGCTCTCGACATCGGTGACTATTGAGAAGAGGTTGCCGGCAACCCTGTTCGCCGACGTGAAGAAGACTGCGTTCTGGTAGTTATTGAAACTGACAATAAGCACAAAACTGATTCCCATCAGCAATGCGAAAAGGAACCAGTGATTGTGCTTTATTAGAAAGTTCAATATCGTCTGCACGGTCTAATGTCTTTATCTCATCAGGAACGGATATGAGAGATCGTTCAATGCGAGAGCCGTGCCTTTCGCTACGCAGTAGAGAGGGTTCTCCGCAATGTGGAAAGGTATGTTTATCTTGTTAGACAAACGCTTGTCCAGGCCTCTCAGCAGAGCGCCGCCGCCTGCGAGGTATATACCGTTGTGTACTATATCGGCATACAGTTCAGGCGGTGTATGTTCAAGAGCGCTGATGATGGCGTTCTCAATCTTCGTGATAGACTTGTCGATACAGTGCGCGATCTCCTGATAGCATACAGGTACCTCGATAGGCATTGCTGTGATACGGTTAGGACCGTGGACAATGTAATCCTGCGGAGCCTCGTCCCCCAGGTCGGTCAAAGCGGAACCTACGTGTATCTTGATACGCTCTGCCATACGCTCGCTGACACGTACATTATGCTGGCGGCTCATGTATTCCTGAATGTCGGATGTGAAGTCGTCACCGGCTGTACGCAGCGAACCGTTTGAAACGATACCGCCAAGAGAGATTACGGCAATCTCTGTTGAACCGCCGCCTATGTCTACGACCATGTTGCCCTCAGGCGCAAGAACGTCAAGGCCGATACCGAGAGCCGACGCCATAGGCTCGTATATGAGATATACGTCGCGTCCTCCTGCATGCTCGGCAGAGTCGCGTACGGCACGCAGTTCAACCTCGGTAGAGCCATAGGGCACGCCTATGACCATGCGGAGCGAGGGGGTGAAGAGCTTGCTGCCCATGTTCACCTTGTCGATGAAACCTCGCATCATCATTTCGCATGCGTAGAAGTCTGCTATGACTCCGTCTCTCAGCGGACGTATTGTCTGTATATTCGGGTTGGTTTTTTCGTGCATCTGCTTCGCCTTTTCACCAACCGCAATCATCTTCTTTGTTCCGTCAATGGCCACAACCGACGGCTCGTCAACAACAATCTTACCGTTGTACGATATAATGGTGTTGGCTGTACCGAGGTCAATGGCTACATCTTGTGTGAATGAAAATAGACCCATTCTTTTCTTTTTTTTAAATTAATGTTTGAAGTGTCTAAAACCTGTCGTTACCATAGCCACACCGTTAGCGTCGCAGTAATCGACCGATTCCTTGTCTCTGATAGAACCGCCTGGATGAACGACAGCTGTCACTCCGGCCTCATGCGCGATCTGAACGCAGTCGGGGAAGGGGAAGAATGCGTCGCTTGCCATTACGCTGCCTTCGAGAGAGAATCCGAAGTTTCCGGCCTTTTCTATGGCATGTCTGAGCGAATCGACACGTGATGTCTGTCCCACGCCGCTTGCAATGAGCTGCTTGCCCTTTGCGAGTACAATGGCGTTGCTTTTGCTGTGCTTCACGATTTTGTTGGCGAACAGCATATCCTCAATCTCGCTCTCTTTAGGCGCCGTTTTCGTAACTACCTGCAGTTCCTCGGCTGTCTCAACCTTTGAGTCACGCTCCTGCACGAGTACGCCGTTAAGCACGCTGCGGAAAGTCTTCTCTGGCATCTCTGTCGATTTCTGTATGAGAATAATGCGGTTTTTCTTCTGCTTGAGAACTTCGAGAGCGTCGTCATCATAGCCCGGCGCGATGATTACCTCGAAGAAAATCTCGTTCACTTTCTCGGCTGTAGCCTTGTCTACGTTAGCGTTCGCGATAAGTACGCCGCCGAATGCCGAAACGGGGTCGCCTGCAAGAGCCGCATCCCAAGCGTCCGCCAATGCGGGGCGTGATGCGAGTCCGCATGCGTTGTTGTGCTTGAGGATAGCGAATGTGGTCTCACCAGCAAAGTCGTTGATAAGCTCGACGGCCGCATTGATGTCAAGCAGGTTGTTGTACGAAATCTCTTTGCCGTGTATCTGTTCGAGCATGTCGTTGAAGTTTCCGTAGAAAGCGCCCTTCTGGTGGGGGTTCTCGCCGTAACGCAATGACATCTGGTCGTCGTTTGTCTGGCGGAATGCGCTTCTGTCGTCCTTGTCGAAGTAGTTGAAGATAGCTGAATCATATGACGACGAAACCGCAAAAGCCTCGCGCGCGAAGAAACGGCGCTCCTCAAGTGTGGTCTCGGCACCCTTGCTCTTTAAGATCTCATGCAGCGGGGCATACTGTCTTTTGCTGGCGACAATTACAACATCGTTGAAATTTTTTGCTGCGCCGCGGATGAGTGATATGCCGCCTATGTCAATCTTCTCGATAATGTCGGCTTCGCATGCGCCCGAAGCGACAGTCTGCTCGAACGGGTAGAGGTCCACGATTACCAGATCAATCTCGGGAATCTCGTATTCTGCCATCTGCTGCTGGTCCTTCTCAAGTTCTCTGCGTCCAAGAATGCCTCCGAAAATCTTAGGGTGAAGCGTCTTTACACGACCGCCGAGAATTGACGGATAGCCCGTGAGGCTTTCAACAGCGGTGCAGGGAATGCCGAGCGATTCAATGAACTGCTGTGTGCCGCCGGTTGATATTAGCTGAACTCCTTCTGAATGCAGAAGCTTGATAATTTCGTCAAGACCGTCTTTGTGAAAAACAGATACGAGAGCCGATTTGATTCTTTTTGTTGACATATAAATTTTGTTTTGTGTTAATTTGTTGATTATTAGCGGTGTATATCGTCTTTTGGGCTATGTTTGGCAATTATTTGCGAAGTTAGCTTTTTTCGTGCGAATTCGCACTATGTTTACAAGCCTATTTTTCAACAGTTAAATATAAAATATTTAAAAAAAGAAGATTGTTGAAAAGTGTATTTGGTTCTCGAATTTTGGCAACACCCGTTATAAAGCAACAAAGTAAACTTTCTTTTTAACTCGTTTGCGCAAGTTTCCCGCGTTATACCAGCCTTCAAAATCCTCATTTACGATCAGTAAATTCCGGTTTCTCAGGTTTCGACAGCGCACTGCCCGTGGCGAGCCTTTGCTTCGCCCGCTGTAAAACATTTAAGTAGACTTTATTTCTCGCCCGTTTTAAAGCCTTGAACTGCATCTACAAGTAAGAGGCTGCTAAAATTTAGCAGCCTCTGCATTTTACAGGTTATCTTTTTTCGGGTGGTCAATGTTGTAGTGGAGTCCTCGGCTCTCTTTGCGTTCTATCGCCTGACGCATGATGAGGTAGCCGACATTTATGATGTTGCGCAACTCGCAAAGTTCCCGGCTCACAACGCTGCGTTTGAACAGTTCCTCGGTCTCTTCGTATAGCAGGTCGAGCCTGTTCCAAGCTCTTTTCAGACGCAGGTCGCTTCGTACAATGCCTACATATGTGCTCATAATCTGCCCCACCTCTTTGGCGTCCTGCGAGATAAGCACCATCTCTTCGTTCATCTTGGTGCCTTCGTCGTTCCACTCGGGGATCTCCTCCTTGTAGCTGTAGCTTTCGAAATGCCGCAGAGAATGTTTGGCTGCCGCATCGGCATATACTACGGCTTCGATAAGCGAGTTGCTGGCCAGACGGTTGCCGCCATGAAGGCCGGTGCATGAACATTCGCCGACAGCGTAAAGCCTGTGAATGCTCGACGCTGCATTCAAATCGACCATTATTCCGCCGCAAAGGTAGTGCGCCGCAGGAGCTACGGGAATGTACTCTTTTGTTATATCAATGCCTAACGACAGGCATTTCTCGTATATGTTGGGAAAATGGCGTTTTGTCTCTTCGGGGTCCTTGTGCGTGACGTCAAGGTATACGAAATCGTCGCCTCGCATCTTCATCTCATTGTCAATGGCACGGGCCACAATGTCGCGCGGCGCAAGCGACAGTCGGGGGTCGTACTTGTGCATGAACTCTTTGCCGTCAGTGGTACGCAGGATTCCGCCATAGCCGCGCATCGCCTCTGTTATGAGGAACGATGGCCTGTCACCGGGGTGGTAGAGGGCTGTAGGATGGAACTGCACGAACTCCATGTCCTTGACCGTGCCTTTGGCGCGATATACCATGGCTATGCCGTCTCCGGTAGCGACAAGGGGGTTGGTCGTAGTCTTGTATACGGCTCCGCAGCCGCCGGTAGCCATTAATGTGACTTTGCTTAGGAATGTATGTACCTCATTTGTCGAAATGTCAAGAACGTATGCTCCGTAGCATTCAATGTCGGGAGTCTGTCTTGTGACCTCAACGCCCAAATGGTGCTGGGTGAGTATCTCAATTGCGAAGTGATTCTCGAAAACAGTGATGTCGGGGTGCTTGCGTATGGCTTTAATCAGCGACTCCTGTATTTCGGCGCCGGTGTTGTCGGCATGGTGAAGGATGCGGAACTCCGAGTGCCCGCCCTCACGGTGTAGGTCGAACTCTCCCTTCTCGTTGCGGTCGAACTCCACGCCCCAATCTATCAATGCCTGTATCTGCGAAGGGGCTTCACGGACAACCTTTTCAACCGCCTCTCTGTCGCTTATCCAATCGCCGGCAATCATAGTGTCCTCGATGTGTTTGTCAAAGTTGTCTACCGACATGTTTGTCACCGAAGCGACGCCGCCTTGCGCGAAGTAGGTGTTTGCGTCCGCTAATGTGGTTTTGCATACTAAGGCGACTTTTCCTTTGCTTGCGACCTTCAGCGCAAAACTCATTCCGGCAATGCCGGAACCAATAACCAGAAAATCGAATTTCTTGACCATTTTTATATACGTTATTCAGAGCATGCGGCTCTTAACGGTTGTAAAAGTACAAAAAAATAGAATAAAAAATGTCCTTGAAGAATTTTTTCGCAACTACAGGCTCAAAGAGACTTTCCGTTGTCGCTTTTTATCGCTTTTATGTTCCTCATAAGCTGTTCGTAGCCGCATCTCTCGACAGCGCTGTCCGCAAAAAGGGTATCGTATTTTTCTTTTGTCAATTCTTTCCAGTCGGCAGTCTTCATTGACAGCAGTTCCTCTTTTGCCTCGAACTCGGCAATCCGGGTTGGCGCCGAGAAACGGTTGTGCGGGCAAGCCTTTATGCAACAGTCGCAGCCGTAGAAGGTTTTTTTCATCTTTTCACCGATATTTTCGGGCAAATCTCCTCGGTATTCTATAGTAAGGTACGACAGGCATTTCCGTGCATCGAACCCCTCTTCGGACAATGCTCCTGTAGGGCAACTGTCGAAGCATTTACGGCACTCTCCGCAATAGCTCTTTTCTGTTGGACGGTCGTAATCAAGTTCAATATCTATCAAGAGTTCTCCAATAAAGAAACATGAGCCTCTTCCCTTTATTGTCAGCTGCCGGTTCCGGGCAATCCATCCAAGTCCCGCTTTCATGGCCCAATAGCGTTCAAGTACGGGAGCGGAATCGCAGAACGGGCGTCCGTATGTCTTCTGCACGCTGTTTATCGATTGCAGCAAAAGATGTAGCCTGTCTTTGACAATTTTATGATAGTCGCTTCCTGTAGCGTACCACGCTATGCCGTCCACCTCTTTTTTGGGAGCATAATTCATAGCGGCGACTATAACGCTTTTGCATCCCTCTACAAGCCGTGTGGGGTCAAAGCGCTTTTCGCAGTTACGCTGCAGATAGTGCATCGTGCCATGTTTGCCGGCTTCAATCCAACTGTTGTAGCCGGCAATCACGTCATCGGGAACTGTCTCGGCCTTCGCAATGCCGCATACGGTAAATCCGAGACGCAGGGCCTCGGATTTGATATATTCTGTCAGTTCTTTCTTTGTCATCACTCAAAAACCTTGAAGCTGTATCCTTGCTCAAGCAACCAGTCTATGGAGCGTGGCAATGCATACCGCAAATTGCTCTCGGCCCTCAGCGAGTCGTGGAATGTTATTATTGAGCCGTTGCGGGTATATCGCTTTATGTTCGCAAGCACATCCTCGCCGTAAAGGCGGAAACTGTAGTCGCGCGTGACAAGATCCCACATCACGAACTTGTATCTTTTGCTCAGCTCGTTATACTGCTTATGGTTAAGCATGCCGTGCGGGGGCCTGAACAGGTTGCTGTGAATGAAGGCGTCGGCCTGGTCTACATTCTCTATGTATTTCTCTGTCGATGTGAACAGTCCGTTAAGGTGGTTGAACGTGTGATTTCCTGTCCTATGGCCGCTTTCTACGACCTGCATGTACTCTTGCGGGAATTTATGCACGTTGTCGCCGACCATGAAGAATGTGGCTTTGATGCCGTAGTGTTCCAGAATATCGACAACCCAGGGCGTTATGACCGGTATAGGCCCGTCGTCAAAGGTCAGGTAGACGGCCTTGTCGTTCGGGTCCATACGCCATAATGCCTTAGGGTAGAGGCTGCGGAATATTCGTGGTACCTGCTCTATGAACATCTTGTCAATTATTCAGAACGTACGGCGCGAATTTCTCGACATTCTCTCCGTAAATGCCCTCTATGTAATCGAATGTGGCGCTTTGGCTTTCGGGCAGTTTTCCGGCCATCTTGTAGCAGAACGTCATGATCTGCAGCGAAGATATAATCTCTTCCGTGCTGCTCTCGTTGAGCCTGTTCACATTATACTTCTTAAGAGTCCTGTTCTCGAAGTTGCATACGTTCTTGAGCATTGCCGCAATTCCGTTGTCGGCCGAAGGCACGTCGGCTAAGCTGCTCAGGATGTCATAAGTGAAGTCAATGAGCTGCAATTTTCTGTCTACAGCCGTGTTGCTGTTCAGCAGCTTGCTGTTCGTCTTTGTCAAAGCCTTGCACTCTACATCAATGCTTTTCGCAAGTTCACTTACCAATTCCTCAATAGAAAAACCGTCAAGTTCCTCTCCGCCAAGCAGGTTTATGGCTTGTGTAATGATATTCAGACGTGTATATATAAGCAGCTCGTTTCTCTGGGCCGTCCTGAGTCCGTTATACCATCTGAGGTATTCGAGCTGGTCTTTGAGAACATCTGAGGCGATCTTCACGTACCTCTCCTTTGCTGTGTTTCCAATATCGTTGTTTCTTGCCTTGTCGTGCAGAATCTTGTATGCAGCGGCTACGGCGATGCTGTTGTCTCTTACAGCATCGTAAGGTATAATTTCGGAAGGGAACTCGTTGTACCATTTCTCGAGCACGTTGAATACCATTTCGTCCGAAACCTTTTTGTTCATCATCACCTGTGTAAGCATGGCGATGAGGTTTCTGTGGGTGTATATCATGCGTCTGATAGTTTCGTCGGCATAATAGTTTTTGTTGTTCTTGACCTCGCCCCACTTGAAACGGTTCATTATGTTGTCATAGAAACGCTCCACATCGACAGGATGACCGTTTTCGTTGTTGTAGTAGCCAAGCTCTTTCCAGTCAAACGGAGATATGCGGTATGCAAGTCCTTCATGGATGAAGAAGTTCTGCAGCACGGCCGGGTAGTTGCTGTCGCCGACTGTCATGGACATGTATATCGGACGCTCCCAATTCGCATTGGCAAGCATGTCGAATATAACGAATTCATATCTCAGCAGCACCTCTTTGTTGCCGAGGTCAATCTTCATGTATTCGGGCATCTTGTCTTTGTATTCTTCGGGTATCATCATGCCTGAGCATTTGACAGCCTCGGCGTCGATGGGAATGTATATGACGCTGCTCGGGATAACCTTGTTCTTGAGGCTTCGCGCGTTTTCTATGAAATATCCTCCGTACTCGATGTACTCTTCGGCCTGCATCTTCGCCATTTCGTACTCTTCGGGGCTTACTATCGCAAGGTATTGGGCCTTGTTGCGCAGCAACTTGTTGTATTCGCTCCGGCCTCGCTCCTCAATCTCCCGTCCCTGCTTCTCAAGTTCCGCTTTGACATACTCTATCGCCTCCTCGACGATGAGACGTCCCTCGGATTTCTCTTTTGCATCGGCTTCATATATCCAATAGCGGCTGATATTGTTCATCTCGAAAGGATGCTTGCCGAACACTTTCGCTTTCTCAGGGTTCTCTTCGAAGAATTTTTCGATAAGTGCTGTAGCGCTCTTGTCGAGTATCTCTATGCTGCCGTTAGCGTTGCCGGCATAGTCGATACGTTTCATTGTTATCGGCAGGCCCGGAGAATCGTATGCCGGGCGGCGCATCTGGTCGATGTACCAATCGGTCTGCAGGTAAGAAAGGTTGCATACACGGGCATCAGTGCGTTCCTGTTCAACCTCCTGGCAGTACCAGAGAGGGAATGTGTCGTTGTCGCCGCAAGTGAATATTATCGGGCTGCCGTCATCGGGTAATGTGTTCAGGTAGTTCTGTCCGAAGTCACGGCAGGCATATCTTCCGCTGCGGTCGTGGTTGTCCCATGTCTGCGACACCATCTGGACAGGTACGGCAAGGCATGCTGCCGCGACGGCGATGTTTGTCGCAAGGCTCTCTTTCTTCGTATGTCTCTGAATAAAGTCGGCAACTCCTGCAACCCCTAAGCCAATCCATATAGCAAAGGCGTAGAACGAACCTGCATAGGCATAGTCTCGCTCACGCGGCTGGTCGGGTGTCTGATTAAGGTAAAGTACAATCGCAAGGCCTGTCATAAAGAACAGCATGAATACTGTCCATAGTTGCTGTTTGCCCTCTTTGCCCTTGTTCCATTGCCACAGAATGCCCAAGATGCCAAGTATAAGAGGCAATGCGAAGAATACGTTGTGGCCTTTGTTCTCTCTTAGCTGTTGAGGCATGTCATGCTTGTTGCCTATCAAAGCTTTGTCTATGAACGGTACTCCTGTAATCCAGTTGCCGTGTTCTGCCTCGCCCTTGCCTTGTATATCATTCTGTCGTCCTACGAAGTTCCAAAGGAAATATCTCCAGTACATGTAGTTCACTTGGTAGTTTATAAAGAACTTCATGTTGTCGAGCTGCGTAGGCATCTTGATATACTGGACGCCGGTGTATGCGGCGTTCTCGGCACGGACTATGTTCTTTACGGGTCCTCCTATCCATTGCTCGTATTGTTGAGCGTGGTCGCTGCTGTACATGCGAGGGAAGAACATGTTCTGAACGTAGTTATATTCCTTGTTGTAGCCAATGATCTCGTATCTGTCGGGTTCATTGGCGTCCTTCTTCTCGACACGTGAATATATCGGGCTCGTGTCTGTCGAACTGTATTTCTTCTTCTCTTTGTCAATCTTTATCTCGGAATCGAAAGCCTGTCCGTAGAAGAGCGGGCGTGTGCCGTACTGTTCTCGGTTGAGGTATGTTCCAAGAGTGAAAATGTCCTCGGGGGAGTTCTGGTCCATTGGGGTATTGGCGGACGAGCGTATAACGATGAGCGCATATGATGAGTAGCCCACCATAATAAGCAACAATGAGAGGAAAACGGTGTTGAAAGCTCTCTTGCTTACAATATATCTGTTGGCTGTTGTGGCCATGCCATTCCCTTTTCCCGACGATGTGACCGTCTTGCTGTATGTGCATATAATATAAATTGCCGCCAGCACCGCAATGCCTATAATAATGCTGAGCGTTACATTGTGCCCGTAGAAAGGAATTCCGAGCAGGGCGACCGCTGCGGTGAATACAGCGGCAATGCTCTTCTGGTTCTTGTCTTTCTCTGTAAGGAACACTCCGCAAACGAGTACCGCCGCAAGCAGAATCATGTATATGATAAGGCCTGTATTGAAAGGCATTTCAAGAACATTTACAAACAGAAGTTCAAACCAACCGCCGACTTTTACTACTCCGGGAACAATGCCGTAGAGGAGAACGGCTACCAGTACGGCCGATACCACAAGCGCTAAGAGCGACCCTTTGAAATTGGCATTGGGGAATTTCTTGTAATATACGACAAGCACAATAGCCGGAATACACAAAAGGTTAAGCAGGTGAACGCCGATAGAGAGTCCCATAAGGTAAGCGATGAGTATCAGCCAACGGTCGCTGTGAGGCGAACTTGCGTTATCCTCCCATTTGAGTATAAGCCAGAAAACCACAGCCGTGAAAAGCGACGAATATCCGTAAACCTCACCCTCAACGGCACTGAACCAATATGTATCACTCCATGTGTATGCCAATGCGCCGACAACGCCCGATGCGAGAATCGTGACCATCTGAGCCTTAGACATCTCGTTGCTGTTGCCTACGATAAGTTTGCGTGCAAGGTGCGTGATGCTCCAGAAGAGGAACAGAATGCCGAGCGCACTGAGAATAGCCGACATTATGTTCACCATGAGCGCTACTTTCTGCGGGCCTGCGAACATTGAGAAGAAGTTTGCCGTAAGCATGAAAAACGGCGCGCCGGGCGGGTGCCCAACTTCCAGCTTGTTGCCTGACAGAATGAATTCCGGGCAGTCCCAAAAGCTTGCGGTAGGCTCAACGGTCATGCAGTAGGTAACTGCAGCAATAATAAATGTAAGCCATCCGAAAGTGTTGTTAAGAATTTTGAATTGTTTCATTATATCGGGAAATTTTTATTTGCGTCTATTGTGTCTGCGGTTTTTATTGCACCCCAAAAACATGCAAATTTACCTAATATATAGCACAGAACAAAATATTACCCGACAAAAGGAGAAACGATTTAAGATTTATTATAATCGCTCACAGAGGGTCAATGTCATAATACATGACAATTGATTTGTAACGGGGAAGCGAACTGTACGCCTCTTGAATATTACGCAGGGTTTCGTTTATCTTGTACTGTGAGAGTTGTCCCTCGACCTTAAGCACGATTTTGCGTATGTACAGCTGCTTTACTCTTGCTACAGGCGGCAAGTCGGGTCCGAGAATCCTTTCGTCGAAAATTTTACGCATATGTTTGCCGATTAGTTCCGAGAACTCTTCGATAAGCTGTACATTACGGTGTTTCATATATATGTAAACAAGGCGGTAAAAAGGCGGATAATGGAACATCATACGCTCTTTAAGCTGCTCGTTGTAGAAGCTCTGGTAATCGTTTTTTACTATTTGCGGAATAACCGGAGCATCGGTCATCTTTGTCTGCAGGAAAACGGTTCCCTGTCCGCTCTTTCGTCCGGCCCGTCCCGCGACTTGGGCCATAAGCTGGAAAGCGCGCTCTGTAGCGCGGAAGTCGGGGTAGTTCATCAGCGTGTCGGCATTTATAATGCCCACGACGGCGACATTGTCAAAGTCAAGGCCTTTTGAAACCATCTGAGTGCCTATGAGAATATCGGTCTTGCCCTTCTGGAAATTGTCTATGATATGCTCGTATGCATTTCTTGTACGTGTGGTGTCAAGGTCCATTCTCTGTATCTTTGCATCGGGAAAGAGATTCTGAAGGTCGTCCTCTATTTTCTCTGTACCATAGCCTAAGTTCATAAAATTCCTCTCCTCGCAGTTGGGGCAATGTACAGGTGCCGGAACGGTGTATCCGCAGTAGTGGCAAACAAGCTTCCCTGCATTCTTGTGCAGAGTAAGGCTTACGTCGCAATGCTTGCAGCGGGGTACCCAGCCGCATGTCTTGCACTCGACCTGCGGAGAATATCCTCTTCGGTTCTGGAATAGGATGATTTGTTTTCCCTCTTTCAATGCGCCTCCTATCGCTTCTATCAGGGGGTCGGAAAATGGTCCTACAAACCTCTTTGTCCTTATCTGCTCCTGCATGTCTATAACCTCAATACGAGGCAGGGTCACCTGGCGGTGTCTTGCGGTAAGGCTTACAAGGGCGTATTTCCCTGTTGCGGCATTATAGTAGCTCTCAATTGACGGGGTGGCTGTTCCGAGCAGGGTTTTTGCCCCGTAAAGGGATGCGAGTACAATAGCGACATTCCTTGCGTTGTAGCGTGGAGCCGGCTCTTGTTGCTTGTAGCTGTTCTCATGCTCTTCGTCCACCACAATGAGCCCAAGACGCCTGAACGGCAGAAATATCGAAGAACGTACGCCGAGAATTATATCATACGGCTCGTCGCTAAGCTGTTTTTTCCAAATCTCAACCCTTTCGGCATCGGAGAACTTTGAGTGGTAAACGCCTATGCGGTTGCCGAACACCCTTCGTAATCTTTCGGTAATTTGCTTTGTCAGAGCTATTTCTGGCAACATAAACAGTACCTGCTCGCCTCTCTCAAGCGCTTCCGTGATAAGATGAATGTATATTTCGGTCTTTCCGGCCGACGTCACTCCGTGCAGCAATGTCACGTTTTTCTGCTCGAAGCTCTCTTTTATCTCTTTGAAGGCTTTTTGTTGCGCATTGCTGAGGCTGTTCTGCGGTACGACCTTTTCGTGAGAGGCCTTTATACGTCCAACCTCTACCTCATAGCTTTCTATGACGCCTCTATCCTGCAGCTGTTTGTATATGGCAGCGGATACTCCTGCCTGCTCAATGAGCCTATGTTTTGAAATCTCTTTCGGGACGCTGCCGAAAGGCTCGGTAAGTTCAAGCAGCGTTGCAAGCAAGCGTTTCTGCCTCGGGGCGCGCGAGAGTGACTGCATCAACAGGTTTATCCACTTTTCATCGTGACACTTGGCTGTAAGCCGTGTACGCTGTTCGATGCGTGGCTTGAATTCTCCTTTGAGCCCTTGCGGTATCGCCGCCTTGTATATGTCGCCGAGCGAACACAGATAATACTTGGAAATCCACTCCCATAGCTTCATCTGTTTTTCAAGTAATATAGCGCTCTCGTCCAGAATATCTTTTATAGGCTTAATCTCATAATCGCATTCGACCTCTTCGTGTATGGCGGTGACAAGCGCTGTGTACTCCTTGCTTTTGCCCAGAGGAACAGTTACACGGCAACCCGGGAGAACGCTCTCCCTCATCCCTTCGGGTACGCTGTAAGTGAAAGTCCCCGGCAAAGGCAACGGCAGTATTACATCGACGAACATGCTCATTATTGTGCGAAGGTATTAAAAAGCCTTCAAACGACAAAAAATAAGAAACTGTTTACTGTTTATGAAAATATATATATATTTGCTGATAAGATATCCATTATACAGAACTATCGTGAAACACAGAGGTCTATTAAAACGGCTCTCGCTTTTTGCTGTGATATCGCTTTTGGCTTCCTGCGGTATTTCGGACGAGCGTATCGACGCTTACAAGAGTGCGGTTAAGAAGGTCAGAAGGGCGGCTTCTTCAGAAGCGCTCGAACTTATAGCATATGACCTAAGCAAGGAACTTCAGGAAATAGATTCTTCCGAACGTCCTCTGTCTCAAATAGAGAAATTGGCGTCGGAAGGCGACAAGAAGAGCGTAGAACTTCTTGACGCGATCTCTGAAGCAAGACGCATGTTCAACGAGACGCTGTCGGACAAAGAGAAAATCTTCTACATCGAGCGCCTGTCGGACAAAGAGAAAAAATAGTTACCGCTATTCCTTGTTGTTGAAATCTGTGCCGGCAGGGCTTTGGAATGCCTTTAGACCGAATTCGGGCAAAACAGCAAAGATGTACTCGAAAATTTCGGCTTGCAGATGTTCGTAATTAACCCATCTTGTATCGCTTGAAAAGAAGTACAGTTCTAATGGCAGTCCATGCTGTGTAGGCTGTAATTGCCGCACCAGAATTATCATCTCTTGGTTTACCTCTGAATGGTTATGAAGCCAATTTTCAAGCCACTCCCTGAACAGAGTAAGGTTTGTCGTTTCAGCATCGGTTTTCTCTTCTGAGATAAAATTCTTTTTCACAAGCTCTTTTTTCAATGCGTTGTCGCAGAATTTTATGCTGTTCATGTCTATGAACACGGAACGTTTTATGCGTCGTCCTCCGCTATTGAACATTCCTCTCCAATTCTGAAAAGAGTCACTGACAAGCGCATAAGGCGGCAAGGTCGTTATTGTCTTGTCCCAGTTCTGTACCTTTACCGTAGTCAGAGTTACATCTATGACGAAACCGTCAGCGCCGTATTTCGGCATTGTTATCCAGTCGCCAGGCCGCAGCATGTCATTAGCCGAAAGCTGTATTCCGGCAACAAGGCCAAGTATGCTGTCTTTGAATACCAGCATGAGTATGGCTGCCGAAGCACCGAGTCCGGCAAGCAGTTTGCTCGGGTCCTTGTCGAAGAATATGCTGATAACTATAATCGCTCCAATGCCTATGGCAATGATCTTCAGCATCTGGAATACGCCTTGCAGGGTATGGTCCTTGGTCTTTTCCGACTCGTGCGAAATTTGATAGAGTGACGTGAAAACAGAACATAGCAGGCTTACTCCGATGATTGCGACGTATGCTTTGCACACCTTCATGCAGAAAATATATATTGTACTCTCTGAGTGAAGCATAAAAGGCAATACTATATAAAAAATCAAACCCGGAAGCAGCCGGCACAGGCCCCTTATAGTGTTGTCGTTCAATAATATGTCATCCCATTTGCGTGCAGTGCTTCGCGTAAATTTTTTCACTACAGGAATGATGACTTTCTTGCTGAGCAGGTCGCACAAGTAGAACAGCAGGAATGCGCTTGCAATGATGATTGCCCACAGAATTGTCTGGCTGTCTTCTGCTCTTTTGCAGAACTCCTCGAAATAATGTTTGAAATCCATAGTAATCTATAAAAACTGCAAAACCTGTCCTTTCTTAGAACAGGTATGCTAATGACAGTTGCCAAATGTTTGTTTTTGATTTTATGCTCTCGATCTTTTCGCTCACGTCGATATTCTTCAAGTCGGAATACTCACTTGTATTGCCGAGCGCTATATTGTAGTTTGCCTGTATCTGCAAATGTTTAAACAGGATAACGCCTATGCCGATGTTAAGGCTGATATTACTGTCGCTGAACTTGAAAAACCTTGCCGCCTCCTTCAGGTCTTCGGCACTGCTTATCTCTTCAATCTTTTTCCCGAACTCCCTTTCTCCGACAGTAAACCCGAACTGGGGACCTGTAGCGATGTAGGGCTTGATTATTCTTTTTACAGCCGGTATCGACAGCTCGTAACGCAAATATACGGGAATATCAATACTGTGTCTCGTAAAGGTTTCTTCGTTTATAGTGACGCCTGAATTCGAATAGAGCGCATTTCCTTCAATGCCTAAACCCACGACAGGTATTATGAATTTTACCATAGGGCCTGCATACCAGCCGGTGTGTCCCTCTTTCAAGCCTTTGATGTTGGTTGGCTTCTCCGAGAGGTTTACTCCGGCTTTTATGCCATAATCGAACTGTGCCGCAACAGGTGTTGCCGCAAAAAGCAATATTATAAAAAGAACTTTGGTCAGGTTTCTCATAAACAACTATTCTTGGTGGTTGAAGGGTGTTTCTTTGCCTGTCAAGATATGCCTGCTACATATTATGTGCAAGAATATAACAATTCAGGAAATAAACAAAAAAATGCAGAATAATGTTTATCGGCGGGTACGGCGTACAGACACAGTTCCTGAATTCCCGCCCGTGCTGCTCGGTTCTCTTCTTTTCGTAACGCTTTTCTCTTTCTTTTTCTTTTCAACTTTTGTTACGTTGCGGCGTCCGGCTGTATTCCTTTTTTCGACCTTCTTCTCTTTTTTATCTGATTTTATAGTGTCGTTGGCTGCTTCAATAGCCGCGTTGATGGAATCCTGACGAATTTCTGCAACTGTCTTGCTGTTCCACAAGTTGGCGTTAAAATCTTTCAGTTGCTGTTCAATCTTCTCTTGTTCCTTCTTAACTGCAGTAGAGTCCTTGCAGTATTGTGCAATCGCGAGGTTCTTTGTATTTACTGTCTTGTAGATTTCGCCGTTATATCTGCCGCTTGTGAAGAAGTCGTCAAATGTAGTGCGGGCAACATTGTTGAGGCTGCTCGACATAACTGTGCGTCCGGCAAGGTATGGTTTAATGTCATCGTAATTTACCCAGAACATTGGATACCTCGTGACCTCGGCCGAGAATTCTCCGCTTCTATGCAGTACAGGACAGAGCGCCGTTATGCGTTTGCTGTATGCGCCCTGACGTTGGTCGTAGCTGTGGCTCTCCTTGACATAGTAGCTGAGCACTTCGGCGCTTGGAACGTCGCTGTTTCCTACAACGAATTCACCTTCTTTCTCTTCGTAATATATGCGGTAGTTCTCAAGCATGGTTTTGGGATCCAGCTTGTTCTCTTCGGTGAATGACTCATAACCGTCAAGGTTATACTTGTATGCCGTTATCTCTCCCGAGAGCACAAGACGGAACAACAGGGTAAAGAGGTTTATGCTTTCGCCCATAGGCTCGACAGGGTAGTAGAGTGTTGCGTTCACCTCGTTTTCGAGGCTGATAGTACGGTATATATCACGTCTCCAATCCACATCTGACGGAGCGACGGTATTCGGGTACTGCGCTTTCGCTCTTTCTGTGAGCTTGATGCCAGCTGCACTCTCTCTCTTCTCGGTGTCATTCTTGTCCCTTTTGCGGGTAGGAGGCTGCGCGTCTGCATTCTGCGCGAAGACAAGAACCGCCAGAACTGCCAATATTTTACTTATGTAATGCATGATATTGTGTTGTTTACAGTTTTAGTTTATAATAACCTCAAGGGTCGTCGGCAAAAGACGCTCAATCTTGTCGGGGCCGACTGCTCTTACATGCGATATGTAGAATCTCTTTCCTCGTCCAAGATTACGGAACATATCTTTCTGCTGCTGCGAGAACATCGTTCCTTGTGATTTTAAAGGTATGGCATTTCCCATGTTGTCATAGAATACGGTCTCGAAAGAGAGTACCTCAAAACCGATATTCAACAATCCGTCGTCAATGGCGGCTACAATGCCGTCGGTGCTCATGAGCGCTTGCTTGCTGAAAGGAGCCCCGCCGCGGTAACGCTGCGTGTTGCCGTCCTTGTCCTTGTACTCTATGAGCGGCATAGGGTCGGGCAGTTGTCTTACACGGAATGTATATTCGCCCATGCTCTGGTTCTTGCCCTCCTCGTTGCGTGCGGTGACGCCGATTTTTATCTCCTCGCCGACCTTTGTCGGAACGACGATATAGCCGCCCTTCCCGTCACTCTTTATAGTTCCGTTGCCTTTTGCGATGCTTGCTGAGATGCGGTTTGCCGCAACGCCTGGTACGGAAATGCTCACCGGGTTGGAGAAGCCTGCATAAAGGACATTCATCAGCGAGGCGCTGACGGTGGCCGTAGGCTCTACGACAGTATAGTTCTGCGAGAAGTTATAACGTGTCTGAACGCCGCCACCGTCGTTTACAAGCATATATCCGTTAAGGGTGTAGTCGCCTATTTTGTCGCATCTTGCCGTATATTCGCCATTTTCTGTTTCGAGCGGTTTGTCCTCTACGAAAATCTGCGGACGCTGTGTCGAATCGACAGCCGCAAGGATAATCTGCGCCGAAAAGTCTCCGCCGAGAACTACATTCTTTGATGTAGGAATTACCAATGCCTGTATCTGGTTTACACGCACGTCGCCCATGTCAATGTTCTTCGACAGCGTGTGCAGTATCTCGCCCTCTACGTAACGCACGTCGTTCTGTATCTTTGTCAGCAAGGTGATGGCCGCAATAGCCGGCATATTCTCGAAATGGTACTCCTGCCAGTTCTTCAGCATGGAGATATCCCTGTTCGGGACATCGGTGCTGAGGCTGGTCTTTATTATCTCTTTCTGTACCGAATCGTTTGTCATTTCAAGAATGTTGTCGCGGTACTCCGTTATCGCGTCGTAAAGCACCTGCCCCTCTCCTATGCCGGGGGCAAGCATGACCTGAGTCGCGGCCTCAAGGTCTTCACGGTTTACAAGATTCCTGAAATCGCCGTCTTTGCCGTCAGCCTTCTTGGCAATGCGTACCTTTAGCCTCTCCGCAAGGTTGTATATAGTGTCGGACATCTCCCTTACCTGACAGGCGCGCTCATACCACTCGCGTACTTTCTCCGGGTTCTGTTCCATATAACCTTCAAAGGCTTTGTAGAGAGTCTCATTCTGTCTGCCTGTATTCTCGGAACTCTTCGAAAGGCTCTCATCTACGAGAGTAAAGCCGTTCAGCACGTCCGATGATACGTTCAGGGCGAGCATTGCCATCAGAAGAACGTACATGAGGTTGATCATCTTCTGACGTGGCGAGACTTTTTGCTTCTTTATCTTCATTGTCTGGCTTTGTTAGATTTGGGGACGGTTCATGTTTGTTGTCATGGCCTCAATCATGCGCGCATAGAGGTTATTGAGTTCTTCAACCTGGTCGGCCATCTTCTTGGTCTGCTCATTGACTTTGTCTATTGAGTCGAGCTGTCCGCCCGCACTGCGCAACTGAACTTCGTAGAGAGCGTTCATGCCTGTGAGGTTGCGTCCAAGAGTCTCCATTTCCTGCATGTTGCGTCCAAGAGCCTCGCTCTGCTCAGCTATGCGCTGCAATGCTTCGTTCAAAGCACGTACCTGCTCGACATACTCTTCAGTAACCTTTTCCATCTCATCGACATTTTCAATGTTCGGAGCCTGAACGCATCCTGTAGCGGGCATGCCTCCACCGACAAAAACGGGAGCTGCATCGCCTGCCGTTTGCTGTCGTTCTGTATCAGCGATCTCAACGGCAGCGCCGTTGTTAGCTGGCATGTAACCGCCGCCTGCCATTATCGGGCCGTTGATTATTACTGGCTGTCCTGCAGTCGCGGTTGTACCGGTCTCTTCTTTCTCACCCTCTTCGGCAACTTCGTATGGACGCTCGAAGGCCGAAAGCAGGAACACGAAGACCTCGGTACCCATACCTACAAAGAGCATGATGTTAGCGCCTGCAAGATGCGTCAGCTTGAAAAGCGTTCCAAGAATTACGACAGCGGCGCCCCAACTATACATGTAGTTTAGTATGGTTTTGCCCTTTGCGGAATCCATGAAATGTTGGAGTTTCTCTATGAAATTCTTATTCTTTCCCATATCTTGTATTGTTTGTTTCGTAAATAGCTGTTTATCTTCTGCGTTCTGTACCTGCATAGCTGCGTACGCAACGGAAGCCTATGTAGGAACGTGATTCATTTTGGTATTCGTATGTGCGTGTGGCTCCCTGGATGTATTTTACAGGGTCTTTCCATGAACCGCCTCTAATAGTCTTCTTCTTCATGCTGTACGGGTCTTCGACGGCCGCACGGTACTGTAGATTGGGGTTGATGTCGCTCATCTGCAATACTCCGGCTTCGGTATATACTGTAGATGTCCATTCCGCTACGTTGCCCGCCATGTCGTACAAACCGTTCGAGTTTGCCGAAAATATACCGCATCGTGATGTGATAAGGCTTCCGTCCTTAGTGTAATTACCCTCTCCCGGCTTGAAGTTAGCGTAATAGCAGCCAGCATCGCTCTTCGTGTCGCCTTGTTCCCACGGGAAACGTGTCGCCTCTTTGCCGCGTGCGGCATATTCCCACTCTGCTTCAGATGGCAAGCGGTAACGTTGTATCCATTTAGCTTGTGCCCCCAAACCCTTTATAAGATAGTCTGTTCTCCAAGCACAGAAGGCATTGGCCTGTTCCCAGCTTACTCCTACGACTGGGTGGTTGTCATAGTTGGGGTGGCTGAAGTAGAGCTTCAGGTATGTTTCGTTGTCTGCGTTAGGGAAGTCATTTATCCAACAAGTAGTGTCGGGGTAGATATTGACAATGTATGTGTTGAGGAAATCATACGGACTCGAAAGCGGGCGGTTTATTGTCTCGCGTACGATATTGCCCTCGTCGTCGATGTATGCAGTATCTTTGGAAATCATGACTATAGCCTCATTGTCCACCGGAATGTCTGTATTGCGGTTGCGTTCAGCCGGGTTAATGCGGTTCTTTCGTAGGGCAGCCTGAGTGTAGTCATACTCCTCGTAGCGATAGTTCATCTGTGACGCGTCAAGCATCTTCTCGCCTGTAATAGGATTCTTGATGTACACGCTTTCTATTGCACGTAGCTCATCTTCTGTAGGCTTTTTCCAGGGAATAGGCTTTTTCCAATTAAGATAGGGGTTGATAGGCTCTCCGTTGGCATCCTCGGTGATTTTGAATGTCTCGTCACCGCCGTATGCGGGGTCGGCGAGCCTTTCACGTATAATGGAGTCGCGTACCCAATATACGAATTGACGGTATTTCGCATTTGATACCTCTGCCTCGTCCATCCAGAAGGCATCGACCGATATTGTCTTTATAGGAGTCTCTGTACCCCACAAAGAGTCGCTTTTCTCGTCACCAACTTTTATTGAGCCGCGCTGTATGAATACCATTCCATAAGGTGCGGGCTCGTTTACTGCAGAGCCGTTTATTCCTGTCACCTCGCCTCCTTGCGTTCCGCCCATAGCGCCCATACGTGATCCCATGCACGAAACCAATGCAAGTGATATGACAATTGTCAGCAGACAGATAAATTTCTTCATCATTGCAATATTCTTATACTGTTATGTTTATTCTTTCCTTTTTTAAACGTGCCTAAATCAATCTTGTACCCTAAGTATATATCATGATTGCCGTAAGCGGCACCTACACCGGAGGTAAACAGCTCGTATCCGTAACTCAAGGTTATGTTCATCATTTCAACTCCTAAAAACAGGGCTACAGATGTCGTGGGGCTGTATGTTACTCCTCCGAAGAAGTCTTTTCCGTTGTAGCTGTATGTGGCTTTGCCCGTTATGTCGGCACGCCATGCCACGAAGTCTGTCATCACCTGCAGTGAGGGCTGTATTGAAAATAACGGATTTTTTAACGGTATATTGCCTCCGGCCATAAAATTTAAGTAGGGGTCGATACGAATTTCGTTCTTTTCGCCCATCTCTATAAGCGGAGCGTTCAAATGGAGTCCCGACGCTCCTACATAGAAGTATTTGTGCTGGTACAGCAGTCCGGCTCCGACATCGAAGTTGTTTCCGTCCGCATTTCCCGACGGGAAAGCCGGGTCGTTGTTCTCGCCTCCGAAGTCAAGGTCCTTGTTCTCGAAACTGCTGTTTACCAAACCGACCTGAGCGCCAATAACAAAGCGTCCTTTAAACAGTCTGAAACCGTACGCGTAATTGAGATAGAGGTGCTGGTTCGAGAATTTGCCTATTTCATCATTCACTACGCCTAAACCAAGATTATGGTCACTCTTTATGAAAGGAATCGGAGCGTCTATGTTTATGAGCATGGTCTTCGGGTTACCCTCAAAGCCTGTAAACTGGTTGCTGTAGGCTGCATAAATTGTCATCTGCCTGTCAAAACCGGCTCCTGCAGGGTTGTAGAAATTCTGCATTTTCCAGTAGTGGGTAAAGTGAGCGTCATACTGCGCGCTTACGTTCAATAGCGCACATGCCGACAATAATGATATCAATAACCACTTCTTCATATTGCTCAATTACCTCTTCTTCTAACGTGAAAACGCATTATATATTATTTGAATACCGTTTTTTGCCTTTGGATTTTTTTTGCGGTATCCAATTATAACAGTTTATACCCAATGCAGAATCTGCATTGGGTATAAACTGTTTCGGTGGTATGAATTATTCTTTCTGGTCAAGATAGTAGAGGTCTCCCGCAAGTATCTGTTCAACCCTTTCCAACGCCTCTTCTCCAGTCATGTCAAGCGATATCGCTCTGCCTTCGGGGTCAAAAAGCATTATCTTTGGAGCTGTTTCCACTCCAAGCAGTTTTGCTGTCGGCGATTCGGCGCCGACAAAATCACAGCTGTGCAGCCAGCCTTCAACGTTAAGACCATTGTTTTCTATAGCGTTCTTCCATACTGTCGCATCTTTGTCGAATGATACGCTGATAATAACGAATTTATCCTGTTTATCCTTCGTTTTGTTATGGAGTGTCTTGAGGTATTCAAGTTCTTCAATCGATTTTTCGCAATCAGCGGCCCAGACGTTAAGCAGAACAAATTTGCTGCGGTAATCCGAAAACTGGCTTGTGTTGCCGTCCTCAAGTTTAAGCGTAATGTCTGGAACTGTGTTGCCGACTTTGAGGCTGCGTGCAAGAACCGCATTCTTGAACGATTTGCAGTAAGGGTGGTTGTGCAGCGTAGTGGAAATGCTTTTTGCCATTTGGTCGGCATATGCGTCGCTTACAATTGGCAGGAATGTTCTCTGCATCTCAAGCGGCACGAATGCGAGGGTGTTATGATCGATAAGGAATTTCAGCTGCTCCGATTTTACTCTTATCTCCTCTTTTCCTTTTATTTGAGCGACAGCCGTTTTACCCTCTTTGCTTTCGAGCCACGCTTCTCCTTTCTCTTGTTTAAGAAGCGTTATCTCTTCAGCTACTCTTTTCTTTCCGGCCTTTGCTATGTACTTATATTCTGTGAATATGTTGTTGAGAGGAGAGCCGTTCACAGTACTCATGCCTGGCTCGCAGGCTTTGACCGTGTCTACTATAATCTCGTCCTGCTCAACGAAGAGCTCAATGTCTCTTCCCTCTCCCAGGCCTGTAATGGTGTAAAGCATTGCAGGCTCATTCTCGTCCATCTTGTATTTAAGAGTATATTTGCCCTTTTTTACTTTTGCAGAACAGACATTGGTCTTGTTCCCGTAATCATCGGTACGTGTAAGGTATACTTTCTTTATCTTCTTGCCGTTGTAAAGAACATCATCGGCAATTTCGCCGTTAATTATGCAAAAATCCTGTGCATTGACTGCAAGGCATGCCGCAAACGCAACAATTGTTATTATTAATTTCTGTAGCATAGTTTTAATATTTATTTGTTTGCATCATCTACGATGCTCTTGATTTTCTTTACCATCTCTTCGCCTCTGAGTTCAAACTGCATAACGTTACCCTCGGGATCGACCAAAACCGTATATGGAATGCCCTTTGCTCCAAACAGTTTTATAGCTTCGCTGTTCCATCCCTTTAGTGTTGATATATGCACCCAATTCTTATGTGTAAGTTTACGGCTCTCGATACAATTTGTCCAATCTTTTTCTTTGCTGTCTATGGAATAGCTTAGAACAATGAAGTTGTCGCTTTTTTCTGAGTATTCGAGCCCTTCTTTCAGGTAGGGAATTTCACGGCGGCATGGTCCGCACCAGCTTGCCCAGAAGTCGATGAACACATACTTGCCTCTGAAATCCGACAATGAAATCTCTTTGCCCTCAGGCGTGAAACCGCTGATGTCCGGCGACGGTGAGCCAATCTTGAGGTTTGCCGCAAGGACCTCATTCTGGAGTTCTTTGTATAGCTTATGGCTGTGCAGCTTCTGCGGTATTGCATTGAGGAAGTTTTGTATCATATCGGTATTGAAAGTCGGCATCATTGAATATTTTATTATATACAATACTACCGGTGAATCAATGTTCTTGTATATAAAGTTCATTATTGCAACCTTGAAATGAAGATTGTTTACGTAGAACGTGGGAGATGTGAATTTGCTTTCCAATTCCGGATCTCCTTTTATGTTTTCAGGAATCTCGGCATACGTATTCTTCATTCTGACCTTGCTCTCTTCAATGCATCTGTCATTAATATCAAGGTATTCTTGATATATGTTATTGCATGGCGTGCCATTAACTTTAGCCGATACCGGATATGCGGCATCGAATGGCCCTACATTTATATTGCCTTCTTCAATGAATACCTGCACGCTTCCATTGTCAAAACCGGTTATGTTGTAGACTTCGGGCATGTCAGGCGCCGGGCCTTCAATAGTAAACTTGCCATTTTCTACGGTTGCTGTAGCTACAGTCATGAATTGTCCGTCAATGATTTTTTCAAGTTTGACTTCATTGACATGTTCGTCACTGTAACATAACTTCGTATTGCTCATTTCACCGTTAATAACGTATCTTTTTTCTTGAGCTGTTACAATGGTGGCTGCCGCAAGCGTCACCAAAAGAAAAAACTTTTTCATATAGTTATGATTGATATGAATGTATTCTGTTTATTTAAGGTGTTTTTGTAAAAAGGCTCTTAACTGTTCGTCGCGTAGTCCGTTCGCTATTATTTTATTATTGTTGTCCAGAATAAAGAGTGCCGGAACGCCGGAGACGTTATATAAGTGCGCTATGTCGCAGTCCCATCCTTTAAGTGATGAAACGTTAATCCATTCCAGTCCGTCTTTCTCAACCGCTTTCAGCCAACTTGCTTTGCTGTGGTCGAGTGATATACCTATAATTTCCAAGCCTTTGCTGTGGAATTCCTCGTAAATCTTTTTTAACGAAGGGTTGTTGAGACGGCAGGGGCCGCACCAGCTCGCCCAGAAATCAAGTATCTTAATATTACCCTTTACCGAACTCATTGTAATGGGGTTCCCGTTTACGTCTGGCAGGGTAAAGTCGGGGGCGACAGCCCCGCCTGCCGTTTTCTCCATTCTTTCGATTCTCTCTTTTATAATTCGTCCGCAATGGGTCGCTTTTGCGCCTTCTCCAAGAGTGTTATACATCTCTTTCGACTCATTCAGGCCGGCATCACGCATCTCGATATTCGAGAGTATGGTATATGCGGCAATGACATTGTCGTTCTTTTTCAAAAAACATTCAGTAAGTTCCTGTAACTTTTTCTGCTCTTTGTATAATGTGTCGTTCACAAGGCTTGCGCTACGGAACTTTTTCTTGTTGCGCATATCCTCATATCTCATCTTAAGTCCATTGACAAGGTTACGCATGGAATCCGACTTGACCATATGCCGCATGTATTTTTCATTTAACTCGCCGCCCCTTATGTAGAAATCCTTGTCGTTGCTCAAATTCGCTTCGTATACAGTTCCGGGTTCGGCAAGCAATGTGAAGCCTCCGGAATAGCCTCCCACAATAATATTTGCTGCCATAGGCTCTTTTGCCGGCACCTCGAGCTTGAATTTTCCTTTCTTGAAATCACAGAACGCAAGAGTGTCTGTTTTTTCTTCGTGCAAACGCGCTGTTATGTACAAACGCCCCGTCTTTATTCCCTGTACCTTACCTTTAATGATAATGCTATTCTCTTGGGAGAAACTTGCTGAAGGCAATATCAATGTACTGCACAAGAAGAATGCCGTAAGAAGTATTTTTATTCTATTCATCTTTCAAATTCATTATGATAATTATAATCTTGTACAAATTGTAAATCCTTTATCGGTCCCCAACTTTTCCCGTCCGAATCCTTATCATAGAATAATGGAACGAAATCTTTGTCTAAATCGGCAGCCGTGTTTAATTTTATCTCTGCAATAGCGCTGTTATTCCCGTTGAACATCGCAATGCTTAAATATCTGCCGAGATCGCCGCTGTATACATGGCTGTCTTCTGTACGGAACTTAATCAAATTTATTTCGTAACCTTGGGGAGCCACGTACATCGGGACATTATCACCGCTCAGCACATTGTATCGGTAAACGGTATTTTTATCTGCATAGAACAGATAATTGTTTGTGAACCAGGAATTATATGTAAAGGTTGTCGGGTTGCATTCCGGCTTGATGTTGAGCAGCTTTTCACACGATATGGAGAAAGCCGGGTCTTTTTTATTTTCGCGGGTCTTTCTGTTGGGACTGCTCGCCATTCCGTCTTTATCTTCTCCTACAGTCAGTTGTTGCAGTGTATATCGATAGTATGTGTCATCATTCTCATCCCTGAATACAAAATAAGCATTCTGAGTCTCGTAATTATTGCGATAGTTTATGTAGCCAAGTACTGCCGTAAGGTCTTCTGGCGACTTCAGCAAACCGGTATAGTCTATATTCGCGTCTATAACAGGTCTTGTGGACTTCAAATTAGGATTTACGGACTCTCCTTCCTTGCTGTTGGTAGCCATGCCTTCATGGTCATCTTTGATGCAGTACAAGAAACGATTGTTTTTTGCGTCCCAGAACACAAAGCGGTTATGCGTTATTGTAGCTGCGGTAATACGGTAGTCGCTTTGATGCAGCGCATTGTCGTTGTTCAATTCAATGCTGTAGCCCGGTCTGTAAAGCGCATGCAGATTGTTGCCGATATATACGTCCCCGGTCTCTGTCAAGACAACCTTATATTGGTGGTCGGGGTCACCGGTTTGAACAATCTTCTTAAATTTGAAATCTTCGCTTTCCGGTTTGAATATCTGGCTTGAAACAAATTTCAGGTCCATACCGAACGCGTTATATACATTTGTTCCTGTGCCGTCGCCGAAAAGGGTCAAGTTCTGAGCGAAATATTCTAACACGTTGTTTTGTGAAGTTTCAAAATTGTAGAAAATAGTATACGCAAAACCAGTCGCATCGCTATATATGTTATCGGGTGTCATCGGTGTTATGTCCGTGCGCGCGAATGTCTCTTTGCCTATAATCTCAATATTTCCGATTTTTCGGTTACCCTCGTTTCCATGAAGTATAAAAAGACTGTTCTTGAATAGCGGGCGTGTAACAATCTTGAAACTTGAATATTTCGAAAGGGTTGTGCTTTTGTCATAAACCTGCAGGAATACATCGTACGATTTGTCTTCTCCGACCGGCAAAACAACATCAAGATAGCCTTTGGTATGAATTGTATCATTGACAATTTTGTCATTTTCGTCTGTATGACTTATATACCAATTGAAGTCGAGGTTATCGTAATTCTTCGCTAATGTCTGTTCGACATCTGCTGTTATGCGTCGTACTTTGTCTTTCTCTGTCAAGGCCCTCTGCAATTCTATTTTGTAGCTGCTTATTTGAGGCGAGAAATTTATTGATACAATCTCGTTCATCGAATCCAGGGTATATTCGTAGTTGCCCAAATCCTGGTAGCAACCGCTCAATAGAGCTGCTGACATGAATGCTGATATTATCTTCTTCATAATAGTGTCGTTGTAATTTATATCGAGTCGTTTAAACCCATAATCTTTTTATTCAATATCCAATTCTGGGAACGTGAATTTGTATATCCCGGCCGGCGCATTATCATAAGCAGCCTTTATAATCTTATAGCATTCCTTGATTTTCTCCTCGCCCCCGACGGTATCATCCCAGCTCCATGTGTAATCGGCGGGGTTCGCTATGAACGGAAAAAGCTCTGCGATGACAAAATTTTCAGTTCCCCTGGCTGTCATCATGCTTGTCAGCATAAATCTGTATTTATCCTCATTGGTCTTACCGTTCTCATCTTTAAACGAGTATTCCCCGAAATATTTTTCAACAACAGCTTTGCAGCCGAGATTGTCGGGGTCTTCCCACCAATAAGGTATTCTGATGTCGTACACGACTCCTTTTTTGAGTTCTATCCATAAGGCTTCCTTGTGTTCTGAAAAGTTGTATCCTGAACGGGAATAGTTGTAATATTCATTCATCATATAAAGGACATCCTGCTTATGTATATCTTTCGAATTGTCTACGATGCACTTTTGAGCCTCTTCGCTTTTATATATATCTATTATATCCTTTATGGTTCTTACGCCTAACATCCTGTTTAGGGATATGAATTTATCAACATAAAACAAACCGATTTCTTTTGGACACTCTTTCCAGAAATAGGGCTCGTTATATTTAGGGAAAAATGCAGCCAGTACTGGTATTCCGGCCTCTATCGGCTCGGTAACGGTTCCTGCAAGCACGCTATTGACAATGCGCTCGTTCAGTTCTTTCATGACGTCATGCTTGTCAATCATGTTCTTGCTGTCGTAGAAAGTGTTGTAATAGTAGTTGTCGTTGGTAAAATTAGCGAGGAATTTATGGCTTTCCTTGCTCCACTCTCCCATATACTGAGCAACGGTACTTGTCCAGCGGTCCGGTTTCTCGTATTTTTCGGTTACATATATCTCAAACTCGTCTTTTCCGGTTATAGATGAATTCAAATCGCCGTCATCGGCTATATACAGACAAACGGCATAGGTGGTGTTCTCTGTAGGCGGCCGCTTGACCGTGATGTCAATTTCTTTCTCATACTCTCTATTGCTGAACTTGATGTCTGGGATTATCACCTCGGCAAGTTCATAATCGTTTATGCTTTTTGCTTTTATAGAGAGTGTACGTTCTTCATCTGCAAGATAACCAAGCAGTTTTATGTTTATCTTAACGGTTACTTCTTGCGGATTGCCAACAACGTAATCTCTGAAATTTACGGTCTTTTCAAACTGGGAAGCATATTCGTAGTCGAAATATGCGCCATTAGTGTTTTCGTCAAAAAAGTCCGGCTCTGCTTTTTCGCAAGCGGTAAGAAGTACGGCAAAACTAAGCAGCAAAGCTGTTATATGTCGATTAAATCTTTTCATGTCTTGAATTCTGTTTATACATTATTATGCATCCTTGTCGCTTTCATCACTGTCAGCACCTTCATCGGTCCATCCATATTCCTTCTCTTTGTCAGGCAAAGGGAATATGAAATTTTCTTCTGCCAGCTCTACGTTCTGGCAATGCTCCAGTTTGCCGGTTATGCCATGCGTTTTGAGAAACCAGAAATATTGGCCTTCGGCATAGAATTCTTTACGATATTCATACTTCAGCGCGGTTATAAGCTCGTCGTCGTTATTGCATGTCACATTCTTCGACATCGATATGCCTCGTTTGTTGCGTACCTCATTTACATATTGAGCAGCGGATTCACCTTCGTTAGACTCGCATGCTATATAATACATCTCGGGTATACGGATAAGGGGTATTATTTCATCGTCATTGTCGATATATTTGCGCGATACGCATATCTGAAGTCCGTCGTCTTCTATGAACGCTGAGCCTTTTGCCCTCATGTCTTCGCTGTCGTCACCAGACATCTCGAATATTATGTTCCGTGTGGTCTGCTTGATGTAATATTTTGTATTCATCTTGTCGCCACCCGAAAAGTATTCCGACAAGTTGTTGCTCATTTCATGTATGCTCAGTCCGCAAATAACCTCCTTTGAGAGAATGGGATCGTCATTGTTGCCGCTTTGCAGCTCAAGACCGCAGTTTTCTATAACCTCCACAGCGCACTTCTTGGCTTTTTCGGTATTGCCTGCGTAGTTGTATACGCGCGCAAGCGTTGCATTGACTGCATGGTAGTTGAAACGGAAACGGCGATCTGATGTTTCATGATAGCTGAGCGAAATCTCCTTTTCATGGCTCAATAACCGCTTTGCTTCTAACAGGTCGTTTGTAACATTCTCTACAATTGCCTTCGCCGACAATAGCGGCTGTTTGGAGCTGTCAGCGACTTTTCGGTAGGGCATGCATTTCATTTCCTGTCCTTTTACATTCCCGGCATAGTTTATGGGACCCCAGCCGCGCAGGATGTCAAAGTGCAGGTATGCTCTTATGGCAAGAGCTTCTCCCTTTATCATGTTGCGTACGGTTGAATCGCTTATGACAACTTCGCCGTTAATGTCGAGCCATTTAAGAAGGTTGTTGGCATTGGCTATGATATGGTATTGCCCCAACCACAAATTGGCAAGCGTGTTTTTGGTGTTGAAAGAACCGCTTGTCTCTGTGTCGTATATATATACGCTTTTAGGGTCTGTCGTGCCGTCCGGCAGTTTGTCGTACATCTGAGCGAGCTGTTCTACAAGACCGAAACTGAGGTTCTTTCCATAAGTGTCTTCTGCGGTCATTGTAATATATAATCCGGCTAAAGCGCTCATGAAACCGTTCTCCGTCTCAAACAGTTCTTTGGCCGGCAAATCGGTCTTGGGAGCTACATCCAGCCAATCCGAGCAGGAACTCAGAGAGAATGAACCGATTATTCCGGCAACAACAATGTATATTATGTTCTTTTTCATTTTTTCATTCTTTAAGTGGAGGTTATTTGAATATCACAGACAATGAGAATGTGTATGAACGTGCAAAGGGGTAACTTAGGCCGCGTTCCATTCTTATGGGAGATATTCGAGCAATGTCGTTTGTCGTGAAGTTGAATGATAACACGTCGATTGCCGCGCTGTTCAGGAATTTGAACTTGTCGCTTCCCATTCTGTATCCGACGTTTATTGTTGCGAATCTTATTTCGTTGTCATTCATGATGAATCGAGTGCTTGCAGGCGTATTCATTCCCGTAGGACTGAAGCGTACATAGCTTGTCACGTCGCCCGGGCTTTCCCAACGGCCCTGGCCTGCTCTGTAGTCGAGATTGTATGCGACATTCTGGTTTTCAATTTTATCTACAAGTGTCTGGTTGTAGACAATTCCGCCGTATTTGTATGTAAAGCCGAGCGAACATGAAAGGTCTTTCCAGTTGATGTTTGTAGAGACCGTACCGCTTATGATAGGGTTAGTGTCGCCGACAGGCACTTTGTCGTTCGCATCCCATACGAAAGTCTTTGAACCGTCACGTTTCAAGTATACCTCTTTGCCCGTTACCGGGTCTACGCCAAGAGAACGCACTACATACAATGTTGTAGTAGACTCTCCTTCACGGAACTGCGGCAATGGAGCTTCAGCGGAATTCATTTGAGCTTCATTCATCTTTTTGAGATAGTCCGACAATTTCAGAATTTTGTTTCTGTTATGGTTGGCATTGGCATTGATTGTCCAAAAGAATCCCTTGCGCAGGTTCTGTATTGCTATAATGTTTAAAGATGCGTCAAAACCTCTGTTCTGCAGTTCTCCAGCATTCATCATCATGGTAGAGAAACCTGTAGATGGCGCAAGGTCGTAGTTCGTAAGCAGCTCTTTTGTAATGTTGTTATAGTAGTTGAAACTAGCGTTGATTCTGTTTTTCCAGAAACTGAAATCAATGGCTATGCTTGTGTTATGTGTTTGAGCCCAGCTTAAATTTGTGTTGTTGAGAGCCTGAAGCAGAGCTCCAAGAACAGGAAATGATTGGTAAGGCTTCATGCTGCCCGAGAAACTGTAATACTCGATGGCGTCGGCCGGGCTGAAGTTCTGCTCGCCGGTGACGCCATAGCTGGCACGCAGGACAAGGTTCGACACGTACCCTTGCAGCCACTTCTCGTTGTGGGCGTTCCATCGAGCGCCGACAGACCAGAATGGCACCAATTCATGTTTTGCGTAGCGCGATGAGGCCTCGCCGCTAATGTTGGCATCTACTGAATAACGATTGTCATAGCTATAAGACAATTGGCCTATGAGACCTATCGAGCGTGAAATGTTCTCTGTGCCAATTCCGTCCATGCTTGTCTCCATCTTGTTGCCGAAGATGAATTCGTTCATGTGCTTGTCCGGGTATCCTGTAGCCGAAAGGTTTACATAATCGTTGCGGTCCTCGCTTATTGTCCAGTTTCCGAAGGCGCTAAAAAGATGCTTGCCCGCTACAAAGTTGTAGTTGATGCCAAGGTTGCTTGACCAAGATGACATATTACCTGTACTCTTGAAGTAGCTTCCTTTGCGCGTGAGGTCATCTTCCAGCTCGAAAGATGTATGGTCGGCTGGCAGGAACCTGTCCGTGCCGGCCATGCCTCGTGTATATGACAATTGCTCCGTTATACGCAAGTTCCTGAGGATAGAGTACTCCATGCTTAGGTTGGTAGCGATTGAGAGGCTGTTGGTGATGTCCTTTATGCCGACTGTCGCATCATATAGAGGGTTCGTGATTATTCGGCTTTGTCCGCTGACAATATTGTTGTCAAGTATTTTTTTCTGCGAGCCGTCTTCGTTGAGCGGTATGTAGTATGGGTTCAGAGATGTGTACTGCGAGAACGCTCCGTATGGAGAGTTTTTGCTGTCCGACTCCGACAGATTGATGCTCGCGCGCATGGTAAACTTGTTTTTCAAGTAGGTCATGTTGAAGTTTACGCCTTTTGTCTGGTTCGAAGACTCCTTCATGACACCCGGCTGCATCGCAAGGTTGAGATCAAGGCTGTATCGGAACACGTCCGTACCGCCAGCAACGCTTGCCGAATGGCGGTGCTGCACTGCAGTACGCAATGGCTTAGACAACCAATAAGTGTCTACGCCGCCCAGTACATAACGGAGATACTTATTATAAAGGTTCATGTCGTCGGCATTGTTAGGGTTATACAGCCCGGCTCTCCATTCTGTGTCGAGCTTGTCCGCCGCGTTCATCATATTGTAATCGGTCAGGTCTGGCGTCTGGACGGTCATGGTGCCGTTGTACGAAACCGACAAGGCGCCGTCGGGAGCGACCTTGCTTTCGACAACGACAACGCCGTTTGCCGCGCGTGAACCGTAAACGGAAGTCGCGGCAGCATCCTTGAGTATGGTTATGCTCTCTACGCGTTCAGGGTCCATGTCAAGAATTCTGCTCATAGGCACGATGAAACCGTCAAGCACAAACAATGGGGTGTTCGGGCGGCTCGAAACATTGTCGAGCATAAGGTCCATGCTGTTCAATTGAGCAGTACTGCCCAAGGACTGGTCGCCGCGAATCTGAAAGTCCGGCTCGGCGTTCGGGTCCGATCCCTTGTCGTTATTCTCGATAATCTTGAAACTCGGGTCAAAGAACTGCAAGCCTTTGAGTATGTTTGTCGGGTTCATCTTGCGCAGTTCATCGCCCTTTACCTCGACATAGTTTCCGGTAAAACTGTTTTTACTGCGGCGGCTGATACCGGTGATGACAACCTCATCGAACTCGATGCTCGGCTTCAGCTCTATTACAAGGTTCGCCTCGGGCTTGGTAATCTGTTTCGAAACAGTTACATAACCTACGTATGATACGTTAATCGATTCCTTCTTGCTGATACGAAGGCTGAACTTTCCGTCCAAGTCGGTAATGCATCCTTTAGCGCCTTGTCCGGCGTTTTTGCTCGCTCCGTCGGTAATCAAGACCGTAGCGCCGATAAGGGGTTCTTGAGTATCTTTGTCAAGCACCAGTCCCGAAATGTTGAATTCTACTTTGGTGTTCTCTTCATGCTCGAACGGCTCAACAACAATATGGTTGCCGTCTTCGTAGCGTATTTTTACTTTCTGGTCGCCGATAAGGTCGCCGATAACCTTGTCGAGCGGCTTATTCTTTACAGCAATGCTTGTGTGTTCGCCTATGTTCCAAAGCGTTACGCCTTGAAGCGTAATCTTAGCTCCGGCAGCCTCCGCAACCATTTCAAGCACTTTGCCCAAAGGCTGGTTGCTTACTCGCAAAGTAATCTCTTTCTCCTTCCAGCTTGCAGCGTCTTGGGCATGCGCTGCGGTACAGTTAATCAGGATGGCGAATATTATTAAAGATGCTTTGCGAAAAAAACTGAATCTGCGGTCCGTTTTTCTCATATGGGTTTTATGTGTTAATTATTTCTTACTGTAAGAGAGATTTGAGAATGTTCTTATAGAACCCGTTCTTGTTGTATTTCTCGATGTAATCCTTGTAGAGAGCGTCGGCTCTTTCAATCTCTTTGCCTTGTCTGATGAAGTTGCAAAGCAGGGTGTATAATGTAAAGTCTCTCTGCTCGTTTTCATAGAAAGAGGCAAGCTCTTTGTACATATCCTCCATGCGTGCCGGCATAGCGTATTTCTCGCCTTTCTCCATAGCGGCCTTTTCGTTCATGTAGAAGCAGTAACGCATGAGCAGACTTGCGTATTCGGGACATAGCATGGCCTCGGCATCGTTTCTTGGAACATATCCCTCCGTAATGTTCCAATAGTCGCCGATATCCTGTTTTTCAATGTCTACGCCACGTACGCTTGCGTACATTGCAGGGTACTCTATTAATGACATGTACACATCGTAGTCATTAATGGCTGTTGCGTAGTTCTTTGCCTCGTCGCTTGCAGGACTCTTTTCGAGCAGGGTCTTTACTCTCTCCTGCAGAATACGTGAGTCGTCAATTCTCTTTTGAGGTTTGATGTCGAGAGCGACGCAACCCAGAAGCTGGCTCTTATAACGAAGGTCGCGTTTCAGGTTGTCAATGCTCTTAAGGAGCTTGTTGTTATTAACGGCACGTTCGGTTCCGCTGTACTCAATCTTGATATCCTTGCCGTCGTAGTTGATGTCTACATGCAGGCTGTCGCCGGGCTGTAGCAGAACGCTGGTCCGTCCGTTTATGGTTAGGCATACAAGCCTGTCGCTCTCGAAACTGTAGATGTGTTCCTCGCCGGGATTCGTGTAGAATTCTTGAGCGATAAAAGGGGTTTGCACACAATCGAAATATATCATATCTCTTTGATAACCGTATATTTGTGCGCTCAAAGTTGTCTTTTGCTGTGCTATTGATACGTTAAATGATGCAACAACGGCTATGATAGCCAATAATAGACCTTTTTTCATAGTTGTCAAGTTTGTTTAAGTCAAGATATTTTAATTTTGGCAAAATTTAGCCTTAATTATGGCAAAAGTATGATAAAAGAGGATAAAAACAAACTCTATATAAATAAAAAACCATTAACGGTATGTTAAAATCTGTTTTAATACGATGCCGCAGAATCGGCATTGGCAACATTGACGAAAAATGAAACCGCAGAGGATGAATATATAAATCCATTGCCTGCTTGACTTAAAGAAGTGCGATGTAATCTGTGATGCTACTTTGTTGAATTGTTATTATTGAAATCCGACATAAATAGTACCCCATTGTTGAAATACTCAAACGCGATTGACATTGTTTTCATTAGATTTGGATATTTTTCTTTATTGATATTATAAAGAACCTCAAACTCTTTTTCTTGGCTTTTGCCGTCTATTGTATTCGACCAAAAGAATTGCCAGAATTGCATTTGGTGCCCCTTTTCTATTTTTGATAAACAATGAATGAATACATCATTCTTTTCTTGCATTGTGTCGTGTAATAATGTTTGCAGATAGTTAGGGGCGTCTGCATCAAGCGACGCTCCAACCGATAATGCTATTAGTCTGTTGCAGTATAGAGTGTCGTTTATTGCATAACATTCCGCGAGTGCCTTTATGTGCTCATATGCTCGACTATACATTGACAAGTCGTACCCATCTTTGTCGCTGTATCTGTATGTAGAGTTAAAATCGTCCCAATTTTCAGGAAACGCTCTGAAAAAATCCAATTGCAATTTTTGGGATTGTGGATTTTGCAATAATGCCCTATATGCATTGTTTAGTCTTGCTGTATCAATGGGAAAATATTGCGCTGTGATTGTTGAAAGAAACGTTGCAAACAGTAATAGTGTAAGAAAAAGGCGTTTCATAAGATTTATTGTTTCTAAAAATATAATTACTCGGAGTTTACGTTTATTTTTATTCCATTATGTCCGTAGTTGTCAAAAAACCTAAAGAGTTCTTCTTTCTTTTGGTTATTGTTAATGACATAATTGCTTTTT
>JAZNPP010000035.1:0-13938 GCA_045589695.1 Bacteroidaceae bacterium
ATGCAGGCCATTGCGCGAGGACTGTATGAGCGAAGTGCGGGTATAATTTACATTGCATAGCCGCACGAAGCGAGTTCCGCAGCGCCCTGCGGACGGCAGAAAGGCTTGAAACGGCAAGCTGACGACGGACGAGTTATATTGCCTGCGGCAATTCACGAGCAAGAGGAGAAAGCGGCTCGAGCGCCCTGTGCCGGGCCTTTTCGTCCTTTTGGGCGCCAAAAGGACATGACAGAACGACAACAGGAAGAATAAAAAACAATAGGTTAAGGGTAAGTTGAAACAAGAATATAGAGCAGCATCGCTTTAATCGTTAAACTCTAAACCCTAAACTCTCAACTCTAAAAGCTTGACGAGATGCTGCTCATGCCGTCGAAGCTTCGCTTTAATCGTTCACCCGATAATGACAAACAACCTCCTCGGTTGCGATTTCCGCAACCGAGGAGGTTGTTTTGTAAATTAAGGTTCTATGGTGAAATTTTACTTAAAGACGTGCTTGCCGTAATCTACCCCTTTAAGCTGATAGTACTTTGCTTCGCCCTGCAAGCGATTTATGAAGCTGTCGTAATTGCGTTTTTCGGCAGGCGACCATCCCGCTTCGGCAACGGCGGCAAGGCGAGGAAGCATGAGATACTGTACAACCGAAGGCTCTGTTACCCATTCGGTCCAGAAGTTGGCCTGAACGCCGAGATATTTGGACTGCAGTCCCTGCTCAACTCCGTTCATAGGCTTGTATCCGTACACGCGCTCTACGGTCTCATGACCATAACCTTGCGACATAGGCTCTGTCGCAAGGTCCGACTGGCGGCGGTTGATATAGTACGGGATTTGTGGCGATAGGATGGTGTTCATGCCTCTTGCTGCGGCATCTTTCGCGGCGCCGTCGGCGCCTATCCATGCCATGATTGTTATGTCATTGCCAAGCGGTTCGGTGTTGCCATGCAGCACCTCGTTCCAGAAGATAAGCTTGCGCTGCTTCTCGGCAGGCTTCTGTGCGATATGCTCTTTCAGCTGCTTGTAGAAGTGTATCTGCAGGTCACGGTAATTGTCCGAGCCAATCTCTTTGAGCAATGCCTGACATTCGGAATTCTGCTCCCATTTTCTTGTAGGACATTCATCACCGCCGAGGTGTATGTACCCGAACGGGAACATTTCGGTCAGCTCGTCAATGATATCCTTTGCGAACTGTACGGCTTTGGGGTTGGCGACATTTATAACGTCGCTCGACACGCCTTGCCAGAGCCATACCTCATGGCTGTTTTCAGGGTCGCATGAGAGAAATTCGGGATATGAGGCTACCGCAGCCTGCGAATGTCCGGGTATATCCACTTCGGGCACAATCTCAATGAAACGCTCTTTCGCGTACTCGACAATCTCCTTTATATCTTTTCTTGTATAATAGCCGCCGTAACGTATACCGTCGGGTTTGACATCGCTCCATGCGCAGACCTTGCTGTCACGCCATGCTCCTGTCTCAGTCAGTTTCGGGTATTTCTTTATCTCGATGCGCCAGCCCTGGTCCTCGGTCAGATGCCAATGGAAGCGGTTCATTTTGTATGCCGCCATCACGTCGATAATCTTCTTCACTTCATCCTTGCCGTAGAAGTGGCGGCCTTCGTCGAGCATGAAGCCGCGCCAACTGAAGCGGGGCTCGTCCTTAATCACGACACATGGTATGCTCCACGCCTTCACGCTTTCATCGGGCACTCCGGCCATGACATTGCGCGGCATGAGCTGTTTGACTGTCTGAAAGGCATAGAAAAAGCCTGCAGGTCTCGATGCGGATATGGTGATGCCGTCGGCCTTTACCGTCAGTTCATAACCTTCGGCAGGCTGTTTTTCGTCAAGCAACAGAACAACGCTGCTGTTCTTGCATTTTATCCTGTCTGCATTCTTATATGCCGAAACCTTCATTTTGATGCCTGTCGCAGTCTTGATTTCATTTACGAAGTTGTCTACAACGGCGCCAATAGCGTTGTTCTTGATTTTAGGGTAGCGGACGGCGACATCTCCTTTTAAGACGAACTCGCCTTCGTTTTTCCATATCCCGGCTGGTTGGGGAATAAGCGGCAGCTCTTGCGCCGTGCTTGCGAGCGCAAAAAAGCATAGCAGTGTAAATAGAGTTTTTTTCATATTATCAATGTGCATTTGTTATTATAATGTATAAAAAATCTCAATTGCCAATTGTCTATCTGAAATATGCTTTGGCTCAACGATAATAAATCTTTTTGCCATTACATATGTATATGCCCTGTCGCGCAGCCGCTTTTATTCTGCGTCCGGTCAGGTCATATAGTTCTTTGTCACGCTCTTCGTCCTGTATCTTGTCTATTTCGGTAATGTTGTCTTCTATTCTAAAACGCCATCCTGAACTAAAGCCCGTATTCTCTAATTTCATAGCCAAAAGGTATGCCTTATGACTGCCGCTTATAAAGGCTTTGTTGTCCATGATATCCATTTCAGCCTTATAAAGACCGACCGCTCCTCCTGCCTCGGCAAGTATATATGCCTCGGAACTTATCATTTCTTTAGCGATTGAGCCATCAAGTATATTCGTATAATACGAGGACGATGATTCGGTAATTTCAAAGTCGTATACCTTGCCGTTCCCTACAGCCTCTTTTGCATACAGTATAGCGCCTGTTGAGGCAGGTATGACATTGTCGGCAATTGTAGTGAGGATTATAAAATCTCCTGCAAAATTCTCTTTCTCAATGTAGTATACCACAACGTCTGCCGGAACTTTTAAAGCGACAGGAGCGTATATCGTGGCCCAGCCGGTTTTCCCGATCTCCACAGGCAACGTTGTCGCCTTCTCGATATTCCATTTATATCCGTTATCATCCGGAAGGCCTGTATCCTGGGTACCGCTGTCCGCTTCGCCGTCACTGCCGTAAAGATATCTTATCCCGTTGCCGTAATCATTCAAGCTGCCGAGAGATATGTAATAAGCGCCTGCCGAAGGTATTGCCTTGACGCTTACCGGCGCTGCGGCTGTTTCGCTTAAAGTGACGTCGTATCTGTTCCCGGCATCGGCAATACCGACATATTGCCCCTCGGTATATGAAAGCAATGCGGAACGGTCGTAATAGAAGATGTTGTCAGCCCCGCCCATAATAAGGCGATTGCCGTTCTTTGCATTGATCTCTGAAGATAAATATTTCCCGCTCCCGACACATCGGAACCTGTAGTAGCCTGCAGCCAATTCCTGTTCGCCGGTATTGTTGATTACGGAATTCACGGCATTGATAATGCTTGTCTCTACTTCTATGTTTTCGACGGGAATCAAAGTAAGCGGGCTTCCGCCGTCACTCATGAAATTTTTATTGCCGTTGTCGTACCACCACCGTACAGGGGCTCCGCTTTCCGATGGCGTGCCGCAACCGCTTGAAAGGAGCGCGTCGGTGCTGTTTACGGTCGCCATTAATACATAATGTCCGTTGTGAGCGGTGTTCTTCTCTATTCTTACAGGCAGAGCCTCTGTCGCGCTCAGTTTGTTGGCCTTAGCGTTATTATCTGTATTCCTGTCGCTTGCTGCAAGGAATTTGCCGGTAGCCGCATGAAACAGGTATCTGTTGCCGTCCTGCGCTGTTATTAGATACCATACAAGGTCTACGGGGTCTTTGCTGCTGTCAAAGTGTGAACCTGAATAGTCCTGCAATGTCACATCGGCAAGTTTTGCTTCGTCGGGGTATCCGGAATGGTATGCAAGGTAGCCGCGGCCGTCCTGTTGCCAATGGATTTTATATGCGCCGTCGGGGAATGTTTCGTTTTGTGCAAAATTCGCTGTGTAAGTTATATCCGTTGTTGTTGTAAAGGTATATGGGTTTTCATTGCTTACTAGATTATCGCCATCGTACCAGCCAATGAATTTGTAACCATTGTTTGCGCTTGCAGCAAGTGTAACCTCGCTGCCTTTGACAACGCACTTTGTGCCTGTAGCCTCACCATTGATTGTAACAGAGCCGCCCTCGCCTGCATTGGCTGTGATGTCAACCTTCTCTACAACCTCAACCACAATGTCATATACAATACCCTTGTCGAGCTTGGCTGTTCCATTGGCGGGCCAATCATTCCACGCATTGGTGTATATCATTCTTATATGCGATTCGCCTGCGGGGGCATCATCGGGTACTGTAATGGTGTGTGTAATGTTCATTACATAGTCGTAGTTGCCATAGACGTTGTTGGTTGGTGGTTGGTTACCCCAAGTCTCTTCCGGCTCTCCAAATGTAAAATCCTGGTCAAAGTCGGTGAAGAGCGATGCGTGGCAATAACGCATATCCTCGCGTGTTTCGCTGCTGCTTCCGGCTCCCAAAGAATAGGCTACAAGGTTCATTGTAAATGACTTGCCCTTCTCCAATTGTACCTTACCGGGAATAACCACAAGACTTTGCCCGGGGTGCGCATTTGCCGAGTAGCCGATATTTGTATCACCGCCTATAGTTGTGATTGAAGTAAGGTAGTTGTCGGTGTATGTGTCACCGGTCGGGGTGGGGTACTCGGTTGTTGTTGCTTCTTTCTCAAAGTTTGCAACATAGTCCGAAGCCTCCGTGATTGTTACGTTGTGTGTGGCATCAGTGCCCACTTCTACACCGTTCTTTGTCCAGTTGACAAATCTGTAACCATCGTTTGCAACGGCATAGAGAGTCACCACTGTTCCACTGGCTACGGTAGCCGATGATGTTGCCGGGTTTGTTCCCACAGCAAAAGTCGCTGTACCGCCAGAAGCCGGGTTAGCTGTTGTTGTTACTGCGAATGTAGTTGGAGCTGCTGTTCGGAAGTTGGCAACATAACTGGCGCTCGCATTTGCTGTAAACGAGTAGGTTGCACTGGTGCTTACAGTGGTTGTACCGCTTGTCCAGTTTACGAACTCGTAGCCACTGTTAGGTGTTGCTGTGAGTGTAACGGTTGCGCCTTCGTTGTATGTTCCGCCACCTGTAACGCTACCTGCTGTTCCAGGATTTGCTGTAACGCTGATTGTATATGTCATAGGCGCATCACCGTTGCCGGTAAGGTTGAAGCCGCCGCCTTTATCGGGAGAAAGTGTCGTCAATGTGTATGCTATGCCGCCTATCTCTTCCACACGGATAATGCCTCCTCGCATGGAACGTACCGCAGTCTTGAAATCAACATCTGTGTTCCCGATATTTACATTAGGCATTGTTACGGTCTTGCTGCCATCAAGCGCAGGAACATTGTCGGCAAGCACGTGGCTGAATGTCTTGCCGTAGTCGGCGGACATCGTTATGCGAAGACGGCTGTCTGCTGTAAAATAATTCCCGTTCACGCCCCATTCGATTGTCACTTGCTCCCCTGCAGAATAGCTCTCCTTTACCGGCGACATAGAAGCTTTGAATGCCGTTCCGCCAATTATCTGCACGGACGCATCCCAAACTGCATAGTTGCTGTAAAAGGGATTCTTGGTTAAATTGTCATAATCCGTGGATGCGGGAACATCGTTTACAAGAATTGCGATATTGTATGTACCGGCCTCTTTTTCGGGTATGTCTGTTCCATTTTGAATGTAATAAAAATCATCATAGAATATGTCCGCTGTAAATTCAGGCCTGTAGTCAATGACATTGCCGGTCTGCGGTATCAATGAAGCGAAATGCGGCATATATCCTCCTTCTATCACGTTGCCGACTGTTGAACTGCTGCAGCCTATCGCTGAATATGTAAGCAAGTCCCCGTCTGCGTCATTCGCATATACGGGGATAGCGATACAAGCGCCTTGCGGAATCTTGTAAATGTCTTTCATATTTGCATTGACGAACACGGGAGCGCTATTGCTGACTTTAACAGCATTGTTTGCACTGCCTGCTCCTTTTTCCACGGCAAGGTCTCTTATCTTCTTTATTGAGGGGTATGAGAAGAAGTCGTCTCCACCGCTATCCATAAGGCTTCCTTCGCCGGTTGTCGTATGCGGCGCTCCGAACATATGTCCGAGCTCATGCGCTACAACCCACTTGTCGGTTTTTGAATATCCGCTTCCTTTGGCGATGCTGCTGTATACTCCGCCTTCGGCAGATAGTCCGCTGTTCTCTGCCGCGACGTCACGATGATGTACCCACATGCCTACGTCATACGACTCCTCCCCAATCAATTCGTTTGTGTATGAAGTTCCGTTGGCCTGTAAGGTATATATGAAATTTTCGCTCTCTTCATTAGAGAAATAGTCCTCTCTGACAAGTCGCCGGTCTTCGACAACGTCAAAACAGAAACCCAGCGGAGCGAACATATTATTGACAAAGACCTCGCATTCTTTCCAGAATTGCAATACCATATCGTAATCTTCTTCAAAGTCCTCGACAAAAGCCGAACTGGTTACGGGTATCGCAAGACGGTAATAACGCAATGTATTGTCGCTCGCTATGCTGCCGGACGCGTAAGTCCTGGTATTTGTCAAATCCTGGCTCTGTACTAATGTCTGTCCTGAAACATTAGATATTGAGAAAAAAAGCAATGCTGAAATAAAATTAATTATTCTCATAAGTTTAGTGTTTGGTAGAGCGAAATTACTGGAATTTTTATAATTATCAAACAATCTATGGGTATTTGTCCGTTTTTGCTAATATTTATTATATGTAACATGCTTTTTGTTCTATTATGCGAAATCTCCAATTGAAAAAGTTTTAATATATTATAAAATTGTTTATTTTTGTTTCGTAAAATGGAATGGTGCGGTATGCCGGTGTCCGGCAGGCTGCATGGCTATACCGTTCGGCTGTTAAAGTGTTGGCTTATAACTAAAAAAAATATTATATGAAACAGAAATCTTTGTTTATGTTGCTGTTGTTGGCAGTGACATTCTGTGCAAAAGTAAATGCGCAGGACTATAAAGTCGCGCATGGCGCTGATGAAAAGATAACTCACGATACGCACTATCCGATAGCTGTGGGTGTCGTAGGTACACAGAGCGCTCAGCAGCAGGTGAACAATATAGCGTCAGCACCTCGTTGCGCGGCATATTTTGACAAGACATCCAATGTCTTCACGGTCAAGAGAGGCGAAACGGTCACTCCTCTCATTACAATCAACGGTGAATGGATGCATGGTTATGTTTTTGTCGATTGGAACAATAACAAGCAGTTCGATGTAAATCTTCAAGGCGACGGCCCTTATATAAAGGGTGAAGGCAATGAACTTATGTGCTGGTCGCTCTACGGCAAGAATACCGACGGCGATACAGGCTGGAACAGCGCCGGTATATACCAGAGCAGCGGAAATGTTCTCGCTCCGGGCTCTTTCAATGTGCCCGAGGATGCCGAGGACGGCGCCATGTACCGCATGCGTTATATGGTGGCATGGAACAGCATTGACCCCACAGGCGGTTATGTGAATACAAAAAGCGATGGAAAAGAAACAACGATTATTTCTGATGGCGGTTCAATAATCGACGTTATGCTCAAGGTGAGCGGCGAGGCCGGTGACGTTGAGGTAAGCTATCCTGTTGATGATTATACGGAGCCGCGTGTAGGCACTGTTCCCGATCAGGCGGAATGGAACGCTCTTCCCGAAGGGCTGCAAGCTTCATGGGCATCGCGCGATGTGCATTACAAACTGCATGAAGTGCCGGAGATAACACAAAAGAACGCTGCCGTTATCAGCGCGTGGAAGGGCGAACGCGCCAATATACAGGCGGTTCTCTACAGCAAGAGCGATGAGGGTATGATGACTGTACGCATGACCGAATGGAAAAAGGACGGCACGGCGACAGGCAAGAACGGCGGTGACGCACGTTTCGTGAATTATGTGATAACCGATGACTATGTGGCTTGCGGCAACCATCCTATGACGTTGCCTCAGTGGCTTGTAGCCGACGTTATCGACCAGGACAAGCCTCATGCCGTTCCGGCAATGGAAACGCGTCCTGTGTGGTGTACGATAGAGGTGCCGCGCGATATTGAGGCAGGCGAATACACGACAGCTCTTGAGGTTGTGGATGCGGCTGGCGATGTGGTGAAAAGTCTTGCTCTGACTATTGTCGTAAACAGCCATTCTCTGCCCGAGGTGAAAGACCAGAAATTCCACCTCGATTTGTGGCAGCAGCCATATTCGGTAAGCCGTTACTACGGCGTAGAGCGTTGGAGCGACGAGCACCTTGATGCTCTCCGTCCTTATCTTAAGGCTCTTGGCCGTGCAGGACAGCGCAGCGTTACGGCAATTCTTTTCTATGAGCCGTGGGGCGAGCAGACGCATGATCTCTTCGATCCTATGGTAGAGACGATAAAGAACGTGGACGGCACTTGGGAATATGACTATTCCGTATTCGACGCATACGTTGAACTTTGCGCCGAATATGGCATTGACAAGCAGATCAACTGCTTCAGCATGGTTCCGTGGGACATGAGCTTCCGCTACTTCGACGAGGCTACGGGCAGCTACCAGAATATCAAGACAACAACGGGTACTGCGCAGTATCGTGAGTTGTGGACAAATTTCCTTACGGCCTTCAAGGCGCATCTTCAGACGAAAGGCTGGTTTGAAAAGACAAACATCGCAATGGATGAACGTGCCGAGAGCGATTTGAACAATGCATACGGCATCGCAAGCTCTCTTGGCTTCAACTGCGCCCTTGCGGGCAACTATCACAGCTCTCTCTGCGGTACATACCGCGACCTTTGCGCGCAGCTTGGTCAGGAGCATCTCTTTACAGCAAGCCAGCTCGCAAGCCGCAAAGAAAAGGGTTGGGTGACTACGTTCTACACAAGCTGTGCCAACAGCGAGCCTAACATCTATACAAACTCATATCCTGCTGAGGCTGCATACCTCCCAATCTATGCGGCACAGATGAACCTCGACGGTTATCTGCATTGGTCGTGGATAAATTGGGACGAACATCCGCTTACCGACAGCCGTTTCCGCAAGTTCGGTTCGGGCGATACATACTGCTACTATCCGGGCAACCGTTCAAGCGTTCGCTTTGAGCGTCTTATCGAAGGCATCCATCAGTACGAGAAGATACAGATACTGCGTGAGGAGTACAAGGACAATGCCGAGAAACTCGGCAAGCTGAACTCTCTGCTCGGCCGCTTTACAGGCTCGAATGCCGGCGAAGAGTGCGCTGCCATTGTAGACGACATGGAGGCTTTCCTCAACGGCAAAGATGTTGAAATACCTGTCGCTTCGGACGTGACAACTGGATATTACCGCCTTGTTTGTAAGGATACGTCCCGTTCTGAATATCTTTACAACAACGCTCTGCTCAGCGGCAACAGCATGCAGTTTACCCTTCAGTCAAATTCTGCCGTGAATACCAATAACGGCATCTGGCACGTGACGGTGAAGGATAACAGTAAGCTCGGTATAAAGAACGGTGACGGAAAGCCCGTTGTCGCCGGAACGAATTGGGGAGCTTCGGTGGCCGGGTCCTATACGGAACTTACGGTAGGAGCGACGCACGATGTCGGCGAGTTCAGATATTACTATTTCAGTGAAGCACTTAACTGTACCAATGGCGGTGCTAATTTTAAAGTCGGCGGCGCTGAATTCCTGACAACATGGGCCGAAGGCGGTTCCGGAAAAGCCGATAACAACTGGCGCTTCGAACGTGTAGACATGGAGGGCATGAGCGTCTATGATGTGGAAATAGACGGCGATGCCAACGTGTACGTGTCATACTCTAACGGCGTTTCAACCGAAAATGCGTTCAACGGCGGTTTCTTTATCGTCCCCGGAGCTATAGAAGAGAACAGGCTCTCTGTCGCAATGCTCGGCAATATCCTCGACGGCGCAGACATTGCTGTTGAAGGCAACAAAATTAAGGTGTCAAATGTAAAAGCCGCTGCGGCTCCTGTAAAACAGGATCTTTACAATACAAGCAACGGAGACGGCGTGAAGCCCCCTTACCGTATTCCCGGTATAACTACGGCGAGCAACGGGCATCTTATAACTGCGGCGGCACGTCTTGTATGCGGTACCGACCCCGGTTACGGCCAGGTTGATATCGTATGCCGTATAAGCGAGGACAACGGCAAGACATGGAGCGACATGATTGACGTCGCTGTAGGCACGGGCCAGACTTCGGCTACCGTGAACTACTTTGACACGGCCTTCGGTGACCCTGCTATCGTTGCCGACCGCACGAGCAGCGAGGTGCTTATAATTGCTGTTGCCGGCTGTACGGTATACGGCAACGGCAATACTACACGTCAGAACCCTAATCTCATCGCTACTATACATAGCGACGACTACGGAAAAACATGGAAAGCTCCTGTAAACGTTACAGAACAGATATACAGCCTCTTCGACGCCGGCAATCCCATTCAGGCCGCTTTCGTAGGTGGCGGTAAAATTTTCCAGAGCCGTATAGTGAAGAAAGACAAATACTACCGCTTGTACGCTGCCATGTGCGCGCGTCCCGATGGTAACCGTGTAATATATTCCGACGACTTCGGACGTACATGGCATGCACTTGGCGGAGCTTCCGCTCTGCCTGCTTCTGGAGGCGACGAGCCGAAGTGCGAAGAGATGCCCGACGGTCGTGTTATACTTTCGAGTCGTGTAGGCGGTGGGCGTATATACAACATATACACTTATACCAATACAATGACTGCCGCAGGAAGCTGGGGCACAGCGGTGAAGAGTACATTCTCGGGTTCCGGACTTACACCGGGCGGGAACTCTACGAACGGCGAGATTCTTATTGTTCCTGTTCAGCGCAACAGTGACAAGAAAGAGATGTACCTTGCTTTGCAGTCACTGCCTACGGGAAGCGGACGTACCGATGTGGGTATCTTCTATAAAGAACTTACAAACTTGAACGATATGAACACTGTAGCGAATTTCGCTACAGACTGGAACGGCTTCTACCATGTAACCGGCAAGCAGTCGGCGTATAGCTCAATGGATCTGCAAGCAGACGATTGCATAGGCTTCATATATGAAGAGACTCTGACCGGTTTCGGCAAAAGAGATAACCCTGTATCGACAAGTTTCCCTACAGGTGCAGGACAGCATAATTTCGACGGATTTGACAATATCTATGTAGCGTACGACCTCAAATATATAACTAACGGTGCCTACAGCGTGAAAAGGAACGTGGACCGACGCGCTTTCGTAAAGGAGTACTTCAAGGCCTACGCCGATGATGCCGCTGTGACGGAAGAGGTAAAGTCAGTTCTTGATACGGCGCTTGACAATCTTTCAGCCGAGCCTGCTCCGGCAGAGATTGACAACTTGTACAAGATACTCGCCGGTGCCGGCCCTGCAGACAAATGGGACGGCAGAACGCTTACTTTCGTCAATGTTCAGCAGAACGGTAAAGAATATGTTCTATATGTCAATGACAGCGGCATTCTGAGCGCAAGCGCATCGACGGCAGAGGAGATAGGCAAGGCTGCGCAGTTTCTTTGTACGAAGGAGGCAAGCGGCAAGTACAGCTTTTACAACGAGGAGAAAAATTGCTACATGATATGGCGTGCCGGAGGCAACTACGGCTACAATAATAATGCGGGCACGCTCGCTGATTATAACGCCGCGTATTGCGACTGGAGCATCAACGACGGCAACACAACGCTTGACGTTACCTATTATATAGTAAGCAAACGCAATGACGGTACAACCGATGGCTCGTTGATATTGCTTGCTGACGGTACTTTTGACGCTTGGTCAAATTCGGCCGGTTATGCAGCGAACTACAGCAACCTTTTTCGTATCGACGTTGTCGGGACATCGACATGTATTGACGCTATAGGCTATGAAAATGCTGCGGTCAATGGCATTTACGATTTGCAGGGACGCAGAGTAAGCGAGATTGCAAAGCCGGGTATATATGTCGTTAATGGCAAGAAACTGTTGGTGAAATAAATAATCAAGAGATATATAAAATAATTCCATGCGGCAGTAATGCCGCATGGAATTATTTTATTGATGCTTTTCTGTCGTTACTTTTCCTGCGATTTGTTTTTCAGGAACATCTTGGGCAATGTATATGTCACTCCCAATCTGAACTGGTGAAAAGGCCAGTCTTTGAATCCTGCTTGGTATTCAGCGTTCAGCGAGAAATCCTTGAAACTCCATCCTAACTTTGTCTTGAGCGTCATAGGCCTGTCGCCGTCGTCCTCCCAACCTATGTACCCGCCGTAATCGACCTGCGCCGTGAACGGGCCGCTGGTCAGCTTGGCAAGCAGTCCGTACATTACAGCGTCGTCCTGTCGTCCGTTATCGGTCTGCCAGCAGAGGAAACCGACGCTTGCCGCCATACGCAGAGCGGTCTTGTTCTTGCCGCGAGACACTGAAAACAGTTCACGCCCAGCAGCTACATCGAAGAAATATCCGGGATCGTCGTAGAAGCGTGCCGTGCTGAACGAGTTGCCCGAAGCTGTTTTAAGAGCTGCCCTGAGTACGACGCCGACTCCAATTTTTTTCTCGTCAAAAAGAAGAATGTCTGTACTTACGTAGACATCTCCTGAATCAAAGCCTGTGATAGTGCGGTCGGGGTTTTTTATCCTGCGTATCGTATTTACGGCGGCTGTTGTCCTGTGCCATTCGAAAATGGGCATCCATATCACGAGATTGACTCTGTGCGTGAATAATGGTATTGTCGCTCTTGCGAAAAGGTCGGCCGTGATGTCATCTGTCGGTCTTGATGTCAGCGAGCATAGATAGCCGTCGCCGTAAAGTTCGAATTTAACTCTGTCCGACGTCGTTCCGTCCGACATGTCGGGAACCGGGAATGCGTTAGGGCCGAAAAATTTAGTGGAGATAAGTGACGGAACACTGAAATTGGGCTTCTCCAACATTGTTTGCGCAACGGCCGAAGCCGCAACAATAAGCATGATGCATGCAGCTGTAATTAATCGTTTCATTTTGTATTTTGTCTTGCCTTTTAGGTAGAAACTCCATGCAAAATACCTTCACCGCCATAAAGTACGCTGCTTGTGCCATGCCTGTCCGCATTTGCGGTACAGTTGAAGTTCTCGTGTTTAAGTAAATGTGTTATAATGCGTTTTGCATATTTTCCGGTACAAAGATAAAGATATTTGCATAAAATCAAGCCTTTGTTTAGGACAAAGTAGCGTTTATAATGAAAATTATGCTTTTTGCTATAATTTTTTGAATATTTGCATTAAGATTATCGTTTGCCGAGCGAGAAGGAGGAAAACTTCGTAAACTGCGCGTCTGAGTGCATACGGCCCCAAAATGATAATGCGGTCATATCTACATAAAAATCTCCTGCAACCTTGCGGTTACAGGAGATAAAGTTTTATAAAATTCCCTCGCTTGCGCTCAGGAGATTTTTTACTTAGAAAGCGCACCAGCGATATCCACTGCGATAGCGACAGTTGCACCTACCATCGGGTTGTTGCCGATGCCGAGGAAGCCCATCATCTCAACGTGTGCTGGAACTGATGAAGAACCTGCGAACTGCGCGTCTGAGTGCATACGGCCCATTGTGTCGGTCATACCGTAAGAAGCAGGGCCTGCAGCCATGTTGTCCGGGTGCAATGTACGGCCTGTACCACCACCTGAAGCTACTGAGAAGTAGTTCTTGCCGGCGAGGATACGCTCCTTTTTGTATGTACCTGCAACGGGGTGCTGGAAACGTGTGGGGTTGGTTGAGTTACCTGTGATTGATACGTCAACGCCTTCCTTCCACATGATGGCAACACCTTCGCGAACATCATCGGCACCGTAGCAACGTACCTTTGCGCGAGGACCATCGCTGTAAGCGATTTCGCGAACGACTTTCAACTCACCTGTGAAGTAGTCGAACTCTGTCTGTACGTATGTGAAACCGTTGATGCGAGAGATAATCTGTGCAGCGTCCTTGCCAAGACCGTTGAGGATACAACGGAGAGGCTCCTTGCGCACCTTGTCTGCCTTTGCTGCAATCTTGATAGCGCCTTCGGCTGCAGCGAATGACTCGTGGCCTGCGAGGAATGCGAAGCACTTTGTCTCTTCGCGGAGCAAGCGTGCAGCGAGGTTACCGTG
>JAZNPP010000036.1:0-55590 GCA_045589695.1 Bacteroidaceae bacterium
ATTGTTTCATTGTTGCACATTAGAGTTTTTAGCAAAACAAGTGTCAGCATTTTTGGGATTAGTGGAGGACTGTTTGAGCGTCAGGTAAGAAAAACAGCTTGCTGTTTTGCGCTGCCAAGCGAGTTCCGGACACCCCAAAAATGTCAGCTATGTTTTGCGTTAAGAAAACGACCATGTGCAGAGGTCTTTGGTACTTTCTGTCGGCACAGAAAGTACAAGAAAACAACGACAACAGGAAGAATAATAAACAATAGATTAAGGGGTAAATCGCAACAAGAATAAAACATCCTACCCCACAGACTTCGCAGATGAGCCGGATTAACGATTGAATGCGCGCTTTTAATGCGGCCTGCGCATGACCTGTTACTGCGTGTTCTGTCGAAACTCTGTTTTGACGGGTAGAAACGGTCGGGTTTTTAGGTTTGCTCTCTTTGTCCGAAAATTAAGTTTTTTGCTTTGTTCTGAAGTTTTTTGTCAATTTAGGCGTTTCTAAAGAATTTTATTACTATCTTTGTGACCTAAATTCGGATAGTAAGGGTGGTTTGTGCTGCTTTTGTAGCATAAATTATTGATAATATTGATTTTAAAGAGCAACTTATATTATTGTAGTGTTGATTTAGTGTAGCGATGGGAAGATTTAATAAATATAACGTTGACCTTAAGGGATTGAAAACAGCGTCCCTGAATCTTGAATTTGACCTCGATAATGCCTTTTTTGGCGATATCGACGGAGAGGAGTTTCAAAAAGGTGCTGTCAAGGCCTTTGTAACAGTGAAAAGGAATCGTGACGTTTTCGATTTTCACTTTGCCTTGAAGGGTACTGTGGTTGTTCCCTGTGACCGCTGTCTCGACGATCTTGAGATAGATGTGGAGACAGAGAACACTTTGAGAGTGAAACTTGGTGACGAGTATGCCGACGAGGGCGATATCGTTGTCGTGCCGGAACAGGACGGCGACCTTAATATCGCATGGTATCTCTACGAGTTCATTGTCTTGGCCTTGCCAATGAAGCGTGTGCATGCGCCAGGCAAGTGTAACCACGAAATGACAGGCCGCCTGAAAAGGCACTCCGCCGAAAACGACAGCAACGACGCTGGCTGCGAGGAACAGTATTATGACCCTCGTTGGGAAGGATTGAAGAATATACAAATTGATGAAGATAATTAAAAAGTAAGAAAAATGGCACATCCTAAAAGAAGACAATCAAAGACAAGAACTGCCAAGAGAAGAACTCATGACAAGGCAGTAGCTCCTACATTGGCAATTTGCCCTAACTGTGGTGAGTGGCATGTATATCACACCGTATGTGGTGCGTGTGGTTATTACAGAGGCAAGCTCGCTGTAGAGAAGCAGGCTGCAGTCTAAATAATTAATCTTCTGCATGGGCAAAAGTTCGTGCGGCAGTTATGTACGTAAGCAAAAACGCACCACGGCATTGTTGTGGGTGCGTTTTTCGCTATATAAAGAAATCATATGCATAAAGCCGGTTTTGTAAATATTGTAGGTAACCCGAATGTGGGCAAATCGACGCTGATGAATCTGCTTGTAGGTGAGAGAATATCTATCGCCACATTCAAGGCTCAGACTACACGTCACCGTATCATGGGCATACTTAACACGGATGACGCGCAAATAGTGTTTTCCGACACCCCGGGCGTGCTCAAGCCCAACTACAAGCTGCAGGAGGCGATGCTGCGCTTCTCACGTTCAGCGTTGAGAGACGCCGACGTTTTGCTGTATGTGACCGACATGGTCGAAAGCCCCGAGAAGAACAGCGACTTCATCGACGAGGTACGCAAGCTCGATGTGCCTATACTTGTGCTTATAAACAAGATAGACTTGGGCAATCAGAGCGAGCTGGTAAAAAAGGTCGAGCAATGGCATGCCATTCTTCCCGAAGCGGAGATACTGCCCATTTCGGCTTTGGCAAAGTTCAATGTCGATGTAGTTATGAAACGCATCATGGAATTGTTGCCGCCGTCGCCGCCGTACTTTGACAAGGACCAACTTACCGACAAGCCGGCGCGTTTCTTTGTCACGGAGATTATCCGTGAGAAGATACTCCTGCATTACGACAAAGAGATACCTTATGTGTGCGAGGCTGCTGTAGAATATTTCAAAGAGAAAGAGGGCAGCATATATATCAAGGCGCTCATTTACGTAGAGCGTGAGTCGCAGAAGGGTATTATTATAGGTCACGAAGGCGTAGCGCTTAAGCGTGTGGCTACAGACGCCCGCCGTGAACTTGAGAAATTCTTCGGCAAGAAGATATTTTTGGAGATATATGTTAAGGTCGATAAGGACTGGCGTAACAGCGACCGTCAGCTGCGCCGTTTCGGATACGACCAAAAAGATTGATGATATGGGAAATTTGGTAGCGATAGTAGGGCGCCCCAACGTGGGCAAGTCCAATCTGTTCAACCGTTTGAGAGAGACTAAGCACGCGATTATATCGGACGAGGCGGGAACAACAAGAGACCGCCAGTACGGCCGTTGCCAATGGTGCGGCAAGGAGTTTTCTCTTGTCGATACCGGCGGCTGGGTGCGCAATTCGGACGACGTCTTTGAAGAGGCGATATGTGATCAGGTTACTTTGGCGCTCGAAGAGGCCGATGTGATACTCTTCGTCGTGGATGCGATAAACGGCGTGACGGACCTTGACATGGAGATGGCTTCAATGTTACGCCGTTCCAAGAAACCGGTTCTCCTTGTCGCTAACAAGGTCGATACCTACGAGATGCAATATACCGCCGCCGAGTTCTACGGGCTTGGCTTGGGCGATCTCTTCTGCATATCGGCAGCCAACGGAAGCGGTACAGGCGACATGCTCGACGAGGTGGTGTCAAAATTCACTAAGGACGCCGAGGAGGCTCCCGAAGATAACATACCGCGCTTTGCCGTCGTGGGTCGTCCTAACGCCGGAAAAAGCTCTATAATAAACGTTTTCCTCGGTGAAGAGAGAAATATCGTAACTAACATTGCCGGAACTACAAGAGATTCAATACTGACACGTTACACTAAGTTCGGTTTCGACTTCTATCTTGTCGATACAGCCGGAATACGCAAGAAAAGCAAAGTGAACGAAGATATCGAATACTATTCAGTGCTTCGCTCAATACGTGCTATCGAGAACAGCGACGTGTGTATTCTTATGATTGACGCTACACGAGGCATTGAGTCTCAGGATCTCAATATCTTCTCTATAATCCAGCGTAACCAGAAGAGTCTTGTCGTTGTCGTGAACAAGTGGGATTTGGTTGAGGACCGCAGCGAAAAAGTGCAGAAATTCTTTGAGAATGCTATTAGAGAGAGAGTCGCCCCGTTCGTCGATTTCCCTATTATCTTCACTTCGGCCGTTACGAAACAGCGTGTCTTCAAGGTGCTTGAAAAAGCGAAAGAGGTATATCAGAACTCAAAGACAAAAATCTCTACAGCTAAGTTCAACGAGACCATGCTGCCTATTATCGAGGCTTTTCCGCCTCCATCGATAAAAGGCAAGTATATTAAGATAAAATACTGCATGCAGCTGCACGAGACACGTGTGCCGTCGTTCCTCTTCTTCGCCAACCTGCCGCAGTATGTGCGTGACCCGTACAAACGTTTCTTGGAGAACAAGATCCGTGACCATTGGAACTTTAACGGAGTGCCAATAAATATATTCATTAGGCAGAAGTAAATATATTCAAGGAAATAGGCCGAACGTAGTTGAGGCCAATTTCCTTTATAATGTAATCAGATACAAAGAGCATGCTGACTAAATTAATTTAGTCAGCATGCTCTTTGTTAAAATAAATAAAAGAAGGTCCCTTTTAATCATTTTTTCAAAATAATCCGGCACTGTTGAAGAACACAGTAAAAGGCCTTTGACATTCAGGAGAAAGCGAGGACCGAGCGTGTTGTATGCCGTTATATTTGTCCAAAACGCAATACGACATGCCTCTCCGGAGCCCTGAATGTCAAAGACAAGCCTTTTATGGCAATGCCGGTTTGACTGAAGGATGTTGCAGGCAACTCCTGAGCAAAGAACCGGCAGACTGTTCTTCCCTGTGCCGGGGCTTTTCGTCCTTTTGGCGGCCAAAAGGACATGATAGAACGACTACAAGAAGAATAAACTACAACAGATTAAGGGTAAAACAAAGCAGGAACGTTACCGCTTAATCATCTGAATTTGCGAATGAACCCAACAAAGCCCACAGTAAATTTCTACTGAGCTAAAATAAGTGCCATGAAAGGATTTTCATTGATAACAATGTTGTTTTTGATATTGCATACGGCCGCTTTTGCACAATTTCCCCCGGTTGATACGCTTAGATTGAATAATGCATACAAGGCTGTTATGAAAAAACCTAATACTCTTGAGAAGCAAATGGAATTTATTTCTGCATTCCCATCTCCTTCACCTTTCTGACTAAGTCCGATGAGAACAGGAAACTGTTGAGCGTCTCGTTGTCGGTGTGCAGAATTTCGTTCTTGTTGCCTTCCCATGACAGTTTGCCGTCGGCAAGGAACAGGATGTGGTCTCCGATGCCCATTACGGAGTTCATGTCATGAGTATTCACGACAGTTGTTATATTGTACTCTTTTGTGATGTCATGTATCAGTTCGTCTATTCGCAGAGATGTCTGGGGGTCAAGTCCTGAATTAGGCTCGTCGCAGAAGAGATATCGCGGTTCAAGCGCTATGGCGCGCGCTATTGCCGCACGCTTCTGCATGCCTCCCGACAGCTCGTCGGGCGACTTGTCTTGCGCCTCAAGAAGGTTTACGCGGTCAAGGCAGAACTGAGCGCGCTTTACACGCTCTTTGTATGTCATTGCAGAGAACATGTCGAGCGGGAACATTACGTTCTCAAGAACGCTCATGGAGTCGAAGAGGGCGGCGTTCTGGAACAGCATGCCAATCTCTCGTCTCAGCAACATCCTCTCCTTCTTGTTGAAGCTGATGATGTCACGCCCGTCATATATGATCTTTCCGTTGTCTGGGTTTAGAAGTCCCACGATGCACTTGAGCAATACAGTCTTTCCCGCACCGCTCTTGCCAATGATAAGGTTGGTCTTGCCATTGTCAAAAATGGCGCTTATGTCGTTCAGTACAACTTGATTGTCGAACTTCTTGTATATTGAAGATATTTCTATCATTATTGCATAAGTAATTGAGTGAGAATCATGTCGGCGAACAGTATGAGAGCGCTGCAGCTGACAACCGCGTTGGTGCTTGCCTTGCCCACCTCTAACGAGCCGCCCGACACTCGGTAGCCGTAAAACGACGAAACGCTTGTTATGATGAAAGCGAAAGCAATGGACTTTATTACGCTGCACCATATATACCATTGCTGGAATTCGTACTGAAGGCCGACCATGAGGTCCTCGGGAGTCATTATTCCCGTGAATTTTCCTATGGCGAATGCGCCTGCCGTTCCAGCGGCGATGCTGAATATTACAAGCATCGGTATCATTGCCATTAGTGCCGAAACTTTTGGCAGGATAAGAAAACTTGCTGAATTTACGCCCATTATTTCCAAAGCGTCAATCTGCTGAGTTACACGCATGGTGCCGATTTCCGATGTTATGTTCGAGCCGACCTTTCCGGCAAGTATAAGACACATGATAGATGACGAGAACTCAAGGATAAGTATCTCGCGCGTTGAATAGCCTACAACCATTTTCGGCATCCAGGGGCTTTCGATGTTTAGCTTGAGCTGAATGCATATTACCGCTCCGATAAAGAATGATATGAGAAGCACGATGGGTATTGAGTTCACGCCAAGCTGGTACATCTCCTGCAGCATCTGGCGAAAGAACACTCTCCACTTCTCAGGGATAGAAAAAACCCTTTTCATGAGCAGGATATATTCTCCGAACGTTTTTATTGAATCGACAAGTATCATTTTATTTATGTATAGAAACGTCTTACGTCTTCTGTTTATGTGGCAAAGTTACTAATTTTTGTTTTCACGTAGTGTTAATAAATGCAACAATCTTTACAATAACAGCCTTTTGACCTCGGAAAGAGAACCTTTTGTTGTGTGAAAGACAAAAATAGTTGTATCTTCGCCATTGGAAAATCCAATAAAAGAACAGGAAATATGGCTGATATGTCGATGAACAACGATGACAGAATGGTGCTTCGTACCGAAAATCTTGTCAAGCGTTACGGCAAACGTACTGTGGTGAACAATGTCTCTTTCAATGTGAAACAGGGCGAAATCGTTGGCTTGCTCGGTCCGAACGGAGCGGGAAAGACCACGTCGTTCTATATGACTACAGGTCTTGTCGTCCCCAACGCCGGCCGTATATTTCTTAACGACGACGAGATAACGAAATACCCGGTATACAAACGTGCCAGAGCGGGTATAGGCTATCTTGCCCAGGAAGCGAGCGTGTTCCGAAAAATGACTGTCGAGGATAATATCGCATCGGTGCTTGAACTTACAGGCAAGCCGAAGGAATACCAGCGAGAAAAACTCGAGAGCCTTATCGAAGAGTTCCGTCTGCAGAAAGTAAGGAAAAACCTCGGCGACCGCCTTTCGGGAGGCGAACGCCGTCGTACGGAAATAGCCCGGTGTCTTGCTATCGACCCCAAATTCATCATGCTTGACGAGCCTTTTGCCGGTGTAGACCCGATTGCTGTCGAGGATATACAGTATATTGTATGGAAACTCAAAGACAAGAATATCGGCATTCTTATAACCGACCATAACGTACAGGAGACTTTGAGCATTACCGACAGAGCTTATCTGCTTTTTGAAGGACGCATCCTCTTTGAGGGAACGCCCGAAGTGCTTGCCGAGAACTCGATTGTCCGCGAGAAATATCTCGGCCGTGACTTCGTGCTGAGGAAACGTGATTTCCAGGTGAATGAATAATAATGATGCGTAGATTCGCGAAATCTATATACGATAAAACTGCTATGAAAAAACTTCTTGTAATGTGCGTGGCCGTCCTTGTATCGGTCCATGCCTCTCTTGCTCAGCGCCCGGCTGTTATCGACTGCGGACTGCAACAGGCGCTTGAGGACAAATCGGCAGATTTTATAAATATCAACATCGTTCTGAAGTCTGAAGCCGGCAAAGCAAAATTAAAGGCGCTGAAAAAAACGTCCGCCGGAAGAGAATCTGTAAGCGGCGCCGTTGCCGGCGTGCTTAAGAGGCATGCCGAAAACAGTCAGGCGGCAATAATGGCTCTTCTTGTCGAGGTCGAAAAAGAGGGCAAGGCAAGCGCTGTCTCTTCGCATTGGATGTCGAACAGCATAACTTGTAATGCCGATAAAGATGTTGTCCGCATGTTGGCTTTGCATCCCGATGTGTTGGCTATCGGATATAATAAAGAGCTGAAAGTCGTCGATAGTGCTGAGGAGTATGACGTTGAAGCCGCGGCGAACGTGTATAACGCTACGCCGCATGTGATTCAGGTGGGTGCCGATGATGTGTGGTCGCAAGGCTATACCGGCAAGAATGTAGTAGTGGCGGTACTTGACTCTGGGACTAACCCCGACCACTACGACCTTAAGGACCACCTTTGGGTGGGGTATGCCGACAGTGACGGTGACGGAGAGAAAGACGACATAATAAATGGTTGGAACTTTGTTTCGAACAATTCAAATATCGCCGACGACTACGGGCACGGAACGCATTGTGCCGGTATCGTTTGCGGAGACGGAACAGTGGGCAATATCACGGGCGTGGCTCCCGACGCTACGCTTATGACGGTAAAAATAGTGAACAGAGCCGGAGGCGGCTCGGTCGCTCAAATGATTTCCGGCGTTGAGTTCGCCGTGGAGAACGGCGCTCATGTGCTAAGCATGTCATTGGGTTATAAGCTGTCGCAGATAGGAGCAGCCGATATCGTGGCGCTTAGAAGAGTGTTTGAAAATACATTGGAAGCGGGTGTCGTTGTGTGCGCGGCGGCCGGCAATGACGGAGATACGCAAGGGGAACTCCGTAATATTGACTACCCTGCAGCTTGTCCTCCGCCGTATATTCACCCCGACCAGGCTGTGAACCCGGGCGGCAAGACAAGCGTGATTTGTGTAGGTTCTGTAGATTCTAATGATGAATATGCGAGGATTTCGTCTATAGGTCCTGTTACGTGGCAGGGTACCGAGTTCGGCGATTATCTTTACGATGATACGCATGCGGGTCTTATACGTCCCGATATCTGTGCGCCCGGTGAACTTGTGTATTCGCTCAAGCATGACGAGAACAACAAGTATAAGTTAATGTCCGGTACGTCACAGGCCGCTCCTTGCGTTGCGGGTGTTGTTGCCTTGATGCTTGAAAAGAATCCGTCACTGACTCCGGAGCGGATATGCGAAACTTTAGAGACAACTGCGAAAAAACTCTCCGAGAAGAAGAATAATTATACGGGTTCCGGCCGAGTAGACGCTTTGGCTGCCGTAAACCGGGTAGAAGCGGAGGGCGCAAAGCCTTTTATTGAGCTTGTGAGCTGCTCGCCGGGCGTTGTCGCTCCGGGTAAAAATATAAATATAGATTTTGAATTGCTCAATAGCGGTAAAGGTGATACGGATGAAAATGTAGCGGCAAGGCTTATCGCCGATGACCCGTATGTGACGATTGTTAATGGAGAACTTGATTTTGGCAAGATAGCGGGCGGAAAGAGCGCTTTCGGCAACTTTGTCATAGACGCAGACATGAACACTCCGAACGATCATACCGCATATATGAAAATTGTCATTGCGTCGGGCGGACATCTCCGTTATTGCGATATCGCTGTCAAGTTTGTAAATGAAGCGAAGATTGTTTGCTCGCCTTTAAAGCGAGAATCGCTTGTGCCGGGGAACAACAAGGTTATCTTGAACGTGAAAAACTGCGGTACTGCGGCAACGGACGGCGATACCAAAGTCGCGATCAGTACGGCTTCGCCCTATGTGACGGTTGTTAACGGAGAAACGCTGTTAGACGTAATAGAAGTAAACGAAACGAAGACGGTTGAATTCATTGTCGATGTTCTTGAAGGGGCTCCCGACAACAGCTCCGTAAGTTTCGATGTCTTTGCGACTCCAGGCAACAATTCCGCCGTAAAGAATGTCGTATATGAGTTCGAACAAGGCTTTGACGATAGCGGCCGTTTGACGGATGGCTTCGGCGGTTGGACAACCTTCGATGCGAGCGATGACGGCAGAACTCATCCGTGGTGGCATTCCTCAATGGCGGGAACGCATTGGCTGTATGACTTGAAGGATTCATATTCGGGAGAAGGCCATTTGATGAGTGAGTCTTATTGTCGGGCGTCGATGATGGAATACACGCAACCCATAGACAATTATCTGGTTTCTCCCAAAATGAGAATTACCGCAAACAGCAGTTTCAGTTTTGTAGCTCGTGTTCACGATAATTGGTACGGCGAGCATTTCGGCGTCGCCGTCTCGGAGAACGGCAATAGTTCGGCTGCCGACTTCGTCACAATTAAGGAGTGGACGATTGACAAGAGTGACGGCAATGACTGGATAAGGTACGAGGCCGATTTGAGCGAGTATAACGGGAAAGAGGTGTACGTGGCGATTCGTAATTATTTTACGGAACAGCAATGGAAGGAACTCGACAATGGCTACGATGTGTATATCCTGCATGTCGATGATGCGGCGTTCAAAAATGTTATAGACCTCTCTTCGGCGTTTGTTTATAAAAACTACAGCTATTTCTCGCTTAATGTCGAAGGTAACCCGTTGCCGGCTCCTGATGGATTGTCGGCTACGCTTACAGAGAACCGGACGGTGGTTCTGTCGTGGAGCGCCGTGTCTGATGCTCAGGCATACAGCATATACCGTGACGGGGAGTTCATAGCGACGGTAAACGCTTTGAGTTATACCGATGCGGGGCTTGCTCCGGATACGGAATATGCCTATAGTGTCTCTGCTGTATATAACGGCAAGGAGTATGAGCGTTCGGCCGATGTGACGGCCGTGACCGGGAAAGCCGACTATAGCGTGAAAATCCTGTCTGTAGCGCCCGGCACTCTTTCGGTCGGAGAAAACGTGTTGGAGATTACGCTTGTGAACAACGGAATTTATGAGCAGAAATCAAGAAGTACCGTTGCGCTTGCGACAGATGATTCATATACAGGAATTGTAAATCCGACAGCCGGAATGAAGTATCTTGAAGCCGGAGAAGAGTATACATGCCGTTTTACGGTTATGATAAACGATGATATACCTGACGGCCATGCTGTAAAGTTCAACCTGAACGTTACGGAACTTTTTGAAGACAAGAACAGTTGGGATTGCCCGTTCTCGATAGTTTTTGGAGGCTCGGACATCTCTACGGCGGTTGAGAAACTCCGGACAGAGGACAAAGCCGCTGAGGTTTACGATATGAGCGGGCGACGTGTATCAGAACCGGCAAAAGGCATATACGTCGCAGGCGGCAAGAAAGTGTATATAAGACGGTAATCATTTTTTTATCATACGACATCGGCGGACGGCATTGCTCGTCTGCCGATGTCCTTTAATGTGCCTGAAGCGCTTTTCAATAGGCTATTTTATTCTTTGCGCTTCAACTAAATTGCTTTTTGCTTGATTTTGTGCCTGACTTGTTGTATTTTTGCACGCTCTAAATTCGGTATATAGTATGCTGTGCATAGAACGTGCAATGCTCCGGCATTGCCGCTCCCTGTGAAGACAAAAGAAATTATTTAAATATTTTAGAATGGAATTTACACTTAAAAATCAGGACGCTACAAGCGCAATCCTCTCTGTGACTATTCAGGAGGCAGACTATTCAGCATTGGTTGAGAAACAGTTGAAAAACTTCCGTCAGAAGGCTAATATCCCCGGTTTCCGTCCGGGTATGGTACCTATGGCTCTTATTAAGAAGCAGTACGGTACAGCCGTAAAGGCCGAGGAGATAAATAAACTGTTGCAGACCAAGATTTTCGAGTATATCAGAGAAAACAAGGTTGATATGCTCGGCGAGCCTCTTCCTATTGAAGAGCAGCAGGCAGGCATCAACATGGCCGAGGACAAGGACTTTACATTCGAATTCGAGATCGCTCTTGCTCCTAAGTTCGATGCGGTTCTTGACAAAGAGGACAAGCTCACATATTACAAGATACAGCCGACGGATGAGATGATCGACGGCCAGGCTAACGCTTATGCGCAGCGTTGCGGCGAGTACAAGCAGGTTGAGTCTTATGAGAACGGTGACATGCTTAAGGGTACATTGACCGAGTCTGTCGAGAACGGTATAGTTGTGCGTGAGGCTGTGATGATGCCTTCATACATGAAGAACGACGAGCAGAAGGCTCTCTTTGCGGGCGTTAAAGTGAACGACGTGGTTACATTCAACCCGACGACTGCATTTGACGGAAATGAAGCCGAACTCTCATCGCTTCTGAAAGTTGAGAAGAATGAGGTTAAGGCTCACGCAGGCGAGTTTACATTCTCGGTTTCTGAAATAACACGTTTCGTGGCAAGCGAGTTGAATCAGGATGTGTTCGACGCGGCTTTCGGCAAGGATGCCGTTAAGAGCGAAGAGGAGTTCCGCGCTAAGATCGCCGAGCAGTTCGCAAGCCGCTTCGAGGTCGAGAGCGATTACAAACTTCTCATGGATGTACGTTCGCACTTGATGAACAAAATAGGCAAGCTCGAATTCAACGAATCAATCTTGCGCCGTATCATGGATATGAACAAGGGCGAGGGCGCAGAGTCTGTAAGCGAGGAGGATTTCCAGAAGAGCCTTACAGAACTTTCATGGCATCTTGTTAAGGAGCAGCTTGCCAAGAAGTTCGAAATTAAGATTGACGACAACGATGTACTCGGCGTAGCTAAAGAGGCTACACGTGACCAGTTCGCTCAGTACGGCATGGCTAATGTTCCCGACGACTTGCTTGAGAACTATGCTAAGGAGATGCTTAAGCAGGACAAGACACGTGAGGCTCTTATCAACCGTGCGGTAGACGTTAAGCTTATCCAGGCTATCAAGGGCGTTGTAACCTTGAGAAACAAGAAGGTATCTGTTGAGGATTTCAACAAAAAGGTATCTGAAAACGCTTAATTAGGTAAAACCTTTAATTTGATTTGATGTATGGAGAGAGATGATTTCAGAAAATATGCAACCAAGCACATCGGCATGAACAGCATGGTGCTTGACGACGTGATTAAAGCCCAGTCGCAGTATTTGAACCCTTATATTCTTGAGGAGAGACAGTTGAATGTTACTCAAATGGATGTCTTCTCACGTCTGATGATGGACAGAATCATCTTTCTTGGTACACAAATCGATGATTATACAGCGAATACCCTTCAGGCTCAGTTGCTCTACCTCGATTCGGTAGACAGCGGCAAGGATATTTCGATATATATCAACTCTCCCGGCGGTTCGGTATATGCCGGTCTTGGCATATACGACACAATGCAGTTCATTTCAAGCGATGTCGCTACTATCTGTACCGGCATGGCTGCAAGCATGGCTGCAGTGTTACTTGTGGCCGGCGCGGAGGGTAAACGTTCGGCTCTCACCCACAGCCGTGTAATGATACACCAGCCTCTTGGCGGTGTTCAGGGCCAGGCGAGCGATATCGAGATAACTGCCCGTGAGATACAGAAACTGAAAAACGAACTTTATACAATCATATCTAATCATAGCAAGCAGCCTTTTGACAAGGTGTGGGCCGACAGTGACCGTGATTACTGGATGACGGCGCAGAAAGCGCAGGAGTATGGTATGATAGACAGAGTGCTTATACGTAAATAAGTGACAAGGAATGGCTGAAAAGGGAAGAAAACGCTGCAGTTTCTGCGGCAGGGCCGAAGACCAGGTCGCACTGCTTATAGCCGGCATGACCGGGCATATATGCAATGAGTGCGTGGAGCAGGCTCATGCGATACTGCGTGAGGCCGAGATGCTTCCGAAAAGCGACTTTGAATTATCGGAACTGCCGAAACCTAAGGAAATAAAGGCTTTCCTCGATGAATATGTAATAGGTCAGGACGAGGCGAAGTGCGCATTGGCGGTGTCGGTGTATAATCACTACAAACGTCTTATGCAGAACGGCGCCGCGAATGATGTGGAGATAGAGAAGAGCAACATCATAATGGTAGGCAGCACGGGTACTGGAAAAACCCTCCTGGCACGTACTATAGCGCGTCTGTTAGAGGTCCCTTTCACTATTGTCGATGCGACGGTGCTTACCGAGGCCGGTTATGTAGGCGAGGATATTGAAAGCATTCTGACGCGTCTGCTGCAGGTCGCCGACTACGATGTCGAGAAGGCGGAGCGGGGCATTGTGTTCATTGACGAGATAGACAAAATCGCTCGCAAGAGCGACAACCCGTCAATAACCCGTGACGTGAGCGGAGAGGGCGTCCAGCAGGGTTTGCTGAAGCTGCTCGAAGGCTCAGTCGTGAATGTGCCTCCCCAGGGCGGCCGTAAGCATCCTGACCAAAAGATGATAGCTGTCAATACAAAGAATATCCTCTTTATTTGCGGCGGCGCTTTTGACGGAATAGAAAAGAAGATAGCCCAACGTCTCAACACTCATGTCGTGGGCTATAACTCGGTACAGAACAGCCAGAAGATTGACAAGGGCGATATGATGCGTTATATCGCTCCGCAGGATTTGCGTTCTTTCGGGCTTATTCCTGAGATTGTGGGACGCCTGCCCATACTTACGTCGTTGCGTCCCCTTGACAGGGATGCTCTTCGCAGAATTCTTACGGAACCGAAAAACTCTATTATCAAGCAGTATGTAAAGCTTATGGAGATGGACGGCGTAAAGCTCTCTTTCGATGCGGCGGCGCTTGATTATATTGTCGATACGGCCGTCGAGTATAAGTTGGGAGCCAGAGGCTTGCGTTCTATCGTTGAGACGATAATGATGGACAAGATGTTCGAAGTGCCGTCAAACGGCGCTAAGAGCTGCAAGATAACAAAAGACTACGCGAGGAAACAGGTCGAAAAGAATATCTCTCTGGCCGGTATCTGACATAGGCGGTTTGATGACTTATAAAAAATCTCTTTCGAATTCCAACGGGAGCGGAAGGGATTTTTTTTATGCCGGTTGCCGCTGTAACGTCATTTTGCGGTTTTTGTAAAAAATATATTTGAAAAAAGTTGTGTGTTTTATTTATATATTTATAACTTTGTTTTCAAATTGGCGTATTGTAAAATGACAAAGAAGTGTAATTTGACAGAGGTCCTGAAAGCTAATTTCGGGTTTGATACGTTTAAAGGGGATCAGGAAGCGGTTATCAAGAATCTTTTCGAGGGGAATGATGCCTTTGTCCTTATGCCTACCGGGGGCGGCAAGTCCTTATGCTACCAGCTCCCCTCTCTTGTTATGGAAGGTACCGCCATCGTTATATCTCCATTGATTGCCCTGATGAAAAATCAGGTGGATGCAATACGTAATCTCAACGAGGAAGACGGCGTTGCCCATTTTCTGAACTCTTCGCTTACGAAACAGGCTGTCGATGCGGTTAAGGAGGATGTGCTTTCAGGCAAAACGAAACTTCTTTATGTCGCTCCGGAGTCTTTGACAAAGGAAGAAAATGTGGAATTCCTCAAGAGTATAAAGATTTCGTTCTACGCCATTGATGAGGCGCACTGCATTTCGGAGTGGGGGCATGACTTCCGCCCTGAATACCGTAGAATACGTCCCATAATAAACGAGATAGGAAAGGCTCCTATAATTGCGCTTACAGCTACGGCTACGACAAAGGTTCGTGACGACATCAAGAAAAATCTCGGTATTCAGAATGCCCCCGACTTCAAGTCGTCATTCAACCGCCCCAATCTCTACTACGAGGTACGTCCCAAGAACAAGGATGTAGACAAGGAGATAATAAAATATATTAAATCAAATCCCGGAAAGTCGGGTATCATATATTGCCTGAGCCGCAAGAAGGTCGAAGAACTTGCCGAAATACTGCAAGCTAACGACATATCGGCAAAACCGTATCATGCAGGAATGGATTCTGTTCTGCGATCGCAGACTCAGGACGATTTTATAATGGAAAAGATTGACGTCATTGTCGCTACCATAGCTTTCGGTATGGGTATCGACAAACCGGACGTGCGTTACGTTATACACTACGACATACCAAAGAGTCTTGAGGGCTATTATCAGGAGACCGGCAGAGCCGGGCGTGATGGCGGCGAGGGACAATGCATTACATTCTACAACAACAAAGATTTGCAGAAGCTCGAGAAGTTCCTCGAAGGCAAGCCTCTTGCCGAACAATATATCGGAAGACAGTTGTTGAGAGAGACTACAGCGTATGCCGAGTCATCGGTATGCCGCAGAAAACTATTGTTACATTATTTTGGCGAGAATTACGACGTGGAAAATTGTGGAAATTGTGACAATTGTCAGTCACCTAAGAAGCAAGTCGAAGCAAAAGAGATGCTCGAAACGGTAATCGAAACCGTACTTGCGTTAAAAGAGAATTTCAAGGTAGAATATATTATCGATGTCCTCATGGGCAAAGAGACCGCGGACATCATTTCGCACAGGCACGACGAATTGGAGTGCTTCGGATGCGGTGATGACGAAGACGCTAAACGCTGGAATGCGGTAATACGTCAGGCGTTGATAGCCGGTTATCTTGACAAGGATGTCGAGAACTATGGTATAATAAAGATAACGAAGCAGGGCAAGGAGTTCTTGAAAAAGCCTGTCTCTTTCAAGATTGTCGAGGACAAGGATTTTGACGAAGATGAGGCCATTATACAGACAAGCAGCACCTTTGCTGTAGACCCTGAGCTGTATGCGATGCTGAAGAATCTTCGCAAAAAGCTTTCGAAGCAGCTTGAACTGCCTCCGTATGTGATATTCCAGGACCCGTCGCTTGAGGCTATGGCCACGACATATCCTATAACGATTGAGGAGCTGAAGAATATCCCCGGCGTAGGCGAGGGCAAGGCGAAAAGGTACGGCGAGGAGTTCTGCGCTTTGATAAAGCGTCATTGCGAAGAGAATGAGATTGACCGTCCTGAGGATATACGTATAAGAACGGTCGCCAACAAGTCTAAGCTGAAAGTCGCTATAATAAATGCCATAGACCGTCAGGTGGCTCTTGACGACCTTGCGATAAGCAAAGGTGTGGAATTCGACGAACTGCTTGACGACATCGAGTCTATCGTATATTCGGGAACGAAACTCAACATAGATTATTTCCTGGAGGAGATTCTCGACGAGGAGAACTTGCTTGAAATATATGACTACTTCAAGAACTCCGACACGGACAACATTGACGTCGCTGTTGAGGAACTCGGCGGCGAATACAGCGAAGAGGAAATCCGCCTTGTGCGTGTCAAGTTCATTTCGGAAATGGGAAACTAAAAAAAGAAATATATATTGGTTATGAATGATTTTATAAAAGAAAAAATTGTGATGGACGGTTTGACCTATGACGACGTGCTGCTTATACCGGCATATTCAGAGGTCCTGCCTAAAGAGGTCTCTTTGAAAACGAAGTTCTCAAAGAATATTGAGTTGAACGTTCCTTTCGTGACCGCGGCTATGGATACCGTAACCGAGGCAAAGATGGCTATTGCAATAGCGAGAGAGGGCGGTATCGGCGTTATTCACAAGAATATGTCAATTGAGGAGCAGGCGCACCAGGTCGCTATCGTGAAGCGTGCCGAGAACGGCATGATTTATGACCCTGTTACAATCCAGGCCGACGCTACCGTTAAGGACGCTCTTGACCTTATGGCAGAGTACCATATCGGCGGTATCCCTGTCGTGGGCGGGGACAACAAACTTGCCGGCATTGTGACAAACCGTGACTTGCGTTTTGAAACAGTCATGTCACGTCCCGTTCGTGAAGTCATGACTCCTGCCGAAAACCTTGTCGTTACTCATCAGAAGACCGACATGGAGGCTGCAGCGAGAATATTGCGTGAAAACAAGATTGAGAAGCTTCCTGTTGTCGATAACGACGGCTGTCTTGTAGGTCTTATTACATATAAGGACATTACGAAGGCTAAGGACAAGCCTATGGCATGCAAGGACAGCAAAGGGCGTTTGCGCGTGGCTGCCGGTGTCGGCGTCACCGTTGATGCCATGGATCGTATAAAGGCTCTCGTTGAGGCCGGCGTTGATGCTGTAGTCATCGACACTGCCCACGGACACTCGGCCGGCGTAGTTAAGAAACTGAAAGAGGCTAAGGCGGCATTTCCTCAGATAGATATCGTTGTCGGTAACGTGGCTACAGGCGAGGCTGCCAAGATGTTAGCCGAAGCCGGCGCCGACGCTGTCAAGGTGGGTATCGGCCCCGGTTCAATATGTACTACACGTGTCGTTGCGGGTGTAGGCGTTCCGCAGCTTTCGGCCGTGTACGACGTGGCAAAGGCCCTTGAGGGTACAGGCGTGCCTTTGATTGCCGACGGCGGTCTCCGCTATTCGGGCGATGTGGTAAAGGCTATCGCGGCCGGAGGATACTGCGTTATGATAGGCTCTCTCGTTGCAGGAACAGAGGAGTCTCCCGGCGATACTATAATCTTCAATGGACGTAAGTTCAAGGCATATCGTGGCATGGGCTCTCTTGAGGCTATGGAGAACGGCTCAAAAGACCGCTACTTCCAGGCCGACACGGCGGACAAGAAAAAGCTTGTTCCCGAGGGTATAGCGGCTCGTGTACCGTATAAGGGTACTCTGTTCGAGGTTATTTACCAGCTTGTAGGCGGTCTCCGTTCCGGTATGGGCTATTGCGGAGCGAAAGATATCGAAACCCTGCATAATGCCAAATTCGTACGTATAACAAATGCCGGAGTGCTTGAGAGCCACCCGCACGACGTGTCAATTACAAGTGAGGCTCCCAACTATAGCCGTCCTGAATAAATGATGAAGATGAAGAGATTTTATATATCGTTCCTGTGCCTGTTTGCCGCATTGTCAATACAGGCTCAGCAGGCCGACCCTGTGCTTATGACCATAAACGGCAAGAATGTGCATCGCTCGGAATTCGAATATGCTTTCAACAAGAACAGAGAGAGCGTGAGTGACGATGCTATGACCGCCGAAGAGTATCTGCAAATGTATATCGACTTCAAGTTGAAGGTCGCTGAGGCTGAAACGTTGAGGCTCGACACTTTGGCTTCTTTCAAGGAAGAGTACAAGAAGGACCGCAGCCTGCTTGCGGAGAGTTATCTTACCGACCCGGATTATATCGAGAAAGAGGCATATGGAATTTACGCCAAAGATTCCGCGACAATCGGAAAAGAGGGCTTTGTGAACGTCAAGCACATATTCTTTATGGCAAGGCAGAAAGACGATATGGCGGCCGTAGAACTCTCAAAGGCGAGAGCCGACTCGGCTTATGCAATGCTTGCGGAGGGCCGTTCTTTTGATGAGGTGGCGACATTCTTTAATCTTCCTCCGATGGCGGTACAGCCATTCGAGATTATCAGAGGGCAGGTATACAGCGAATTCGAGACGGTAGCCTTTTCTTTGAAAGACGGCGAGTATTCAAAGCCGTTCGAGTCTCCTGCGGGTTTCCATGTGGCGATGCGTATCTCTTCACGTCCGTTCGGAAGCTTTGACGAATACCGTCCTGCGATAATCAAGATGCTGGAACAGCAGAATATACAGGAGCAGGCCCGTATGAAAAAGGGCTATGACCTTGCCGAAGAGTTCGGCGGCAATATGACTCCGCAAGAGGCGCTTGCGAGAGAGGATAGCCTGCTCGAAGAGAAATACCCCGAATTCCGTAACCTTATGAGAGAGTATTACGACGGTCTGCTTTTCTTTGAGGTGTCGGCTCAGGAGGTGTGGAACAAGGCTTCGGAAGACGAGGCCGGTCTCGTCAAGTATTTCAAGAAGAACAAAAAGAGATATCTGTTCGATGCTCCCCGTTTCCGCGGTGCGGTCATTCATGCGAATTCGCAGGAAAATCTTGATATGATAAAGACCATGCTTGCAGGAAAGCATGCGAACGACTACAAGGCCGTAATCGAGGAAAACTTGCCAAAAGACTCTGTAAAGACCGTGCGTGTCGAGGTCGGCATGTTCTCTGCCGGCGACAATGCTTGGGTCGATAAGCACGCCTTTGGCCAAGGCGAGGGCGGCGAGTACCGTAAAGGGCTCGGCCATGTCGATGTTGTAGGCACGATCATAGAAGAGCCGGAGTCGTACAAGGACGTGAAAGGCGTTATCCTTAACGATTATCAGAAGTATCTCGAAGAGAAGTGGGTAAAGAAGCTCCGTAAAAAGTATAAGGTTAAGGTTGATAAAGAGGTTTTAAAAACAGTTAATAACCACAATTGATATGTGTTATTTCCCCGCAATATTTCGTATATTTGCCTTACGGCAGATATAGTTTGTCACTCGCTGTGAAAAATATTCAAGCAAGCTTGATATTTCTCTCTCGTGTCTTCTATATTCGCAATATACAATAAATTGCAAAAGGAGTATTGTCGGGAAACCGGTGCGTTTAAATGAAAAGAATATCACTCTTTATTACCGTTGTAATGGCAGTTCTCGCTCTTGCGTCATGCAATAGCGAGAATGCTCATAAAGGTAGGGTGCCCCTTGCCGCTATCGACGACGCCTTTCTATACAAAGATGAGGTGGAATTGATGTATGCGGCCTACGGACAGGGCGCAGACAGCGTGACTTTCTTTGATGATTACATAGAGCGTTGGGTGGCGGAGCGTTTGTTCTACAAAAAAGCCGAAGAGAATGTCGTTGCTACAACGGAAATAGACAACATGGTCGAGAACTATAGGCGTGGTCTTATATTGAGCATTTACCAGGACAGGCTCATAGACCAACAGCTCGTTCCCGACATATCGCAGGATGAGATTGCCGCTTTTTATGATGCCAATGAGTCTATGTTCGAGCTTGAAGAGCCAATCTTCAAGGGCTTGTTAATGAAAGTGTCGGACAAATCGCCAAATCTCGGGCGTGTACGTGCATGGTGCATGCGCAGGAATATGGATGACCTTGAGCGTCTTGAAAAGTACAGTATTTCCTATCAATCGACATACGAAAGCTTTCTTGAAGAGTGGCGTACTGTCGCCGATGTCGCCAAGCTGACCCCGATAACGGAATATCAGCTCAGCGAGAGGCTGAAGAAGAGAGAGACCATCGAGTTCAAGCACGACGGCAGTACATATTTCGTCAGTGCCGATACGATTATACAGAAAGGCGGCAGGAAACCGTTGGAAATGGTATCGGCCGAAATTGTGGACCTGCTCGTGAACTCTAAGAGGGTGGATTTTATAAAAGAAAAGAAAGAAGACCTTTATAACGATGCGTTGATGAAGGGTGACGTGACAGTTTTTTGAAAGAAGCGCTAAGGCATAATAATTATATATGAAAAAGTTTTTATTGCTTGTAATATTGTCTGTTTTGCAGCTTGTGCATGTTTCGGCGCAGGACAATGTGATAGACCGTGTGGAATGGGTAGTTGGCGACAAATGTATCCTGCGTTCCGATATTGAAGAGGCGATACGCTTTTGGCAGGGCAACGGCAGAAAGTTTGAAGGCGACCCGTATTGCGTTGTAGGCGAAGACCTTGCGATACAGCAGCTGTTTGTTCATCAGGCCGCTCTTGACAGCATCGAGGTGGATGAAGCGGATATAATGCGTAAGGTCGAAGCTCAGATGAGCTACGTGATGCAGAAAATAGGCTCCAAAGAGAAGATGGAGGAGTACTTTGACAAGACATCGTCCGAAATCAGAGAGATGTACCGTGAACAGCTCTACAATATGGAGATGATGGAGCGTATGAAGCAGTCGATAGTAGGCGAAATAAAGGTGTCGCCAATTCTCGTACGCCGCTATTTCGAGTCTTTGCCAAAAGACAGCCTGCCTTTTATACAGCAGCAGGTCGAGGTGCAGGTGATAACTCTTGAACCCGAAGTGGACGTCGAAGAACTTGAACGCGTGAAGAGCGAGCTTCGTGAGTACACGGAACGTGTAACAAGCGGAGAAACAAGTTTTTCCACATTGGCGCTTCTCTATTCCGAGGACCCGGGAACGGCGCGTGTCGGCGGCGAACTCGACTTCATGGGGCGTGGCCAGCTGCAGCCCGAATTCGCTACGGTGGCGTTTAATCTGACCGATCCCGGAAAGGTTTCCAAGATAGTAGAGACTGAATACGGTTTTCACATCATTCAGCTTATCGAAAAGCGCGGCGACCGCGTGAAGGTACGTCATATATTAAGAAAGCCTCGCCTCTCGACTGACAATGTAAAGAAGATGCTTCTGCGTCTCGACTCTATCGCGACGGATATACGTGACGAGAAGTTCACTTTCGAGGAAGGCGCTGCCGTCATTTCTCACGACAAGGAGACCCGTAACAATTACGGTATAATGTATAACAAGGAGACCGCTTCGTCTCATTTCAAGCTTGACGAGCTGCCTGTGGATGTCGCGCGCGTAGTGGACAATCTTAAGGTGGGCGAAATCTCTCAGCCGTTTACCTGGATGCTCGACAACGGCAAGACCGTTTGTGCCATTGCCAAGCTTAAGTCCAAGACGGACGCTCATGTGGCGACGATAAAGGATGATTACGAAACCTTGCAGTATATGTATCAGGCAAAGCTGAGCGAGGAACGTATAAACGAGTGGATAAAGGAGAAACAGCAGAATACCTATGTGAAGATAAATCGTGACAGCCACGAATGCGAGTTTCTCTATCCTAACTGGAAATTTTACGAGGATAAGTAAATACGGTGCCGATGCGCAGGTTGTTGGTGGTTTTGTTTGCCGTATCTCTCGCGTCCGTTGTCAAACCGCAGGATAGCGTGCAGGTAAATAACTCATCGGAAAAGCCGAAGAGTTATATTCACATGCTCCACACCGACATCACCCGCTTCGACAAAGCGATAAACCCGGATGCTTGGATTCTTGTGGGAAATGTGCGTTTCAGACGTGACAGCATGTATATGTATTGCGACAGCGCTCACTATTTCCAGAAGCAGAACTCGTTCCAAGCCTTCGGCAATGTCAGAATGGAGCAGGGCGACACTCTTTTTCTCTATGGCGACTATCTTGACTACGACGGCGACGTGAACATCGCCCGTGTGAGGAACCGTGTACGTCTTGTCGATAAGAATTCGGTGCTGACTACTGACAGCCTTGACTTCGACCGCAACGAGAACCTGGGCTACTTCTTCGAGAACGGCACATTGACCGACCAGGAGAGTACGCTTAAGTCGTACTATGGGGAATACGATGTGGATACCAAAGAGGCTGTGTTCCATTTTGATGTGGTGCTTGAACATCCCGACTTTAAAATGTTCTCCGACACGCTCAGATATAATACGGAAAGCAAAATGGCGACAATCCTGGGACCGACGAGGATGTATAACGACGGCAGCGAGGTGTATTCTGAAAAGGGCCGCTATAACACTGCGTCTAAGCATGCGTTCCTGCTCGACCGCTCCGTGATATACAACGACAACAAGGACGTTACCGCCGACTCGATATTCTATGATATGGAAAAAGGCTACAGCGAGGTGTTCGGGAATATTATATACAACGATACCGTCAATCGTAACATGCTGTCGGGAGAATATGCCTTTCTCGACGAAGTGTCCGATTCTGCCTATGTTACAGGCCGTGCTGTCGTAACCGACTATTCGCAAAGGGATTCTGTTTTCATGCATGCCGACACGATATGGGCGGTCTCCTACAATGTCGATACCGACTCGCTTTACCGAAAGATAAAGGCGTATCACAAGGTAAGCGCATGGAGCAAGGATATGCAGGCCGTGTGCGACTCGCTCGTTTTTGACTCGCGTGACAGCTGCATGACAATGTATCGTGACCCGATTCTTTGGAACGAAGGAGTACAGCTGCTCGGCGAGCTTGTCAAGGTGTATATGGATACGGCGACAATCGACTGGGTGCATGTGATAAATCAGACATTATACGTGGAGCCTATTGACTCGTCCAACTACAATCAGATAAAAGGAAAGGAGATGAAATTCTTCTTTAACGAGGGAAAGCTGAGGGAGATGCAGGTGATAGGCAGCGTGGATATCGTCTTTTACCCGATAGACAGCGACAGCACATACATCGGCATGAACACGACAACGGCGGGAACGGCTATAGCTTATGTCGAAAAAGGGCAGCTCGAAAAGGTTGTGGTGCCGAAAGAGTCGAAAGGCGTTTTGTATCCCATGAGCCAAAGGCCGGACGATAAAAAGTTTCTCGACACGTTCGCGTGGTTCGACTATGTGCGTCCGCAGAGCAAGGAAGATATTTTTATCTGGCGAGGTAAAGGCTCGGACAAGGTGCTTAAGACAATAAGAAGGGAAAATATTCCGTTGCCCACTTTAGACCGGTTTAAAAAGAAAAAGTAGTATGGGAATCTTCAAGACAAGAGAGCCGCGCAGGTTCAATCATAAATATATTTTTGTTGATGAGCGCAAGGAGAAACTTGACCGCATCGTCGAGAACGCAAAACGTGATTTAGGCATGCTTCCGCCCGAAGAGGGGGGGTATCGTGAGCGTCTGCAAGGGGCGTTCCTCAGCGACGCCTCTCATGTGTCACGTCGCAGGGCTAACGGTACGCGCGTGACAACCCGTGTCGCTGTGGCGGGCCTGTTCGTGTGCGTGTTTTTGTTGTATTACCTTTTGCGCGGGGTGTTGTCGTTTTAAAGATAATTACGATGAAAGATATTATACAGTTATTGCCCGACTCTGTAGCCAACCAGATAGCCGCCGGTGAGGTTGTCCAGCGTCCCGCTTCCGTCGTGAAGGAGCTGATGGAAAATTCCGTCGATGCGGGAGCCTCACGGGTGCAGGTAATCGTAAGTGACGGCGGCAGGACGTTGATACAGGTGGTAGATGACGGCAAGGGCATGTCGGAAACCGACGCGCGGCTTGCTTTCGAGCGTCATGCGACATCTAAAATAAGATGTGCCGACGATTTATTCTCGCTCTCTACAATGGGTTTCCGCGGCGAGGCGTTGGCCTCCATTGCCGCTGTTTCGCAGGTGGAACTTGTTACACGTCGTCCGTGCGACGAACTCGGCACGCAAATTATGCTTTCGGGACCGGCTCTTGAGACACAAGGGCCTGTAGCGGCTCCTGCAGGCAGCAATTTTAAGGTAAAGAACCTTTTCTTCAATATTCCGGCAAGACGGAAGTTCTTGAAATCGACGCAGACCGAATTCAACAACATAGTGACGGAATTCGAAAGGGTAGCTCTTATAAACAGCGATGTCGAGTTCTCTCTTTCGCATAATGGAGGTGAAATAATTTCGTTGCCGCCATCCTCGTTCCGCCAGAGGATTGTCAATCTCTTCGGCAAAAAACTGAACCAGCAGCTTGTCGAGGTTGAAGTAAACAGCTCTTTGATAGATATAAAAGGCTTTGTAGGCACTCCCGAGAGCGCTAAGAAAAAGGGCGTTCAGCAGTTCTTTTTCGTAAACGGCAGGTATATGCGTCATCCCTATTTCGCCAAAGCGGTAAACGGTGCCTATGAGGATATTATACCCCAGGGCGAACAGGTTCCTTTCTTTTTGTGCATAAATGTGGACCCTTCACGCATAGACGTCAATATCCACCCGACAAAAACGGAAATAAAATTCGAGGACGAACCGAGTCTGTGGAAAATAATATCGGCGGCGGTACGTGAGTCGTTGGGTCGCTTCAATGCGGTGCCGAGCCTCGATTTTGACGATGACAATATTCCCGATATTCCTGTGATGGACCTCTCTTCTGCCGGCAACGCTCCCGTTTCGGCGCCGCGCATATCATATACTCCGGGCTATAATCCGTTCAAGAAGCACATGCCCGATTACAGAAAAAATGACAATTCCTGGAGTTCTCTTTACGAAGGCGTTCCGGATGAAAAAAGGCTTGATCTTTCGCCTTTTGAGGATATGGCTGTATCCGAAGCTCCTGCTATGGATGCTATGTCTTCGTCCGAATCGTTAATATCGGAAGAGTATGTCCCCATGTCGCAATACAAAGGACAATACATTCTCATACCTGTCAAGTCGGGGCTTATGTGGGTGCATCAGCGCAGGGCGCATATAAGGGTGCTGTTCGAAAAATATAAGACTCAGATAGCGGCGAAACATGCGGCTTCACAGGGCCTGCTTTTCCCCGAAAGGGTAGAGGCCGCATTGAACGAGGCTGCGACAATCGAGAATATACAGGACGAACTTTCGTACTTGGGTTTTGATATATCCTCTCTTGGCGGCGGTACGTTCGTGATAAACGGAGTCCCGGCGGGCATAGACGGGCTTGAGCCTGCACGGTTGCTTATGGAAATTGTGCATGGAGTGTTGGAACAGACAGGCGATGCCAAAGCGAGGATTGACGACAGCGTGGCGCTCTCAATGGCTAAAGAGGTCGCGATTGTCGCTGGCCAGGTGTTGTCTGCCGAAGAGATGACAAGCCTTGTCGATGAACTTTTCAGAACGTCTATGCCGGCAATTACTCCCTACGGGGCAAAAATAATACACATATTCCCTGACACGGAAATCGAGAAACATTTCTCCAAATGATTGCCGGCATGGCGTTTATGTGTTAAAAAAGATTAATGTGTTAAAAAACGGACCTCATATTTTTATTGACTTTATCAATTTTATATAATTTTGTAGCAGAAGTTTGGTTAATTGTTTTATTGCAGTTACTCTGCGTGCTGTTTTCCAAGCAAACAAAAATTAAAAGCCGGCTGTTTTATATGGGCGGCAAGCAGTAAGTAAAAAAAGAATTTGATAAATTTTAATTGGTTTAAGTATGAGAAAGTTTATGATTTCGCTAGCTATTGCTAGTATGGCAATGTTCTCTTATGCACAGGAGACAGTCACAGAGGTCGTAGTTCCTACAAAGAAGCACAGTGTTGAAACTAACCGTTTCGGCGCTAATTGGTTCATTTCGGTTAACGGCGGTATCAACCTCTACAACGGTGTTGTAACAAATGGCGAGAATCCTTTCAAGCATCTCTCTCCTAATCTTAATGTATATTTCGGTAAGTGGCACACTCCGGGCTTCGGTTGGAGAGCCGGCTACAATGGCTTGAACATGAAGCCTTTTGACGGCGGTGAGCACTATGCTTTGGCGAACTTCCACTTCGACGCTTTGTTTAACCTTACAAACCTCTGCTGCGGTTACAAAGAGGACCGCGTTTATAACGCAATTCCTTATGTAGGTTTCGGTTGGGCTGGTCGTACATATAAGGACGGCAGCAGCAAACTTACAGGTACATTGTCAGCTAACTATGGTCTTATCAACACATTCCGTGTAGCGAAGCGTTGGGCTATTAACCTTGAGTTGTCAGGCGCGTTCTTCCGTAACGGTTTCAGCGGCAGAGCCGGCAGACAGGGTCATGATATGATGTGGTCGGCTTCAGTAGGTGTTACATACCGTCTCGGCAAGCCCGATTGGAATCCGACAACTGACGTAGATGCTCTTCAGGCTATCTATGGCGGTATCATCGCAGGTCTTGAGAACGACTTGAACAACGCAAACCAGCAGAATCAGAAGGCTCAGGGCGAAATCGCCAACCTCAAGAACGAGTTGAAGAACCTTAACAACAAGTATACAGAGCTTGCAAACGCTCCACGTTACGTTGATTTGAAGCAGTCTACATTCTTCCCCTTCGGCTCAGCTAAGCTCGACTCTAAGAGAGAAGAACTTAACATCAAGGCTTATGCAGAGGCTGCTAAGGCTGCAGGCGTTAAGCTGCGTGTAATCGGCTTCGCTGATACAATCGGCGCAGAAGAGTACAACTTGAAGCTTTCACAGCAACGTGCTGAGGCTGTCGCTGAGATGTTGAGAGCTAACGGTGCTGAGGTTGCTGCAGTTGTTGGTCAGGGCGAGTCAAGCGAGTACACCACAAAGTACTTGAACCGTCGTGTCATCATCGAGGTTGCTAAGTAAGAACAATCACTTCAGATATCAGAAAAGGCGAGCTCATTGCTCGCCTTTTCTTTATATTTTAAATTTTTCAAGAAAAAAGCCGCAAAATATTTGGTCGGTATAATATTTTGCAGTACTTTTGCATCGCAAATGAGAATTGCGACATATTGGACGTTTAGCTCAGCTGGTTTAGAGCATCTGCCTTACAAGCAGAGGGTCGGCGGTTCGAATCCGTCAACGTCCACACTTTGAAACATCGGACGTTTAGCTCAGCTGGTTTAGAGCATCTGCCTTACAAGCAGAGGGTCGGCGGTTCGAATCCGTCAACGTCCACGATACCAGCCTGCGCAAAGCGTAGGTTATTTTTTTATTGTATACCGATAGTGAAAGTTATCTAATTTTATGCTGTTGGTATTATTTTTGACAAACTTTGTGCCGGTATTGAGTGTTTATGGCTAAAAAGTGCTATTTTTGTAACAGAAAAACGCTTTTATAAATAGTATAATGGAACTTAATCTTCTGACAGCAATATCGCCCGTAGACGGACGTTATAGGGGTAAGACAGCAGCTCTCGCGAACTATTTTTCGGAGTTCGCTCTTGTTAAGTATCGTGTATTTGTCGAAATAGAGTATTTCATCGCCCTTTGCGAACTTCCGATACCGCAGCTCAGCGGCATCGACAACTCGATATTCCCTTCATTGCGTGAAATTTACAAGAACTTCAGTCTTGACGACGCTGCTCGTGTAAAGGATATCGAAAAGGTTACCAACCACGACGTGAAAGCCGTAGAGTATTTCATAAAGGAGAAATTCGATGCGATCGGCGGTCTTGACGCATATAAGGAGTTCATACACTTCGGCCTTACATCACAGGATATAAACAATACGTCGATACCATGTTCGATAAAGGACGCCCTTGTCGAGGTCTATTACCCTGCGATGGAAGAGCTTATAGCGCAATTGAAAGAGTATGCCGATGCTTGGAAGGATATTCCTATGCTCGCGCGCACTCATGGCCAGCCGGCTTCGCCTACACGCTTGGGCAAGGAGGTGATGGTGTTCGTGTACCGTCTTGAGACACAACTTGCCGAACTCAAGAAATGCGTCATATCCGCCAAATTCGGAGGCGCGACAGGCAATTTCAACGCTCACCGTGTGGCGTACCCTTCAATAGACTGGAAGGCTTTCGCCAACAAGTTCGTTCAGGAGAGCCTCGGTTTGCAGCGCGAGCAGTATACTACTCAAATATCGAACTATGATAATCTCGCGGCGCTGTTCGATGCCATGCGTCGTGTGAACGTAATTATCATGGATATGGATAAAGACTTTTGGCAGTATATATCCAACGAATTCTTCAAACAGAAAATCAAGGCCGGCGAGGTTGGCTCAAGCGCTATGCCTCACAAGGTCAATCCTATCGACTTCGAGAACAGCGAGGGCAATCTCGGCATCGCGAACGCTATACTTGACCACCTTGCGATGAAATTGCCTATTTCTCGTCTTCAGCGCGACCTGACCGACTCGACAGTCTTGCGTAACGTCGGCGTTCCTATGAGCCACATGCTTATCGCTATAAAGAGTTCTTTGACAGGCCTGCGTAAGCTGCTGTTGAACAAGGACGCGATATATGACGAACTCGATAACTGCTGGAGCGTATGTGCCGAGGGTATTCAGACAATCCTGCGTCGTGAGGCCTATCCGAACCCGTATGAAGCGCTTAAGGCTCTTACACGTACAAACGAAGGCATAAACAGGAATACTCTCCTTGATTTCATCAACGCTCTTGACGTTCCGGAGAGCGTCAAGGAGGAACTGCGCGCGATAACCCCGCATTCATATACAGGACTATAATATAATTGATATAAGGCTGCTGCCGGTTGTGAAATCGGCGGTGCAGTAAATAATTTGGACCGTGAGGTTCGTAAAATATTTATCAGATGAACAATTACAGAGGTAAAAGCCAGGACGGCAATTCGCCGCGCGGCAACAGAGAGAGGGCTTCGTACAACCCTAATTTCGGGAGTGACAACAAACTGAGACAGCGCCCTCGTTTTAAGAGAGATGCGGAAGAGCGTCCGCAGTTCGTGCGTGTAGGCCGTGGCGGTGACTCTCGTGGCGGCAATAACCGTTTCAACAGTTATGAGCGTGGCGGGTACAACCCCGAAAACAGCCGTTTCGGCGGTGAGAGAAATCCATTCGGAAACGGAGCTTCCGGTTCTAAATTGGCGGCAAGCTATTCAAGAAACGGCGGCAACCGAGGCAACGGCTATCGAAACAATGACAATGCGGCATCTTCTTCTTACGGCGCTGAACGTCGCAATAACTACGGCGGCAAAGGAAACAGAAAGGGCGCATACGACCCGAACGCTAAATACAGCGCAAAGAAGCGCGCTACTTACCGTGATGCGGTAATTGACCCTAACGCCCCGTTGCGTCTTAACAAATTCCTCTCAAACGCAGGCATCTGCTCACGCCGTGAGGCGGACAACTATATCGAGGCTGGCCTTGTGACTGTCAATGGCGTTGTCGTTACGGAACTTGGCACAAAGGTGACGCCAAACGATGACGTGCGTTTCAATAATGAGCGTATTAACCCGGAACGCAAGGTGTATGTACTGCTCAACAAGCCTAAGGACTGCGTCACTACGGTGGATGACCCGCAGGAACGCAAGACCGTGCTTGACTGCTTGCGAGGCATCGGTAAGGAGAGAATATATCCCGTCGGCCGTCTCGACAGAAACACTACAGGCGTTCTGCTGCTTACGAATGATGGAGACATGGCGGCGAAGCTGACGCACCCCAAGTTCATGAAAAAGAAGATATACCATGTTACGTGCGACAAAAATGTAGCGATGTCGGACATGGATCTGCTGGTCAGCGGCATTGAACTTGAGGACGGTCCGGTGTATGCCGACGAGGTGTCGTACGTAAACGAGGCTGACCGCTCTCAAATAGGCATAGAGATACATTCCGGCAAGAACCGTATAGTTCGCCGCATGCTCGAACATCTTGGTTATCGTGTGAACAAACTCGACAGAGTGCTGTTTGCCGGCCTTACCAAGAAAAACCTGCGTCGAGGCGATTGGCGTTATCTTACCGATAAAGAGATAAACATGTTGCGCATGGGCGCCTACGAATAATAAGTTTAATCAATTGGCATGCAATTGGCATGTCTTGCAACACATAATCGTATGAAAACGATAAAACGAACAAAAATTTCCGACCTGCTGAAGAGTTGCCAGGCCGGTACAGAGGTAAACGTTAAGGGCTGGGTAAGAACTCGCCGCAGCAGCAAACAGGTCGCTTTTGTGGCGCTCAACGACGGCTCTACAATAAAGAATATTCAGATTGTCATTGACGCTGACAAGTTCGACGAGGAGCTTGTGAAGCAGTTCACTACAGGCGCGTGTCTCAGCGTTAACGGTATGTTGGTGGAATCTATCGGCGGCGGTCAGTCCGTTGAGATTCAGGCAACTGAAATAGAACTGCTCGGTGCGTGCGACAATACGTATCCGTTGCAGAAGAAAGGCCAGACTATGGAGTTCATGCGTACAGTGGCGCATCTTCGTCCCCGCACGAACACCTTCGGCGCAGTGTTCCGTATCCGTCATAATATGGCGTACGCTATCCACAAATTCTTCCACGACAAGGGTTTCTACTACTTCCATACTCCGCTGATAACGGCTTCGGACTGCGAGGGCGCAGGTCAGATGTTCCAGGTGACTACAATGAACCTGTACGACCTCAAGAAGGACGAGAACGGCAGCATAATATATGACAATGACTTCTTCGGCAAGCAGGCGAGCCTCACCGTGTCAGGCCAGCTTGAGGGCGAGCTGGCGGCGACAGCGCTCGGAGCGATATACACATTCGGTCCTACCTTCCGTGCCGAAAACTCCAATACACCGCGTCACCTTGCTGAGTTCTGGATGATTGAACCGGAGGTGGCATTCAACGACATCAACGACAATATGGAACTTGCCGAAGAGTTCATCAAGTACTGTGTTCAGTGGGCTCTTGACAACTGTCTTGAGGATATCACGTTCCTTAACAATATGATTGACAAGGAACTTCTGGAGCGGCTGCGTTCGATCGTGAATACGGAATTCGTCCGTTTGAGCTACACCGACGGTATAAAGATTCTTGAAGAGGCGGTAGCTGCTGGTCACAAGTTCGAGTTCCCTGTTTATTGGGGTGTGGACTTGGCTTCGGAGCATGAACGTTATCTCGTGGAGAGCCATTTCAAGCGTCCTGTAATACTTACCGACTATCCTAAGGATATTAAGGCGTTCTACATGAAGCAGAACGAGGACGGAAAGACCGTTCGTGCAATGGACGTCCTCTTCCCGAAAATCGGCGAAATCATCGGCGGTTCAGAGCGTGAGGCCGACTATGACAAGCTGTTGAAGCGTATCGAAGAGATGAATATCCCGATGAAGGACATGTGGTGGTATCTCGATACACGCCGTTACGGCTCATGCCCGCACTCCGGTTTCGGTCTCGGTTTCGAGCGCCTGCTGCTGTTCGTGACAGGTATGGCGAACATACGTGACGTGATACCGTTCCCGCGTACTCCGAATAATGCGGAATTCTGATAATAAAAGAACTATAAAGCCAAACGCCCCAAAAACAACTGTTTTTGGAGCGTTTGGCTTCAATAATGTAAAGCGGGCATGGTTAAATCGCTCACTTGTCGCATTGTCGTACGAAATAAACTTAAAAGGCTTTTATTTCTGCGATAAAATTGTTATACTCGCAGTATAAAGCAAAAAACAAGTATATATGCAAGGTGTCGGCAACAAACCGGAAAACAATTTTTGTGTGATAATGGCAGGAGGGCAGGGTACCCGTCTGTGGCCTTTGAGCCGCAAATCCTATCCCAAGCAGTTCCATGACCTGTTAGGCTGCGGCAGGACTCTTCTTCAGCAGACATACGACCGCTACTCCCGCATTGTGCCAAAGGAGAACATTATCATCTCCACCCATGTCGATTACGCGGCGCTTGTACGTGAGCAGCTGCCCGAAGTGCCCGACTCTATGATTGTGCGCGAGCCGGCTTTCAGAGGCACGGCGCCGAGCATAGCCTATCTTGCGTGTCATATACGTACAATAAATCCGGAAGCGAATATTGTTGTCGCTCAGAGCGACCAGCTCGTGCTTGATGAAAGCAAGTTCATCGATGTGGTGAGCAAGGGACTCGATTTCGTTTCCGACAACAACAAACTCGTGGTGATAGGAATAAAGCCCACATGCCCCGAAACACGTTACGGATACATCCAGGCTGAGGGCGAGCCCGAAAGAGGCATGTTCTATAAGGTGCGTACCTTTACCGAGAAACCTGCTATTGAGTTTGCCCGTGTCTTTGTAGATAGCGGAGAGTTCTATTGGAATTCGGGCATATATATATGGAACGTGCAGGCTATTATCGAGACTATGTCACGTTTCCTGCCCGACATGATGGCTGAACTCGAAGATATATACCGCCGCATCCCCGACCGTACGCAAAGGCGCAAGCAGGCGTATGAGATATATACCTCTTTCCCTACGGCTTCAGTGGACATGAGCGTTATGGAAAAGGCCGACAACGTTCACCTTGTCGTGGGCGAGTTCGGTTGGGCCGACATAGGAACATGGGACACTCTCTATTCTTCTCTGCCGAAGGACGCTAACGGCAATATCTTTGTCGGCGGCGGGGCTCTTGTGTACGGCAGCAAGGACAATATGGTCGTGCTGCCCGGCGGCAAACTGCTTGTCATGCAAGGAATAGAAAATCTGCTCGTGGTCGATTCCAAAGATATAATAATGATATGCAAGAGGGGGAACGAGGCCGATATCCGCAAGTTCTTGAATGATGCCAAGATGAAGCTCGGTGATAATATGGCATGATGATGACTGAAAGTGCATTTGTCACCCTCATGTTTTTAGCCATAAAGGAATATTTTTGAAGAGCATGCAGGGCTTTTGTTGATTTGCATCGCTTTTTTTTGTTACTTTGCAAAGGATTACGGAAATGTACCGGGCTTGCGGTTTGAAAACGGGGTTCGTCTCTTTTTCATTGCCTGTTTGACTGCGTTTCCGTGAAATATTCGGGGAGTGTTCCTCAGTATCTTTTTGACAATTTATGGGAGAATTCGAATTAATCGCAAAGACTTTTCAGGGGCTTGAAGAGGTCTTGGCAAAAGAGTTGGTAGCTCTTGGCGCCAACAATGTTCAGTTGGGACGTCGTATGGTGTCATTTACAGGTGACAAGGCGTTGATGTATAAGGCTAATTTCCATCTCCGCACGGCGGTGCGTATATTGAAACCGATAATGCATTTCAAGGCTGCCAACGCCGACGAGGTATATGAAGTGATAAAGTCCGTCGATTGGGAAGAGTATCTCGATTGCGATTCGACATTCTCGGTCGATTCGGTCGTTTATAGCGATGTCTTCCGCCATTCTAAGTTCGTGGCATATCGCGTCAAAGATGCCATAGCCGACTATTTCAACGAGAAGACGGGCAAGCGCCCCTCCGTACGTCTGAACAACCCCGACTTAATATTCCACATACATATAGCCGGCGAGGACTGTACTCTTGCGTTCGACAGCTCCGGCGAGTCTTTGCACCGCAGAGGCTATCGTGTCGAAACCGGCGTTGCTCCTATCAACGAGGTGCTTGCTGCCGGCATGATAATGCTGACAGGGTGGAACGGCGAGTGTGACCTTATAGACCCTATGTGCGGCTCAGGAACAATTCCTATCGAGGCGGCTCTCATAGCACGCAACATCGCGCCGGGAGTGTTCCGTCAAGGATATGCTTTCGAGAAGTGGAAGGACTATGACAGCGAACTCTTCAAATCAATATATGACGACGACTCGGCTGAGCGTGAGTTCAAGCATAAGATATACGGCTATGATGTGGACGGCCGCATGGTTGCTTGCGCGCGCCGTAACGTGAAGTCGGCGATGATGGGAGACATAATAGATGTTGAATGCCGTGATATAAAGGATTTCTCGGAGCCGGCAGGAAAGGCTGTTATGATTGTGAATCCGCCATACGGCGAGCGTCTTATGTCCGACAATATTCTTCAGGTATACAAAGAACTCGGTTCACGTCTGAAGCATGCTTTCCAGGGCAACGAGGCGTGGATAATAAGCAGCAACTATGACTGCTTCGACCAGATTGGCCTTAAGGCTTCGGCAAGAGTGCCTCTATACAACGGTGACCTTGACTGCGAGTTCCGCAAGTACGAACTGTTCCAGGGCAAGTACAAAGGTTTCCGTGACGAGGGCAATGCTCTGAAGAAAGAGTTCGCTCCGTTGAAACGCAAGTCACGCTTGACAGGCCTTGACGGAGAGGAACGTCCTCCACGCAGAGAGCGTGTTGCCGACGATTTCTCAAGCGAGATCGACAGTGAGTCTATGCGTCGTCGTCGTGAACTGGAGTCTTATTTCAATAATTACAGGTCACGAAAGCCGCAGAGGCCTTCACAGGCAAGAGAGAGCGAAGCGGAGTATAGAAATGATGACTTCCGCTCAAGAGGAACAAAACGCAGTGATTTCGATTATACTTCACGCAATAACAACAGAAGCAAAAGAGGCGACAGAGACGGCAATTACAAGAAAGAGGGGTATCGCGGAAACACCGGTGACTTCAAACCTTTGCGCGGAGGCAAGCGTGACAAAAGATAACAGAACCTGTATACAGTAAATCAAAGATATCATGAAAATATTGCTTTTAGGGAGCGGCGGCCGTGAGCATGCTCTCGCTTGGAAAATAGCTCAAAGCCCGAAGGTCGAGAAATTATATATTGCGCCGGGCAACGCCGGTACAAAAGAGGTCGGTGAGAATGTCAATATCGCAGTGTGTGATTTTGACGCCATTGCGGACTTTGTGCTCGCGAACGGAATAAGCATGGTCGTTGTCGGTCCCGAAGACCCGTTAGTAAAGGGAGTCTATGACTATTTCGGCAATGATGAACGCTTGAGCGGCATCGCGGTCATCGGTCCCAGCAAGGCTGCTGCGGAACTTGAGGGCAGCAAGAGCTTCGCGAAGGAATTCATGCAGCGTCACTCTATACCTACTGCAGCATACAAAGCGTTTACTGCCGCTGAAAAGATTGATGCCTATCGTTTCCTTGAATCGTTGAAGGCTCCCTATGTGCTTAAGGCCGACGGCCTTTGCGCCGGCAAGGGCGTGCTTATACTGCCTACTCTCGAAGAGGCGAAGCGGAGCCTTGACGAGATGTTCGACGGCATGTTCGGCGACTCGTCGGCAACTGTGGTGATAGAGGAGTTCCTTGACGGCATTGAATGTTCGGTGTTTGTTCTTACCGACGGCAAGGATTATGTAATCCTGCCCGAAGCGAAGGATTACAAACGTATCGGCGAGGGCAATACAGGCCTTAATACAGGCGGCATGGGGTCGATATCTCCTGTTCCTTTTGCTACGGAAGAGTGGCTCGGCAAGGTAGAAGAGAGAATAATCAAACCGACCGTCAATGGACTCGTAAAGGATAACCTTCTTTATAAGGGTTTTATCTTCTTCGGTCTTATAAACGTCGAGGGCGAGCCTATGGTTATTGAGTATAACGTTCGTATGGGCGACCCTGAAACGGAATCGGTAATGCTAAGGCTGAAAAGCGACATTGTCGAACTCTTTGAAAAGGTCGCCGCCGGGACGCTTGCCGGTACAAAGGTTGAGTTTGACGAAAGAACAGCCGTGTGTGTCATGCTTGTTTCGGGAGGTTACCCCGAACACTATGATAAGGGCTTTGAGATTACAGGCATTGAGAATGTCAAGGAGAGCGTCGTGTTCCATGCCGGTACGGCAGAAAAAGAGGGAAAGGTCGTTACCGCCGGCGGTCGTGTGATCGCTGCCGTTTCATACGGAGCGACACGTGCAGAGGCTCTTGAGAAGTCCTTCCGTTCAGCAAATGCGATAAACTTTGAAAAGAAATACTTCAGAGGGGATATAGGTTTTGACTTATAAGAAGACACTATTGGGCCGTTTCGTGTCAAACAGGTTCACCCCGTTGATACTCTTCGGCGTATCGTTCTTATTGTGGCTTGTCGGTTTCTTCGTCGGCAAGCCGGGTATGGAGTCTGCATTCACGGGATATGAATCAGGCAACATTCTGCAGTACCTCTTGTCGTTATTGCTGTTTGCCGCTTCATCGGTAATTGTATCCTCATTTCATCTTTTTGAAAGGCGTGTACATTGGCTTGCATCGCTTGTATTTGCTTTGATAGCCGTTTCGTTGTCCGTTCATGGAGATTTGGCGTGTGCGGTATCGCTCCTTTTGTTTGTGGTTGTCCTCAGCCGTCTTTTCTCCTGCATGCAGGGCTGTGATAACCGCCGAAGCCTTTTCTCGATATTCGCATTGTCCGGCGTAGCTTCGTTCATCTATCCGCAGTTCATGACCCTGTTGCCCGTATCGCTGCTGTATATATATGTGTCCGGGCTTGGTGATGCAAAAGGGTTCTTGTCTGCTCTTCTGGGCTTGCTGCTTCCGTTCTGGTTTATATTCGGGGTGATATATATATGGCCTGAAGTTGCCTGTTTTGCCGGTGACTTCTCGGCCCGGGTGTCTTGCCTTGCTTCTGCAGGCGGCGGGCAATTGTCAGTGACGGATGCTGTAGCTGCTGCCGCATGGCTGGCGGTGACCCTGCCGTACATCGCTCTTTTTGCCGCCTCGGCATTGCCCGGGAAGCCTTACCTGAGAAAGCGTTTGCAGTTCCTTATGCTTCTTGATATATATTTGTTCGTTCTGTCAATGATATATACGAACGATTTTGAGATATACTATACATGGAGCTTGCCGATTAAGGGGATAATGCTCTCATATATATATACTGCGAAGATTACTTTTTTTACAAGATATTATTTTGTTTTAATTAATATAATCTGGCTATTATTAGTGCCTTTAGAGTTATGGTTGATGTATTAGTGGATTTTTTTAAAGATTACGGGTACTGGGGAATGGGTGTCCTGTCTTTCCTTTCGGGAACAATTGTGCCGATAGCAAGCGAAGCTCTGCTTGTTCTTTTTCTGAACTTGGGACTTAATGCTATCGGAATTACTTTGGTGGCTACTTTGGGAAATACCTTAGGCGGCATTACCTGTTTTATGCTCGGCTCTCTTGCAAGTAAGGAGTGGGTAATGAAATTCTTCAAGATTCCCGAAAGACGTATGGCGCGTGCCGACAGAATGATTGAAAAGTACGGCTATTGGACGGCTGCGATATCTTTTGTGCCTGTCATTGGCGAGACGTTGCTTGTTACGCTCGGCGTGCTTCGTGCCAATAAGCCTAAAGTCATTGCCGTTATGGCGTTAGGCAAGCTCCTGCGTTATGCTCTTATAACAATTTCTTACATAGGAATAGCCAGGTTCTTCGGCTTCTGATTGCCGGTCCTTAATATGACGCCGACGCTTTGATGCCCTCTTTTTCAAGCAGGGCGACAATGCGGTCAAGTTCCTCGCGGGTAGCTTTCCTGAGTTCCTGCTGAGGCGTCTCGCGGTCAATGGTGTATATCATTACCTCTCGGGGAGATATCCTTTTCACCGCATCTATCCAGGGCTTGACGTGTCTGTCGCCTGTATTGTCGGCGTCTATGCCGTTTATTGTGCCCTTGAGGAACATTGTCTGTATTACAGCCTTGCCCTCAAAAGCTTTCATCCGTTCTATTATTGCGTCGAGGTCATACCCCGCTGCAGGGCGGTCAAGAAAGGTTATGTAGTCTTTGTCTACGGTGTCGAGCTTGAGGATATTGTTGTCCACTCTCTTCAAAGCCTCAAAAACCTTAGGTCTTGTTATAAGCGACGCATTCGTGAGAACGCTTATCTTGGCGTTCGGGCAGTATCTGTCACGAATGCGTATGGTGTCATCTATAATTTCGTCGAAATGAGGGTGAATGGTGGGCTCTCCGTTGCCTGCGAAGGTAAGCACGTCAGGGCAGACACCTTCGCCGTTCATCTCTATCAGTTTCTTTTCAAGCGCTTCGGAAACTTCGGAACGTGTCGGCAGGCTCTTCCTTGTCTTGCGCGATGCGTTAAAGCCGCACTCGCAGTAAAGACAATCGAATGTGCATACCTTGCCGTCACCGGGCAGCAGGTTAATGCCTAACGATACTCCTAAACGGCGGCTTTTTACCGGCCCGAATATCGGTGAGGGGAATATTATCGTTGCCATTTGTCTGAATTTACAGGTAATTACTGTTTGGTCAGGCTCTCATTCTCATTTGAACGTTTTACGAGACTTTTAGTTCTGTATGTTCCGTTTATCGGGTCCTCTCTCTTTGTCATTTTCTTCCGAAATCTGCAGGAATCTCTCCCCATTTATCGGTCTCCCATTTGTAAAGCGTTGTTTTCCAGCTGTTTTCTTTGAGCCACTTTTCGGCACGTTCAATGTACTTGAAAAGTTCCTCGCTCTTGTTGTCGCGAGGGAGCTTTGTCTTGCATTTTCCGCCCTTTATCCATAGCAGGGCATTGCGGCTGTCGGAATATATTGGCATCTCAAGTCCTTTCTGCTTAAGCAACGCCAGCCCATGAACTATCGCAAGGAACTCTCCGATATTGTTGGTGCCGAACATCGGGCCGAAGTGAAATACCTCTTCGCCGGTGCCGATATATACGCCCCTGTATTCCATCATTCCCGGGTTGCCGCTGCATGCGGCGTCTACAGCCAACGCATTTCTGATAATCTCCGTAGGGTACACTCCTGACGTTGCCGTATCTTGCGGGTTTTTCTCTTTGTTCCCGATATATTCGTGCGGCGACGAGCTGTATGCTTTTTCTGCCGCTTCCATGCTGTCGAACGATTTGTACAGAGCCTGTTTTACCCCCTCAATCTGTGCCTTGCATTCATCCCAGTTTGTATATATTCCGGGGACAAGGCCGTTCCAAACGACATAAAAACGTCTTTTTGCCATAATGCCTGTTACATTCTTTCGGGAACTTCAATGCCGAGCAGTCCCATAGCGGTCTTGATGACTTTGCCTACATTTCTTGTAAGCAGCACTCTGAAAGCTTTGGCAGCCTCGTTCTCCTCTTTGAGAATGCTGAAGTCGTGGTAGAACTGGTTGTACTCTTTCGCGAGGTCGTATGCGTAGTTGGCAATATCCGAAGGCGAGTAGTCCGTGCCGGCCTCTTTTACTATTGCGGGGAACTCATTCAGCATGCGTATTATGCCGCACTCTTTCTCGCTTATGCTGTCGGGGAGTGCCATTTCAAGCTTGACTCCAGCTTCGGCAGCCTTACGCTCTATCGAGCGTGTGCGGGCATAAGTGTACTGTATGAACGGGCCTGTATTGCCGTTGAAGTCGATAGACTCTTTGGGGTTGAACAGCATATTCTTGCGCGCATCTACTTTCAGCATGAAGTATTTGAGGGCTCCGAGCCCGATGATGCGGTTAATCTCGGCCTTCTCCTCGGCTGTGAGGTCGTTGAGCTTGCCGCCAAGTTCCTCCGACGTCTCCTTTGCGGTTCTTATCATCTCGTCCATGAGGTCGTCGGCATCGACGACCGTTCCTTCACGGCTCTTCATCTTGCCCTCGGGGAGCTCTACCATGCCGTAAGAGAAATGCACGAGCCCTTTGCCCCATGAGAAACCGAGCTTGTCGAGCAGGAGCGAGAGTACCTGGAAGTGGTAATTCTGCTCATTGCCCACGACATATACCATCTTGTCGATAGGGTAGTCGCGGAAACGGAGCTGGGCAGTACCTATGTCCTGGGTCATATATACCGATGTGCCGTCGCTGCGCAGCAACAGCTTCTCGTCGAGTCCGTCATTTGTAAGGTCTGCCCATACCGACCCGTCCTCTCTGCGGTAGAAAATGCTTTTCCCGAGACCGCCGAGAACGGTCTCCTTTCCCACAAGGTATGTGTCGCTTTCGTAGTATATCTTGTCGAAATCAACGCCGAGACGCTTGTATGTCTCGTCGAAGCCTTCGTATACCCAATTGTTCATCTTTTCCCACAAGGCGCGCACCTCCTTGTCGCCGGCTTCCCATTTCACGAGCATGTCGCGGGCTTCGGCCATAAGAGGCGACGCCGCCTCGGCCTCTTCCTTGCTCATTCCTTTTTCCATAAGCTCGTTCAGTTCCGCCTTATAGTGCTTGTCGAACGCGACGTAGTAGTCTCCGATAAGGTGGTCGCCCTTTTTGCCGCTGCTCGCAGGCGTCTCGCCTTCGCCCCATTTCTGCCATGCGAGCATAGACTTGCAGATGTGTATTCCTCGGTCATTTACGATGTTTGTCTTGACAACCTTGTTGCCGTTGGCTGCGATTATGTTCGAGAGCGCATAGCCGAGCAGGTTGTTGCGTATGTGTCCCAAGTGAAGAGGCTTGTTGGTGTTGGGAGATGAATATTCTACCATAACGAGAGGCGAATTTTCATCCGCAGGGGTTATACCCCACTGTTCGGCCTTCTCAATCTCATTCAGCAATCCTATCCAATAGCTCGGGGATATCGCAAGGTTAAGGAAACCCTTAACGACATTGAACGATGATATTGCCGGAACATTGTTCTTCAGGAACTCTCCAATCTCTTGCGCTGTATCTTCGGGACGTTTCTTCGACAACGAAAGGAACGGGAATACTACAAGAGTGAAATCTCCTTCGAATTCCTTGCGTGTCTTCTGTAATTGTATCTTTTCTGCGTTGAAGTCGGCACCGTAAAGGCTCTTTACCGCCTCAACGACGCATTGTGCCAATGTTGCTTCAATGTTCATTCTATAATCATTTTTATATGTTCGTCAATCTCACTTTATTCTGTGCAAAGTTACGAAATATATATTGTTTTCTCTCTTCCAATCGTGCTTAAATAATAAAATTTAGTTATAGAAATTTAAATAAAAGGCTTTGTCGGCATTTTGGAAACTTAAACTCACGACTTTGTATTATCTTTGCAAAGATTCGGAGTAAAGCTGCGTTCGCTTTAGTTTGTTAAGCAAGCGCAGCGTGTATAACGGCTCTGTAAACGAATAATTTAACATTGCCTTTCATTATGAACGGAATACCGGTTGTAACCAAAAACCTGTTGGCGATAAACGTGCTGATGTTTCTGGCCGCTATTGTCGCTGAAAAATACGGAATAGACCTGGAAAATATTCTTGGCCTGCATTTTTATATGTCGTCCGACTTCCACCCGTATCAGCTGGTGACGTATATGTTCATGCACGGCGGCTTTACGCATATATTCTTCAATATGTTCGCTCTATTCATGTTCGGCCGTACATTGGAGTATGTCTGGGGGCCTAAGCGGTTTCTTACATTCTACATCGTTGCCGGTATCGGAGCCGCTTTGATTCAGGAAGCGGTAGGCGCTGTCCGATACTTCTCGTTGATAGAGGGTATGGACGCCGAAACCGTGAATATGGTAATCGAAGAGGGCGGTGCCGTGCTGCATCGGGGGTTGAATTACAGACTCCCGTCATTGGCGGAACTTAATCTTGTACTGAACTCCATAACCGTGGGGGCGTCGGGCGCCGTGTATGCGATATTGCTCGGCTTCGGCATGCTGTTTCCGAACGAGAAGATGTTCGTCTTCCCCATTCCGGTGGCGATAAAGGCAAAATATTTTGTAATAGGATATGCTGTCGTTGAACTGTACCTCGGCGCGGTCGGTACTCCCGACGGTATCGCTCACTTCGCTCATCTCGGAGGCATGCTATTCGGCTTGATACTTATACGGCTGTGGCGTAAGAACGGTAAAATAAATGGCCCGTATGTTTGATAAACTGTTGAAAAGATTTAAGACCGAAGATGTCGTCGGCAAGTATATATTTGTCAATGCGGCAGTGTTTATTATCATCGTTTTTATCGGTGTTTTTTCAGTGCTTTTCAATCTTGGAGAGGCCGGAAACTCAATTGTGAGATATCTTGAGCTGCCCTCTTCCCTGCAGCGGCTTCTCTATTCTCCCTGGAGTCTTCTTACATATATGTTCGTGCATAAGAATTTTATGCACATTCTTTGGAATATGGTGTCGCTCTATGTGTTCGGGAAAATATTCTTGAATTTCTTTTCGGTGCGTCATTTCGTCGGCACGTATATATTGGGAGGGTTGTCCGGAGGCGTCGCCTTTGTCCTTGCGTACAATCTCTTCCCTTATTTCGCGCCATATGTCGAGAATTCGTATCTTGTAGGCGCATCTGCGGCAGTCCTGGCCGTCGTCGTGGCGTCGGCGGTCCGTAATCCCGACTATCGTATTAACCTTGCGCTTGTCGGTCCCGTAAAGCTATCTACGTTTGCAGTAGTGACAGTAGCCATATCATTCTTTATGATTTCAGGCAGCAATGCCGGCGGAAACATAGCGCATCTCGGCGGTGCCGCTGCGGGTTGGCTCGTAACAAGCATGCTGAACAAGGGTGTCGATTTGACTTCGGTCGTGAATAAGCCGATAGATTGGGCCGTAAAACTTTTCAGCGGAAAACGCGGACAGCGCAGGAAAAAACCGAAATTTACATATTCGAAAGGCGGGCGGAATGCGGACTATGAGTATAATGCGAAGAAGAAGGCTGCCGAGGCCGACATTGACAGAATCCTCGACAAGATAAAAAAAGGAGGCTACAATTCTCTCAGCGAAGATGAGAAAAGACGTCTTTTCGATGCGTCAAGGAGATGATGCGTCGGCACTCTGTACTAAACCGCATTTTAATGCGGTTTTTTTGTTTTATGGCTCTGAATCCCGTTTTTGTTCGCTTATATTTATAAATAAATAAATAAAAAGACGGTCAATGTCGTGCGTTTTGAGAAAAAAACACTATATTTGCACGATTTTGACAAAAGCAACAGAATAAATCACAATAAAATTTAATAGAAATGCAGAACAAAGGATTTGTAAAAGTATTCGCAGCGCTGCTGACAATCGTATGTTTGTTCTACCTCTCATTCTCGGTCGTTACAAGCTATCACGCCGGTAAGGCCGAAGAGTGCGCTCAGGGCAGCAAACATTACATGGATTCTATGCAGAACAAGAAAGTTTGGCTTGGAATTTACTCATTGAAAGAGTGCCGTGAATTGGAGATTGGTCTTGGTTTGGACCTTAAAGGCGGTATGTATGTCATTATGGAAGTCTCTGTTTCCGACATCGTTAAGGCGTTGTCTGGCAACAAGGAAGACGCGGCTTTCAAGACAGCTCTGGAAAATGCGCGTGTGGCTACAATCAATGGCGGAGACTACATAACAGCGTTTATCAACGAGTATCATAAGGCAGCCCCCGGCAGCAATTTGGCATCGCTCTTCGCTACATTCGACTTGAAAGATAAGGTTTCTCAGAACTCTACAGACAAAGAGGTCGAGAATGTCTTGCGCAGCGAGGTGAAGGCGGCCGTTGATAATTCATACAACGTGTTGCGTTCACGTATCGACCGTTTCGGCGTTGTTCAGCCTAACATTCAGGCTATCGAAGGCGGCTTGGGCCGTATCATGATTGAGCTTCCCGGCGTTAAGGACCCCGATCGTGTACGTAAGCTCCTTCAGGGCTCGGCTAACCTCGAATTCTGGGAGACATACACGCTCGATGAGATAGCGAAGGAGATATATCCCGCATTGCAGGACCTTGACAGCAAGCTTGCCGCCGCAAGCAACGATTCTGTCGCAAATCCTTTGATGTCACGCATCATCGGTCTTAACAGTTCGCTTTGCACAGTGGGCGCCGCTCATTACAGCGATACGGCAGCTATCAACAGAATGCTTGCGACAGAAGAGGCTAAAATGGCTCTTCCTCGTGACCTTCGTCTTATGTGGAGCGTTGAGGCTTATGACGGCGACTCGACAAGAACTATCTTTGAGCTGAACGCAATCAAGGTTACGGAACGTAACGGCAGAGCTCCTGTAGAAGGCGACGTTATCTCTGACGCTAAGGCCGGCTTTGACCAGAACGGCGCTCCATGCGTTGATATGCAGATGAATGTAGACGGTTCAAGAAGATGGGCTAACCTTACAAAAAAGAATTTGCACCGTGCGGTAGCGATCGTGCTCGACGGCTATGTTTACAGCGCTCCTACGGTTCAGTCTGAAATCACAGGCGGCCGCTCACAGATTACAGGTAACTTTACGATCGAGGCTACTCAGGACTTGGCGAACGTGCTTCGCTCAGGTAAGATGGCCGCTCCTGTACGTATCGTTCAGGAGGAGGTTGTAGGTCCTTCTTTGGGTCAGAAGTCAATCGAGCAGGGTGTCGTTTCGTTCATCGTGGCATTCGTGCTTCTTATGCTTTACATGTGCGCGATGTACGGCGTAATCCCGGGCTCTGTGGCTAACCTTGCGCTGTTGCTCAACCTCTTCTTTACGATGGGTGTGCTTGCGTCGTTCCAGGCGGCATTGACAATGTCCGGTATTGCGGGTATCGTTCTTACATTAGGTATGGCGGTCGATGCCAACGTGCTTATATACGAGCGTACAAAAGAGGAACTGCGTGCGGGCAAGGCTGTTCGTGCAGCTCTTTCTGACGGTTACAAGAACGCTTTCTCGGCAATCTTCGACTCTAACTTTACATCTATCATTACCGGTATCATCCTGTTCAACTTCGGTACAGGTCCTATCAAGGGCTTCGCTACAACATTGATTATCGGTCTGTTGTGTTCATTCTTTACGGCAGTGTTCGTCACACGTGTAATCTTCGAACACTTCATGGACAGGAACAAGTGGCTGAATCTTACATTTACTACAAAGATTTCAAGAAACCTCATGAGAGAGCCGAACTTCAACTTCCTCGGCGCTTCAAAGAAGTCTTTGATTATATTCGGCATCGCTATTCTTGCTATGGTCGCATCGTTCGTGTTCCGCGGCTTGAGCCAGAGCATCGACTTTACCGGCGGACGTAACTTTGTCGTTCAGTTCGAGAAGGAGGTTGAGCCTGAGACCGTACGCGCCTTGTTGAAGGAGAAGATAACCGAGGACAACGTTCAGGCTATCGCTCTCGGTACAGACGGCAAGACTATCCGTGTTACAACTAACTACATGATTAACGATACTGCAAAGGTCGCAGACGACAATATCTCTAAGTTCCTTTACGATTCGTTCATGGATGGCGGTCTGCTTAGCGAAGACTTGACGTTGGAAACATTCCGTGACTACGACAACCACGAGGGCGGCTCAATCATCAGCTCTCAGAAGGTTGGTCCGAGCATGGCTGAGGATATACGCAACGGAGCTATCGTAGCTGTGATATTCGCGCTTATTGCAATCTTCATCTACATCCTTGTGCGTTTCCGTAACGTGGCATACAGCATCGGCTCAATCTTTGCGCTTGCTGTTGACGTTGTGATGATTATGGGTTGCTACTCATTGTTGTACGGCGTACTTCCTATGTCTTTGGAGATAGACCAGACATTCATCGGCGCTATCCTTACCGCTATCGGTTACTCTATCAATGATAAGGTGGTTATCTTTGACCGTATACGTGAGTTCACTCACCTTTATCCGAAACGCAACAAGTTCGAACTTTTCAATACCTCGCTGAACACCACGTTGGCTCGTACAATCAATACGTCTTTGAGTACTTTGATTGTGTTGATATGTATTTTCATACTTGGCGGTGACAGCATCCGTAGTTTCTCATTCGCTATGATTCTCGGTGTTGTGTTCGGTACTTTGTCTTCACTCTTCATCGCTGCGCCTATCGCATACAGCATCATAAGAAAGAAGTAACAAATACTTTAACTATAAAAATCACCGCCGCAAATTCTTTGCGGCGGTGATTTTTTATTAAAAGGTCAGCTGTTAAGGAATCTCAGTTCCGGTAACTGATTGGCATTCTGCGTTCAGCTGCATTTTATGGCACTGCTTATGTAGCGGTAGGCTATCTGACAATCGCGGCATCTGTTGCGTGAACAGTAGGCTTTGCTTAGCTGCAGCAGGGCCTGCGAATCGGCAGCGCAGCTTACGGTGAACCCTTGTTCTCTCCAACGCCTTACAACACTGTTCTCTTCGTTGCGCAGGGAGTGCAGGTAGTCTTCGGCCTTTTCGCAAAGAGCGTATTCTTTCCTGTGTCTGCCATATACATACAGCATAGGCACTATCGCATTGATGATAATCACCTCTATTTGCGTCTGTTTTAAATCCCCGTTGCCGTATGTCTCCGTTCCGCCGAAGCACGTATGGTTTTGCCAGTAGCTGTGTAAGGTGTGGCTCAACGTTTTATGTAAATCTTTTATGCAACCGCTTTCTGCAATGTTTGACATGCTGAACCGCTTGCTGTTGTATATTGCGGCCAGCCTTGCAATCCGTACATGAGGGGTGCTGCAACCGTTCCACATCGTGTGGCTCATGACTTTAAGGTTGAATTTCTTTTGCAGGAACTGGAATTCTCTTTTAATCTCTTTGAAGTATCCGCTGTTCAGCGCGAATTCCCTATAATAATAAGGTATGCTCTCCTCTTCAAGCAACCCTGCCTGCCCAAAGAATATGGCCTCTACCTGTAGTAAGTTGTCGCTATGCTTGCCAAGTGCGGAAAAGTCTATCGTGGCGGCAAGCTCCTCGAACTGGCGGCCGTGAATGCCGAACCCGAAGCTGCGCATAAGCATTCTGAACAAGGTGTCATCCCACCTCTGCCCGTTGTTCTCGTGGAGTTTCTCGATATATTCGGCTCTCTCCTCGATACGTTCCATCAATAGTTTTGACAATATCCCGTGAACCCTTATTCTGTCTATCGCCTCGTCGCCGCCGTTTATGTTCAGACAGCGGCATATCCCCCCTCTCGATTCAAATATGTCGCTGTCAAGTTCAGCCGTATGCGTTAGGCATAGCTGCTGTATCTCTTCTCCATGCCTCCTGAGCATAGAGCAGTCGTCGTGCAACGTTACGTGGAGGATAATATTGTCGGTAAAGCTGTCGCCGCCATGTATATCTTTCTCCCAATCGCTGCTTTTGCAGTGCAACACCACGTTTCCCGCCCATGTCTTGTCGCCTATCCGTATCTTTGCGTCGTTGAAGATGTTCTTGCCGCTGCGGTTGGTGCCGCAGTCCATAATCTGCAACTTTTCGCCCGATGTCGTTCTGAGATTGGCGGCGGAGAACAGCCTGTTCTTCCATATCTGATATATTATCTTCTCCATAGCATAAATTTTTATATGGACAAAGAAAATTAAGAAACCCGGCAGAAACCAATAAATCTGCCGGGTTTACCCTTCTTATTTAAGAATTTTTTACAAATAGTTATTTCTCGTTCTTTCCATTTTTCTCTTTGGGGTAGCTTATTCTTGTGTGGTAGATAGCCTTAAGCCTGTTCTTGAATATGCTTTTTATTGTGTCAATGTCTTTGAACGTCAAAGGAGCCTGAGACAGCTCTCCGTCGTTCAGCTTGGAGGCCACGATATTGTCCACAAGCTTCTCTATGTTCTCGTCGGTATACTCCTTGATGCTGTGCGATGCCGCCTCTACGCAGTCGGCAAGCATAAGTATGGCCTGCTCGCGTGTCGATGGCTTCTTTCCGGGGTATGTGAACTTGCTCTCGTCTACAACCTCGTCCGGGTGCGCGTTCTTGTAGGTTATGTAGAAGTAACCGGTCTTAGACGTTCCGTGGTGCGTGGATATGAAGTCTTTGATTTTTCTTGGCAGATGCTCATGATCTGCAAGACTGAGTCCGTCTGTCACGTGTTTTATTATTATGGCGGCGCTCTCTTCCGGTGTCAGGCTGTCGTGCGGGTTAATGCCTCCGTTCTGGTTCTCGGTAAAATATATCGGGTTGTTCATTTTGCCGATGTCGTGATAAAGGGCTCCGGTCCTTACTTCAAGGCTGTTGGCTCCGAGAGCCCGTGCCGCCTCTGCTGCCAGGTTTCCTACCTGCATAGAGTGCTGGAATGTGCCGGGAGCTTCCTGCGACATCTTTTGCAGCAGCTTGCTGTTGAGGTTCGAGAGCTCTATGAGCGTTACGTTAGATACGAAGCCGAAAACCTTTTCGACAATGAACATCATCGGGTAGACGAAGAGCATCAGCACTGCGCTTACCGAGAAGTACATATACATATTGTACTTCATTTTCGAGAAATCCGACTCTATTATCAGTTCGTAGCACATGTATACTGCTGCGTACGTAAGAAGCGTTATGAATACGCACCGGAACATCTGAGAGCGTGACGACAGCTCTTTCAGGCTCAGTATGGCGCTGCATCCGGCAATAATCTGGAGCATTGCGAATTCATAAGGCGAGCCTGTCATTATCGAACACATCATGATTGTTATGATATGCGTAACGAATGCCGTGTTGTGGTCAATGAAAAGGCACAGCATCATAGGCACTATGGCGAACGGCAATATGAATACGCTGATGCCCCCATGGTTTGCGATAAGAGCCACGATTACTGGGAATATGGTTGCCGACAGAATGGTAAAAATGAACTTGTTTGTGCTGTTGGCAATGTCCTGACGATATATATGTATGTATGTCAGAAGCGAGAACATGCATATAATAATGAACATCACTTGTCCGAAGAAGATGTTCATCTTGCTGCCGATGCTCTTCGACGACTCTATCTCGTTCTGTATTGTCAGGTATGTCTCTATCGTGCGGTATGTGTCGCTGTCAATAAGGTCGCCCTTATTTATGATGCGCTGTCCTTTGAGTACAGCTCCTATGCGTGTATCCACCTTAGCCAACTGCCTTTCGAGTTCTCTCTCTGACAGAACGCTGTCGCACACGTAGTTGGGGGTGATGAATCTCATGAGCTCCATAGCCGCAATCATCTCTTCCGTGAGCAGGGTGTCAGCATTTATCAAGGTCTCGTAGGCTTCCGACGTGCTTACGAACCGGCCGGCATCCTTTGTTATCGTATCATTTCCGTTCGTGAAGTTTATCTCGTTGTTGCCGCCTGTCCTGATTATATGGGCGTCCTCGTCCGAAACAATGCCGTCTTTGTACAGCGCTTCGAGACAATTCGCGTATTCCATGTACGTTCTTGACGGGAACTCCTGCCTGAACTCCTTGCCGTTCAGTTTGTCGTTGAAAGTAAAGTAGGGCCTGAAGTTGATTCTTATGCTGTCCTTTTCGTCCGCGATCTGCTTGGCGCTCTTCTTCACGACGAAATCAAAGTCCGCAATTATCTGTTCGTAATTCCACGGCGCATTATAGTCGTAGCTGTAGCTCGTATATTTCTCTCTTGGCATGAAATATACAATTGCGCATATGCATGCTGTTACAAAACCTACGTGCAGCACGGTGCGGGTGTGCCTGCCAAAGAATTTTTCAAGTCTTTTTTTCATATTTTGCTGAAGGGTGTTGATTTCCAAAATGTAAACAAGCAAGCGCGGTGGCTTGTTGTTTTGTTTTTTTTGTTTGAGCCTTAGCTCAAAGATAGTAAAAAATAATGAAAAACAATGACGTGTCAATATTTCTTGTGAAAAAGGCATGTATAATGTCTTTATCGCTTCTCAAAAAATGAGATTTTTATTTTGACGGCTTGTTTTGTTGTACTATTTTTGCATATGGCATTGTTATATTGCCCTTAGTGTGTATAATATGCATTGAGGCGTGGCGTGCCGCATGTCTGGAACAAAGTAATTTATATATGGAAAGAAGAGTAAGGGTGCGTTTTGCGCCGAGTCCTACCGGTCCTTTGCATATCGGTGGAGTAAGAACCGCGTTGTATAACTATCTGTTTGCCCGTCAGCATGGCGGAGATTTAGTGTTCCGTATCGAGGATACCGACTCTAACCGTTTCGTGCCGGGTGCCGAAGACTATATTATAGAATCGTTCCGTTGGCTCGGGATAAAATTCGACGAAGGCGTCTCTTTCGGCGGCGAATATGGCCCGTACCGTCAGTCGGAGCGTCGTGATATATATAAGAAATATGTAAAGGTCCTGCTTGACGCCGGTAAGGCATATATGGCTTTCGATACTCCCGAAGAGCTGGATGCGAAGCGTGCCGAAATTGAAAATTTCCAGTACGACGCCTCTACTCGTATGTCAATGCGCAACTCTCTTTCGTTGTCCGAGGCGGAAGTGGCGGCTCTGCTTGACTCCGGCCGCCAGTATGTTGTCCGTTTCAAGGTGGAGCCGGGAGAAAAGGTTGTCGTGAATGATCTTATACGCGGGGCGGTTACGATCGATTCTTCAATTCTTGACGACAAGGTGCTTTATAAGTCGGCCGACGAACTTCCTACATATCACCTCGCGAACATCGTCGATGACCACCTGATGGAAATCTCCCATGTTATACGCGGCGAGGAGTGGTTGCCTTCGGCTCCGTTGCATGTGCTGTTGTACCGTGCTTTCGGATGGGAAGAAACGATGCCTCAGTTCGCCCACCTCTCGCTTCTGTTAAAACCCGAGGGTAACGGAAAGCTAAGCAAGAGAGACGGTGACCGTCTGGGATTCCCCGTATTCCCGCTTGAGTGGCACGACCCGAAGAGCGGAGCTGTCTCTTCCGGCTTCCGTGAAAGCGACTATCTGCCCGAGGCTGTAATAAACTTCCTTGCTCTTCTCGGCTGGAACCCTGGAGACGATTCCGAACTTATGTCAATGGACGAACTTGTCGCTAAGTTCGACCTCTCCAAATGCAGCAAGGCGGGCGCCCGTTTCGACTACAAGAAAATGATTTGGTTCAACCACGAATACATAATAAAGAAACCGGATGCGGATATCGCGCGCATGTTCATGCCTGTAGTGAAATCTCACGGTATTTCAACCTCGTCGGAGCATCTTGAAAAGATTGTCTCTTTGATGAAGGGCCGCGTGAACTTCGTGCATGAACTGTGGGACGCTTGCAGCTTCTACTTCGTGGCTCCTGTCGAATATGACGAGAAGACTGCGAAGAAACGTTGGAAAGAGGACTCGGCAAAGAAGATGGAAGAGCTCGCCTGTCTGCTTGAGTCGCTTGACGACTTCTCTGTTGAGAATCAGGACAAGGCGGTGCATGAGTGGATTGAATCGAAAGGGTACGGAATGGGCGAGATTATGAACGCTTTCCGCCTTGCGCTCGTAGGCGAGGGCAAAGGGCCTCAGATGTTTGATATTTCGGGCCTCATCGGCAAGGAGGAGACCTTGTCGCGACTGCGTCGTGCAATAAGCGTTTTAGGGTAATAATGTATACCTTAGGAATATACATTTATATACTGTGCGTCAAGGTCGCAGCGCTCTTCGGGCACAAGAAGGCAAGAAGAAAGCTTGCAGGGCACAAAGAGACGTCGGCGATACTTAAAGAAAAGGTAAAAAAGGGCGAAAGCTATGTATGGTTTCACGTGTCGTCCCGAGGCGGGTTTGAACAGGCCCGTCCGATGATAGAACGCATGCGGGCGACACACCCTGAATATCGTATAGCCTTGACTTTCTTTTCGCCGTCGGGATATGAGATGGCGAAAAACTACCAGCAGGCCGATGTCGTTTGCTTTCTGCCGTTCGACACGTGTCGCAACGTGAGATGGTTTCTCGATATCCTGCAGCCGAAGATGGCGTTCTTTGTAAAGTGTGAGTTCTGGCTAAACTTTCTGACGGCCTTGAAGAGACGCTCTGTTCCGGCGTACAGCGTGTCGTCGGTCTTCAGAAGAGAGCCTCTGCTGCTGCGTATCGCCGCAAGGCAAATGCGTGAGGCGCTGCACTGTTTCGAGCGTCTTTATGTGCAGGATGCCGAATCAAAGAGATTCCTTGAGAAGATTGGCGTCTTCAATGTAGCGGTAGCCGGAAATACAAGGTTCGACCGCGTAGTCAAGGTACTTGAACAGGCGCGGCAGCTGCCGCTGTTGGAACAGTTCGCAGGCGAAAAGCCGGTTTTTGTGGCCGGGGCGTCAGAGAAGGATGACGAGGCGGTGTATATGCCTTTCTTTAACAAGAACAAGGCTTGCAAGCTCGTTGTTGTGCCTAACGATGTCAGCGATGAACATGTTACGGCGGTAGAGAAGGCGTATAACGGGGTCTGCGTCCGTTATACCCGTGCATCGGTTGAAGAGGCGCAGGAGGCCGGATGTATGATTATAGACAGTTACGGCCTTTTGTCGTCGGTTTACGGTTACGGTACGGTGGCGTATGTCGGCGGCGGTTTCGGCAAAGGGGTGCATAATGTCCTTGAGGCTGCCGTGTACGGCGTTCCCTTGATTCTCGGCCCGAACAATGAACGTTCATTGGCGGCTCGGAAACTGAAAGAGTGCGGCGGGGCTGTCGAGGTACGGGACGCTCATGGCTTTGATGAAAGTATGCTCCTTCTCCTTGCGGACGATGAATGTCGTGCGAAGGCTGGTGCGGCCGCTGAACGGTTTGTTCTGGAAAGTGCAGGAGCTACGGCCAAAATTTTTGAGGACATAGGGCTTTGATTTGGCGGAACGAAAGATTAGAGAATAGAAAAATATACATATAATTATAAACCTTAAATTTTAAAACTATGCAGTATTTAACAAACGAAAAATTGGTGATTGTCGGCGCTGCCGGTATGATTGGTTCTAATATGGCGCAGTCGGCTCTTATGATGGGCTTGACAACCAATCTCTGTCTTTATGACGTATTCTCTCCTGAGGGTGTTGCCGAGGAGATGCGTCAGAGCGGTTTCGACGAAGTGAATATTACGGCTACTACAGATGTCGCAGAGGCATTCAAGGATGCGAAGTATATAATCTCTTCAGGCGGCGCTCCGCGTAAGGAGGGCATGACCCGTGAGGACTTGCTCGCAGGCAACTGTAAGATCGCCGAGGAACTTGGCAAGAACATCAAGACATACTGCCCCGATGTTAAGCACGTGGTAATCATCTTCAACCCTGCCGACTTGACAGGTCTAGTGACATTGCTCTATTCCGGTCTGAAGCCGGGCCAGGTTACGACTCTTGCAGGTCTTGACTCAACACGTCTGCAGAATGCTTTGGCTAAGAAGTTCGGTGTTATGATGAATCAGGTTACGGGTTGCGCTACATATGGCGGTCATGGCGAGCAGATGGCTGTTTTCGGCAGTGCTGTCAAGATTGCCGGCAAACCATTGACCGATATCATCGGTACGGCTGAGTTCCCCGAAGAGGAGTGGGAGCAGATGAAGAAGGACGTTACACAGGGTGGCGCCGCTATTATCAAGCTGCGTGGCCGCTCTTCATTCCAGAGCCCTTCTTACCTCTCTGTCGAGATGATTCGTTCGGTTATGGGCGGTGAGGCGTTCCGCTTCCCTGCAGGCACATATGTTTCAAACGAGAAGTACGACCACATAATGATGGCTATGGATACCGTTCTTGACAAGAACGGCTGTTCATACAAGATGCCTGTAGGTACAGAAGAGGAGATAGCTAAGCTCGATGCAAGCTATGCTCACCTTTGCAAGATGCGTGACGAGCTCGTTACTTTGAATATTGTTCCTGCAATCTCAGAGTGGAGCAAAATCAATCCTAATCTTTAATATAATATCAAGATATGGAGAGTTTAGGAGGGGGCTTTTGTGCCCCCTTCTTTTTGTCCCGTCCTAAAATAGCGTTACACAAAAACATGTAAAGCTATGGAAGAAAAGAGTAAATGCTTGTATGTCAAGCGTACGCAACGCGACTATCCGATGAGTTTTAAGTTGGCTGTAGTCCGAGAAGTAGAAAGTGGCGAGATTACAAACAATGGTGCAATGCGCAAATATAGCATTCAAGGTCATGCATGGAGCCGTTGCGGGATATTTTTCAGCAAAAAAAGAGTGCAAAAGTTTTGTAGATTGAGAAATTGTGTCTACTTTTGCACCGCTTTATGTCTAAAGTGGGAAATAATATAAACTAAATAAATAAAATAGGAAATGATTGTAGTACCTGTTAAGGAGGGCGAGAACATTGAAAGAGCTCTCAAAAAATTCAAGAGAAAATTCGAGAAAACCGGTGTAGTTAAGGAGTTGCGTGCCCGTCAGCAGTTTGACAAGCCTTCAGTACTCAAGAGACTGAAGATGGAACACGCTATCTACGTTCAGAAACTTCGTGCGAACGAGGAATAAAAAACATCCTTTTCTTGTTTTTTAATTAAATCTGATTTATATTCGTTGCCGTAAGATGTATCTTGCGGCAACGAATATGTTTATAGACTCATTCATCGGGTATTTGAGAGTTGAAAGGAACTGCTCGCCTCACACGCTGAGAGCGTACGCTAATGACCTTCGCTCATTCGAAGACTTTTTGGCCCGCATTGATGAGTCTTTGTCGTTCGCTGACGTCGATGCGGACATTGTGCGTTCGTGGGTCGCTGAACTTATGGATAGAGGAGCGGCTTCGTCATCGGTGTCCCGCAAGATAAGCGCTTTGCGTATGTTCTTTAATTTTTTGCGTTCCGAGGGAAAGGTCGCGTCTAATCCCGTGGCTCTTCTGCAGGGTCCGAAACGAAGAAAAAGGCTGCCGGCATTCGTTAAGGAAGAAGATATGGACCGTCTGCTTGACGGCTATGTCTTCGCCGAAGGTTATGATGGCTGCCGCGACAGGATGATAATAATGTGCTTCTATTCTGCGGGCCTGCGTCTGGCGGAACTCGTAGGGCTTGACGTGAAAGATGTGGACCTCTCGCAGTCCGTAATAAAGGTTTTCGGCAAACGTGCCAAAGAGCGTGTCGTACCTTTCGGCGTCGAGATGAAAAAAGAGCTTGAGGCTTACTTGGAGCGGCGTTCCGCCTTGCGGCCGGAAACGGAAGCGCTGTTCCTGTCGTCAAAGGGTTGCCGCATTTCCCGTTCTTCGGTTTACCGCTTGGTGAGAAGGTTGCTGAATAATTTTACCTCGGTGCATAAAAAGAGCCCGCATGTGCTCAGGCACTCTTTTGCGACTGCTATGCTGAACAATGAGGCCGAACTCGGAGCTGTCAAGGAACTGTTGGGGCATGAACGCCTCGCGACGACAGAAATCTACACGCATCTTACATTTGAGGAGCTTAAACGTTTTTATGATAAGGCTCATCCAAGAGCCGCTAACAACTAAATTATAGGAGGTTTAATTATGGTAACAAGAATTCAATCTGTTCATTTCGACGCATCACAGCAGTTGATGGAGTTCGTGGAGAAAAAAGTCGCTAAGCTTGACAAGCTTTGTGAGGGTGCTACAACTCTTGAGGTGTCAATGAAGCTGATTAAGCCCGAGACAGCCAATAACAAGGAGGTCGCTTTGCGTGTCATGGCTCCCGGCGGCGAACTTTTCGCTTCAAAGACTAGCGACACGTTTGAAGACGCTCTTCTTAGTGCCATTGACGCTATCAAGGTTCAGGCGGAAAAGAACAGGAACAAATAATGCCTTGCCTATTCGCATAAGCGGATAAGTGAATTCGCCTGCCGCCGAGTTGCTCGGCGGCAGGCGATGTTTAATATATAAAAATGAGTCGGCGCGCTTTTAAGGTAAAAAAGACGGCAATCTTGCCTGTTTTGCAAAAAAAAAGCAGAAAAAGTTTTGTAGTTAAAAAAAAAGCAGTACATTTGCACTCGCTTTACAACGGTAACAGCGTCGCGAACATATTGCCTCTTTAGCTCAGTTGGCCAGAGCACGTGATTTGTAATCTCGGGGTCGTTGGTTCGAATCCGACAAGAGGCTCAAAGGGAAAAGGCGCAGTCGTTATAAAGTTTGTCGCGAATGCGTTTTCTGAAATAGTGACAAGGTTAAGGGCAAATTCCAGAGTGGCCAAATGGGGCAGACTGTAAATCTGCTGTCTTTCGACTTCGGTGGTACGAATCCATCTTTGCCCACATGTGTTGAAAAAGGAGAATGCGAACCAGCCTTGATAGTTTAACCTAAGGGATACTATCTCCGTTTGTTTGCAAATTCTTTATGTAAACGTATTGCGGAAGTAGCTCAGTTGATAGAGCATTAGCCTTCCAAGCTGAGGGTCGCGGGTTTGAGCCCCGTCTTCCGCTCTTTTTCAACGCTGTTATAGCTCAGTGGTAGAGCACTTCCTTGGTAAGGAAGAGGTCCCGAGTTC